>CAYTKR010000052.1:0-32313 GCA_964438295.1 uncultured Anaerolineales bacterium
TCTGAGTAACCGAAAGAAGATAGCAAGGGCGCATAGCGCCCTTGCTATCTTCTTTCGGCGATTCCCTATGAGGTTGAGTATATGGAAATTGTGCGATTGGCCATATTTAAGAGAGGAAGCATGACAGAGAAGCAAACATTCCGAGCAGAGATCGTAGACCCCGGGGGCGGGGGTGCCTTTGTGCGTGTTCCCTTCGATGTCGAAGATGTGTATGGCAAAAAACGCGTCAAGATTAAAGCAACCATCGATGGCGAGCCGTACCGCGGCACCCTGGTGCGCATGGGAGAGCCTTGCCATATCTTGATTGTGATCAAAGCCATCCGAGAGAAGATAGGCAAAACCTTTGGCGATGAAGTAGAAGTGATCCTAGAAGAAGACCTGGAACCGCGCTTGGTCACAGTCCCTGATGATTTGATGGAAAAGCTGGCAGATAACCCCTTGGCCAAAGACTTCTATGAGAAATTATCCTACACGCATCAGAGAGAATATGTCAATTGGATCAACGATGCGAAACGTGAAGAAACCCGCCTTAGGCGGATCGCCAAAATGATTGAGATGCTGGAGGAAGGCAAAAAAGGGCGCTAACAATTCTCCAGATCCTTCGCTGGCCATAGAACTGCCTGCTCGTAGAGCCGCATAGCGTGGCGCGCTCAGGATGACATTCATGAGATAATACTTGCACATGGGGGTAGTCTTCAGACCTTTTGACTAATCTTACGTTATCATCGGAGTTACTGCGTTCACTCTTTTTGCTTGAGATAATATACGCTGCCATTCCCACGTACCGATGGTTGCCTCATACACTTCACCATTCGAGAGCACAGCCATTAGGGTGGATGTGAATTCAACCTGTTTAAAGCGTTCGACCATCGTGCGCGGCCAAGGAACCTCCAATCCCAAGGTAATTGAGGACCAGTGCCTTCCGTGATCCTGTGATTCCAAGATAGTGCCCTGGCGGTCGACGCCTCGGGCAGGGCCAATCACCATATGTGCGGGATCAAGAGGATCGAGCCAGACAGCTCTTGTGTAGCCGAAATTATTGATCTGATCCCAATGATTTCCACCATCATTTGAGCGGTACAAACCCGCGTTGGTGGCAGCCATCACCAAATCAGGAGATGTGGGATGAACTTCCACGGAATGAACATCGGCATGGATTTCCCCCTCGGATGGCTTTTGAAAGCGAGGCTGTCCATCACTGCCGCTAACCAAAGCCCAGGTTAGCCCTCCGTCATCAGAGCGCAACAAGCCCCCGACTTCTACAGCAGCATAGCCACGCTGGCCATGAAAAGCGAGCCCGCGCACGCAACCGGCTTCAGGAGAATAGGGCAGCCACCAACCAAACCTATCACGTAACTCAGCAACTTCAGGGCAGGCGCGCCAAGATTCACCACCATCTTGGGAAACGTAGATGCCTGCTGGCTCTGTGCCAGCGAACTCCAGATCGGATATTTGTGGATGAAAAGCCAGCCAGCGGATGTGTGGTAGGCTCAGCCCTTTGCTGGCAGAACGCCATGTTTTCCCCAGATCATCGGATCGAAAGACACCCGCCTGAGTACCAGCCAGGATCACCCCTTCTCGGGCGATCAGGCTGGTGAGGTGCTGGTCTGTCAAACTGCGATGGGTCTCAACCCAATTTTCCCCATCGTATTCCGCATTGACCAAGCCTGTATTTGTGGCTATGAAGAGAGAATTTTTCATGGCAAGATCAAGTGGCTATCTCCGAACTCATGCCATAAATAACCCTCATCGATAGCTTCGCGATACGCGGATTGGACCAAGTCTTGTCCGCCGATTGAGAAAAGCATAGCAAGATGGCTAGTGACAGGGTCGTGTAGCCCGGTAAGTAGCCCGTTTACTGTGTGCACTCCCCGATCTGGATGAACGAACAGGCGAGTGTATCCTTGACGCGGGCGGACCTCCTCACCGTCCCAGGCTGATTCCAATGCGCGCACGACTGTCGTACCGACAGCAATGACCCGGTTGCCTCGCTCCCGGGCGGCGTTGACAGCGCAGGCTGTTGCTAAAGGGACTTCAAACGGTTCGGGGTACATGGGCTGCGCCTCCACCTGCTCAGTTTCAACTTCAAGACTCGAGACGCCTGTGTGCAGTACCAATCCAGCCCATCGAATGTTATGTTGGTTCAGACTCTCGATGACGCGCGGTGTAAAAGGACGCGCCGCCGAAGGCATCTCTGCGCTGCCAGGTGTATTGGCAAACAAAGTCTGGTAACTTTGTAAGGGGTGGCTTTCCTCAACATAACCATAGCGGATTGGCCCTCCGAATTGGTCCATGGCATGTCTCAAATCTCTCTCGAATTTCACAAACCACAAACGCGGAAGACCAGGGAAGGGTGCGACCAGCCGACCCACCTCACCCACAACCTGGATCTCATCGCCAGCCTGCAGCGGCAACGGCCCAGGGCGTTCAGAACTCCAGCGCGGTTCTGCCAACCAGGTACCATTTCCAAAATGGGTGCTCAAATTGAGGATGAACTTACCCAGCGCGCCTTTTGCTGGGAGACTGGCTGACAAGGTTGCGCTCTGATTGACCACCAGGAGATCACCAGGGGCCAGGAAGGTGGCCAGTTGGTGGAATTTAGCATGAGTATGCCCAGAGCGTGTGCTCACCAGCAGGCGCACTTCATCCCGTTCGATGCCGCGTTGCTCTGGGGGCTGGGCGGCCTGAAGATGAGAGGGGCGTTCGAAGATTAGGTCAGTTCTATTCATACAGGCACCACCCAGGTTTCTGCTTGTGCTTGAAAGCGTCGGCCATTGACTCGATCGTGATCTTGCCCGAGCAGCCAGGCCCAGAAGGGCAGTGTGGCTTCCGGCAGTGGGCGATCTGAGATGTCTTCTCCCGGGAATGCGTCTTGGTGCATCTGAGTGCGCATATCACCGGGGTCAACGCTGACCACGGCAATACCATCATTATTTAGCTCATTAGCCAGTGTCAAAGAAAGCAGGTCCAGGGCGGCTTTGCTGGCACCATAGCCTCCCCATCCGGAATATCCACCAACAGCGGCATCACTGCTGATGTTGATGACGAGGCCAGAACTGTCCACCAGCAATTGCTTTCCCGCCTGGATCAACCCCAGAGGTGCCAGGAGATTGACACGAAAAACGTCTTCTAGATCTTTCAATGGATATTTCTCCAGCGCTGGCATGGGAGTTGGCCCCAAAATTGAGGCGTTGTTCACCAAAAGATGCAGACCCCCCAGATCCGTGGCGGCTTGGATTAAGTGTTCACGGTGTGTTGGGTCTGAAACATCTCCGGGAAGCGCGATTACCTGAACACCATAATCTGAAAGCTGCATAGCCGTGCGATTCAGAGACGCTTCTTGACGGGCAGTCAAGACTAGGCCATAGAACTGACCTGCCAGGAAAGTGGCCATCACCTTACCCAATCCTCGGCTTGCTCCAGTAATTAAGGCTACCTTTGACACAGTGTACTCCTTTCTGATGTCAACCTCAAAGTTGTTTACCTTGAGATTGGAATTGAAGTGTTGGATTGGACATAGGATAGCAAAATTGCTCTACCTGCACATCGTGACATGGGCCAGAATAAGTTATGGACCAAAGGGAGGCGTCTAACCTGTACATAAGGACAGGATAATTCCAATATAAGATTTTCTCAATGAGGTGAATGGGCGTGGTTTGGATGCCCATACACCTCTTTGTAAGTACCTCCTTTTGCCTGTTAGGCCTAAGGGTATAATCATTCCAACATGGGTACGCCAACGAATAAACCATCACAGAATCAAGAACTCCAACGCCGAAATCAGGAATTATTGATTTTGAACAGCATTGCCCAAGCGCTCAACCGCGAGGTGGATCTGGACCAAGCCCTCATGACGACCCTGGGGCAGGTGGCCGATCTATTAGGGTTGCAGACTGGTTGGATTTGGTTATTGGATGATGAGCGCGGCGAATCCTACTTGGCTGCATCTCAAAACCTGCCTCCCGCTTTGGCCGATTTTCCCCAACGCATGGAAGGCAGTTGCTACTGCCTGGACACCTACCGGGCGGGCGATCTCGATGGGGTAGCCAATATCAACGTGATCACCTGCAGCCGCCTGCAATGGTTGCAAGATGGGACTGCTGGACTGCGTTATCATGCCAGCATCCCCCTGCAGGCGCATGACAAGCAGTTGGGCGTGCTCAATGTCGCCAGTACCGATTGGCGCGAGCTCTCGGAAGATACTTTGCGTCTTCTGAACACGATTGGTGATATGCTCAGTATCGCCATCGAACGCGCATTCCTTTTCGAGCACAGCATGCAGATTGGAGTCGTCGAAGAGCGAAACCGTCTGGCGCGCGAAATCCACGATACGTTATCCCAGGGTTTGGCAGCCATCAGCCTGCAGTTAGAGACCGCTGACGCATTATTAGACGCAGATGCGAATTTGCAGCAAGCCCGGCAAAGTTTGAAACTGGCGCTTAATCTGACACGGGACAATCTAGATGAGGCGCGTCGCTCGGTGCTAGATCTGCGGGCCGCCTCGTTGCAAGGACGTAGTTTGGCGGAAGCCTTAAGCGATCTGGCAGACCAGTACCAGGCGCAATCACAAAAGCACGTTAATGTCGAGATCACTGGTAGCCGACCAATCCCACCGCGTCTCGAAGTGGGGCTGTACCGGATTGCTCAAGAGGCATTGAACAATGTCTTACAGCATGCCCAAGCCGAAGCAACTGTTGTCAAGTTGGTGATGGTACCGGGTCAGGTCCGGTTGAGCGTTGAAGATAACGGGCGCGGTTTCGACTTGCAGCAGATCCCCAAAGATCGCTTTGGTCTGGTTGGATTGAACGAGAGGGCCAAGCTATTAGGTGGCTTGCTCGAAGTGAGTAGCAGAGCCGGGGTTGGTACTCACATATTGGTGACTGTCCCTTTGGAGAGAACTACGCATCCGAAGAATAAATACACCGAGGAAAGTGACCCAGATGTCTGAAAGCACGAAAACCACACGCATAATCGTGGCAGATGACCATCCGGTCGTGCGCGATGGCTTAACTGCCATGTTGGGAACCCAACCGGATTTCGAGGTAGTTGGACAAGCGGCTACGGGGATTGAAGTTGTTGAAAAAGTTCGCAGCTTACAACCTGACATTGTGCTGCTCGATCTGGAGATGCCTGAGATGGATGGTGTGGAGGCTTTGGAACAATTACGCGCCCAGAAGCCGGAAGTGGGTGTGATCGTGTTCACGGCTTTCGATACCGACGAGCGCATCCTCGGCGCAGTCAGGGCGGGTGCCAAAGGGTATCTCTTGAAGGGTACGCCCAGGGAAGAACTGTTTGAAGCCGTTCGAGTAGTGAGCGAGGGTGGATCGCTGCTTCAACCCATGGTGGCTTCCCGCTTGATGGAACATTTGAGCGCAGAGACGCGTCAAAGCCATCATTCTCAAGAGAAGTTGACCGCACGTGAAGATGAAGTTCTGAAATTCTTGGCGCTGGGGAAAACTAACCGTGAGATTGCTGCAGCGTTGGTGATCACAGAACGGACAGTCAAGTTCCATGTCAGCTCGATCTTAGGGAAACTTGGGGCAGGCAACCGCACAGAAGCAGTTGCCATTGCCGCCCAGCTTGGGTTGGTAGAGCTTTGATTCAGAAGCGTTTCTGGGGGATCAAGAGAGCATCGTCCGCATCCAATTGAGATCTTTTCTGGAGACAATCGCTTCTCTCATCTCGAAGGACTCGGCTTGTAGATAGGTCAGGAAATCTTGGAAGCAATCGATCAACGCGGCCTCCATCTGCTCATCGGGTTGGATTCCCTGTTCCCACCACCAATTCTGGATCGTCAACTGGCGCGTCTTCTTATCGAAAGCAGGGTCGAAGCGGGCGATAAAACTATTTCCATAGATCACCGGTAAGACATAATAGCCATACTGCCGCTGGGCTTTGGGTTTGTACACTTCCCAAATGTACTCGAAATCGAATAGCCAGCCATTCATCTTGCGGTTCCACAGCAAATTATCTAGGGGCGCCAGGATGGCAGCACCGGATGCAGGTTGTTTGGTTTTGCCCACCGCCTCCAGCGTTGGCAGGTCTTCCTTGCGAATGTAGAAGACCTTATCAGGGATCTCTTCGATGGTGATCGCGATCAAGTCACCTTTTTCCACCAGTTGACTAATGATCTGCTTGCGTTGAGGCGTTTTGATGTCGATGATACCGTGCCAGTGCTCCCCAGCGTTGGGGAAGGCCAGCCCCATGGCCCCCACCCGCCGCAAAATGTGCCAATCCTGGTATTCTTCATCACTCAAATTGGGTTCGGGCGCAGCCAGCAGATCCTTGGGCATGAGTCTCTCGATGCGATCGAAGTAGCGCCGGTTGTTGACCCTGTGGTGCACGCCTAGTTTCCCCATGGCAAATAAGCCTTCCAATCCTGCCCGAGAGGCTTTGGTCGGACCCCAAGACCAATCGGCCTTTTCATATCCTTTAAAATCCAAGGAACTTTGAGGACCCTTTTCTTTGATCTGGCTGAGGATGTCTGGAGCGACTTGCATGACGATTTTCTCTGGGTGGCCATGGTACATGTTCATACGGGCGCGTTGGCGTGCAAAATAAGGCCAATCCTCGACGGAGTAGAGCGAAGCCATTTTGTCCCAGCCATCCAGTAATTTGCGATCATCGTAGAGCAACTCATCCAGCATCCCCAGCCTAAAATCCTTCACCCGCGCTTGTAGAACTAGATCAGGGTTGCGGCCGACGATGTTGATGGGGTCGAACTGGATGTTCCCGACGTGGCGGATAAACTGGCGCACACCTTCTTTGCCTTTGAGCTGACGCGGCGGCCAGAGGTGGTGGTGTGCCAATACGAACCTTCGGGCCGCTTGAATGTCGATCGTGAGTGAAGGAGAACTCATAGTTTATCCTATTGATGTATTGTGTTGAAAAGTCGCTTGGTTACATTCCACATTTGGGGGTAAGGGGCGTGCGGACCACGCCCCTTACCCCCAAATGTGATGGTTATCATGGGAGTTCCCACAGAAATCGAACGTTTTTGAATAGCTCGATTTCTACTTTTTTATGATGCGCGCTCAACCAATTTTAACCAGCGGAAGGTCAGCGGCGCGCCAGCGGCTACCCAAAATCCCAGCAGACCATATCGGATGTAGCGGAATAACTGTGGGACGAATTCTTCACCCGAGGGGAAGACAGCCTTTAAGCCAGCCCAAATCCCAATCGTGACCACCATTCCCAACAAATAGCGCAATATGCGTTTCCACCACATCCCTTTGGGATCGAATCCGCCGCGCTGTTGCATCAGGACCAACCCCGAGGTCAGCCCGAAGAAGATCGCGGCAGCGGTGGTGATGCCGTCCCGGCTGAAAGGATCCGGCGGGGTCCCTGCTCGGGTAGCTGTCTCGACCCATTCAGTGGGCAATGGCCAGTCGCTGGTCAGCCCAATCGCCAGATTTCCAATCAACAGGATGCCAAGAGAGATCAGCGCAAATGTAACCAGTTGGTTTTGAACAGATTGACCTTTGACCCATTTCAAAGTGGGCTCTTCCAGACGCATGAATCCCCACAGCAAGATCAGTCCAACGCTCCAACCAATGAGCACGTCCTCCGGGAAGTGCATTCCCAGGTATAGCCGTGAGATGCCGATTATCAAGGCCACCCCCAAGGCCGCGATCCAGGCCCAGCGGCGCTGCATGGAATAGCCCCAGGTGCCCCACAAACTAACCGCATTTTGGGAGTGTCCTGAAGGGATGCCAAAGGAGGTCTCCGAACTCATGGCCTGTACTTTATCTGAAACCCAAAAGGGGCGCGGGGAATGGAAGACGACTTTCAACACCGCGTTGACTCCCGTGGTAACGACCAACATAACGGCCAGGCGCGCGCCCATCATGGTGTCGAAGCACCAGAAAATGGCGGGCATGATGGCCAGGTAGAATTCCTCGAAACCCAGGAAGGTGAAAAATTCCATGATCGGTTTGAGCCATTCGCCAAGGTTTTGCATAAATTGAATGATAACCATTGTTTCCTCCTTTAATTGATCGTGCTGTCTCAAAGGCGATTTCCAAATTATTTTGAGTATCAGATGTGCTCCGCACGTCCGACACCCAAAATTCTGACAAATTCCAATGCTATTATATTATGCCTTTGTACTGCGTTCGCTTTGGACTGTAAATCTTGGTATGAAGAATGAACTAGCAATCAACGAGACTGCTAGCATCGCCAAAGTCAGGGGATAGATAATCTCCGGATTCAAGTCATACAGGTAACCAGCCAGCGGTGCTGCCAGGATCAAGGCAGCACCAGAGACTGTTTCGACAACTCCATATGCCAACCCCATATTCGCCAGCGCTACCAGTTCTCGCACTTGGGCAATCGCGAGAGAACGTGCCACCCGGTATCCACCCAAAAAGAAATATCCAAAGATGTACCAGGGCAAACCCAGTCCTTTCCACATCGCTCCCGCGAATAACGCAACGCTTAGATGGCTGATTAAATAGCCGCGCAAGGCTTGCATGCGCCCAATGACTATATTCAGCACTACGTTTCCGAGACTGCCTGCAGCCAGGATGATGCCGATCTGGTCCAAATGGAGTTGGCGCTGGTTTTGCAGGAAGTTTGGCGTTAGTGGTTGGGCCAAATACATGGAGAAAATTGAGATGAAGATAATCGGTAAGAATCTCTGGTAAGTAGGATTCTTTAGGAGTTCAATACCACCTCTTGTCGAAGATCTGGGTTCAACGGGTTGGTGAGGGATATTGAAGATGATCAATGTGGAAATTACGAATATACCGGCAGAAAAGAGATAGGTTTTTCCCAATCCAAAATAATCCCCGATCCAACCGCCCAGAAGTGGGCCTAAGATCGCGCCTGCATTGAATGCTGCGGAAATCAAGGTGATGGCACGCGCCACAGACCATTTGCCGCGCGCCGCCGTGGTATAGCTGTTCAATGGGGACATCACAAAGGCAGTAAATGAGTACAGGATCATGCCCAAGGTGAACGCGGGCAATGAGCGCGCCAGTGCCATAACCCAGGTGGCTGTCGATCCAAAAAGCCAGGCTGCCCACAACATCCTTCGGCGACCAAAACGATCGGCCAGGTGCCCGGCGGGAATGTGTACGATGGTCATCGCTGCCCCAACTACGCTTAAGATAGATCCGATTTCAATCGGTGAAGCGCCTAATTCTTCCAGATACAGGGGCTGAAAATAGATGAAAGCGCCTTCACCGATTCCCCAGGTGAATAGAGCGATGGCCACGAGTAATAAGTTCTTGTTCATTTATGTTCCACTATGGGTAAAGAAATCCGGCGAAGACTCCATCAGCCAGCGGCGCGGATTGGTTGGCACCCAGGCCAGGCGCCAGGGGTAGATTGGGATCGGGTGCCCATGCCACGACTAACGGGGAAGCCAGAGAGGGTACGCTGATTTCCAACAAGAGCAGATGGTTTGCCAACCAGCCAACGGGTTTAATATATGAAGGAATTTCACCGCCAGCCAGTCCACTGAGACCTGGAAAGTCTGAGTCGATAAATACGCCGCCATTCTGAGTGGCCACTCTCAAGCGCATTTGAGCTTCCATGTTGTTGGGCCCGTTCGCTTCTAACCAGGATAAAAATTGGTTGTCTGGGGAAAAAGAAACCAATCCGCCCCCCAGGTTGGTGCCCGGGTTGAAGGGGATGACTGTCTCCTGGCAGGAGACCAGGTCCCGGACCGTCAGGTTGGCACCTGGACCCCCAGGCTGTCCGCCAGCCCCTGCAATGTACGCAACCCTGGTCTGATCGGGGGAGAATCCTGCCAAGCGATCCGAGCCGGCCAGGAACTCAGTAACACTGCCATCGACAAATTTATAGTAATAGAGCCCGTTGAAGGGTGGGAAGTTGATATTGCCGATACCCCACATGGATAGGGTGTACCACACACCCTGAGCTATGCCCCCTTGAGAATGCACCGCCATTGGATAGATCACGAAACCATCCCCCTCGGAGCGGGTCAGAATGGGTTGAGCGCCGTTGATAGCTTCTAGGTCACCGGCGTAGAGGTAGCTAACCCACCCTCCGGCAACCTGGTCAGAAGCGTTTGTGCTGTAGGCGATGACCGATGAGCCCTCCACGCCGGTTACAGAAATCAGGTTGGGTGCCAGAACCAGTTGGTTGGAGATGCCGGACTCACTGCGTTTCAGTATCCCGCCATTATCAACAGTGAAATACACCACAGGGATATTGGCGATGCCCAATGACTGCCCCCCGCCGATATGGAGATGGTTGGGATCCATCCAGGTCATCCCTGAAGTTTGGACATTGCCCAGGTTGGTGCCGATTGAATCATAGAAGACCACCGCCAGGGTGTTGATATTGGCCGCAAAGCCCACTGGTTGGGATATCACCTGCGCGCCAGGATGTGGGGCTAGACAAGCGGATGTTGTCGCGGTTGGCTCAGGGGTTGGTGGAATCTGTGTGGGTGTGGAAATAGGTTCGGCGGTGGGCTGTTCGGCTGGAATTTCTGTAGAACTCTCGTTGGCTTCGAAGGTGCCTGCAACGATCGTTTCCACCAGACTTTGATCCAGGGTGACTGTTGGCGGCACGGCGGTAGCGCTGCCGCAGGCCAGAGTTACGAACAACAGGAGAACAACGACTGTTTGGATTAGCTTGATCTTCATAGTAACTTCATTCTCAATTTATCTTTGTGAGATACCGAAGGAATTTTTCTTTGATACGCAGATTTGCGTAGATTCACAAAACAATATGGATCGTTATATCCTCGTAAATCAGCGTAGGTAGCTCCACATTTAACCTTAGGAAAAATAGGTAGTCATTCTGAGCGACCGCTGACAGCGGGAGAGAAGAATCTCTCCTTATCGTTACATAAAGGCTGAGATTCTTTGGCGCTTCAGTCGCTTCGCATCCTTCATTCCTCAGAATGACAATAAGGTGAAATGTTCTCTACTACGGTGGCGTGTCTTTCTAATGATGAGTAATTCATTTGGCAGAGATGAATAATCAGGATCTGCTTACTCGTTGGATGAACTCTCCCGCAGCTTTGAATACCTGTTCCCGCGCGGCATCGCGCGTCAGCACGTGGCCGCTGTTCTCGAACCACAGCATGAATTTATCCTCACCACCTAATCTTTCACAAATTTTAGGCATGTTCTCGGGATTGACGCCACCATCCTGACGGGAGTGCATTAAGAGGACCGGCGCGTTGACCAGGGGGAGTCCTGCGCGCATCTCGGCCAAGAGCGCTTTCAGCTCGAGGATCGATCGCGTCGGGTAGCCATCATAGCAGACTTGCACTTCTTCGGCCTTGCGATCATGCCAGTCCGATTCGCCTCCTGGAACCCAGGGTTTGAACCAGTGGATCAATCTCAGGAATGGGATGCGCGGGTCTGGGGGTAGTTCATAGGGTGTAGACATAGCCACCACCCCATTGACGGGAACACGTGCAGCCAATAAAAGTGAGAGCACGCCACCCATTGATAAACCAAGTACGAAAACCTGGGTGGTGGCGCTGTTCAGGGTATGCCAACCATCTTCAACGCAAGCCAGCCAATCCACCCAACGGACTCGCGGCAAATCCTCAGGGCGGGTAGCATGCCCTGGCAAACGGATTCCCAAGACAGAATGACCCTGCTCTGCCAGATATTCACCCATCCAGCGCATTTCCTTGGGCGCGCCAGTAAAGCCGTGAATCAGCAGGCAGCCGACCTCACCGCCAGGAAAGAAGAAAGGTTCGGCAGAGGGGATGATCATCGATTACTCCAAAGTGATCAGTTCGCGCGGTAAATCGCTCAGGCTTTCGATTCCGTCTGTTGTTACGACCACATCATCTTCGATGCGCACGCCCCCACGTCCGGGTAGATAGATCCCTGGCTCGATGGTGAAACTCATACCTACTTCCAGGGGCAGCAAATTATCTGCGCGGATATAGGGCTCTTCGTGACCTTCCAGCCCCAGTCCATGACCGGTGCGATGGGTGAAATATTCGCCATATCCCGCCTCGTTGATCACGGCTCGGGCAGCGTTGTCTACCTCTCCTGCGGGGGTGTCTGGTTTGGCTGTGGCATGCCCTGCGGCGTTGGCATTCTTGACGATCTCTGCGATGCGTTTCAATTCAGAGTCGACCTCACCAATCGCGAAGGTGCGGGTGATATCGGAGAAGTATCCTTTGACGTTGGCGCCCCAATCGATGACTAATAGGTCGCCAATTTCCAGGGGTCGGTCTGTTGGCGAAGCATGGGGATTGGCGCTGTTGGGGCCTCCTGAAACGATGGGGGAGAAGGGGATTTTCGATTGTGAGCCATGCTTCAGCAGCTGCAGCAGCAATTTGGTGGCAATCTCGCGTTCTGTCACACCAGGCATAATCGCTGGGAGGGTGGCCTTGAGCGCGGCCTGGGCTATCTGGGCGGCTTTGCGCATATGTTCAATCTCGCTTTGATCTTTGCGCATGCGCAACTCTGCGATCGCGGCTTCCCCGGAAACAATTTGTGCCTGAGGAGCGGCTTCTTTGAGATACTCCAGTTCAAGAACACGCAGCGAGCGCGGTTCGACACCTAAACGACTGACTTCAAATCCCCCGGCCTGGATGGCACTTTTAAAGGCGGTCACCCATTGAGCTGGGTTTTCGCCATAGGTAAATGCCTGAATTGGGTACGGCAAATCCTGGATTTTAAGGGCTTCCAGCTCGGGGAGCACGATGATAGGGTCTTTGCCCGCGCTGAGAAAGACCACCACGGGGCGCTCACTCATATGGAAGTGCAGACCGCTCAAGTAGGGCAGGCTGGGACCAGGGTTTAGCACCATTGCATCCAGACCATGATCGGATAGGGCTTGAGCCAATTTTTGATGGCGTTGGGTCAATATTGGGGATGACATGAAACCTCCACAGTGTAATATTTTTTGCGTAGGTATTATAAGCGATAGTGGGTGCTCTGAAACAACGTTATTATTCAAGGAAATAGATATGGGCATGCGTAGCACGCCCATATCTATTTTCTGATATCTTGGAAGGTAAGGTCATTACGGACCCCTAACAGCGGGTAACGAAATCCCGAGATTATTCGAATCGCGTGTCTTCTGCCAGATCGGCAAGGGCTTTCAATTCTTCCGGGTTTCCCACAACGATCAACATATCTTCAGCTTGCAAGCGTAATTCAGGGGACCAATCCAGTAGCTGATGATGCTCGCCACGCAGGATCGAGAGGATATTGGCGCCGGTTTTCGAACGGATCTCTGCATCCCCCATGCTCTGTGATACCAGGATGGATTGTGGAGCAACGCGGATTTCTTCCAACCACAGGTCCAGGCCTTTGCTGCGCATGGCGGTATCCAGGAAATCTGTTACATGTGGGCGAGTGAGCTGGTTGACGATGCGGTACCCTGCCATGCGGTAGGGCGAAACCACTCGGTCCGCGCCAGCCATGCGGAGCTTGTCTTCTGACTCTTCCCCGGTCGAGCGCCCGACGATGGTTAGATTCGAGTTGAGGGAACGAGCGCTGAGAACGACGAATACATTATCAGCATCGCTGCTCAATGCCACCACCAGCCCGCGGGCGCGCTCAATACCGGCTTGTAACAGGGTCTCATTTTCAGTGGCATCCCCCTCGACGTAGTTCAAGTGGCGGTGCTCGCACTGTTCAATGGCGATCTTATTTTGGTCAACAACGATGCAGGGCATTCCTAAATTGAGTAATTCAGCGGCGACTTGTTCGCCAACGCGACCAAAGCCGCAGACAATATAATGATCTTTTAGGTTGTTGATCTTTTGCATTAGACGTCTCTTTTTGATGGTGCCTGTTAATTCACCTGCAATGACATACTCGGTCAGCGTACTGAAAAGAACGGCAATGATTATCACGCCGATTACGATGACCAGAGCCGTGAAAATGCGCCCTTCAGGAGTCAATGGTCGGACCTCACCGAAACCCACTGTGGAGAGGGTGATGATGGTCATGTAGAATGCTTCTGACCAGGAGAAACCCTCCAACCAGCGGTATCCGATTAAGCTGATAAAGAAAAGCAATAAGGCGAAGGTTAAAGAATACTGTAAGCGAGTTCTCAAAGAGATGTTCATTTCATGTGATTTCAGCCGGTTTCTTTCTCAGTAAAATTTTTACGTTGAGCCATTATACCTTTTCCCAAAATTTCTGGAATCTGTTTTTGTTCGGTGTTTCTTGACAGCAAGTATAGCCTCCGATAAAATCATGGAGCTTTGATAAGGGCCTGTAGCGCAGTTGGGAGCGCGCATCAATCGCACTGATGAGGTCGCGGGTTCGAATCCCGCCAGGTCCACCAAGAACACCCCTAGATATAGGGGTGTTCTCATTTCCCTGACCTATATCCGGGGGTGGTGTTTCTATGGCAGTACGGCTAGGTGATTTTCGGTGCAGTTTCGGTGCAATTATTTTCCACCCGTATTGGCGTTACTAGTTCATCCATTAACTCTGCGGCCTCAGATTGCATCGATGGCATCAAGTGTCCGTAGATATCTAGAGTTATAGATGGCCTGGCGTGGCCTAATCTTCGTGATACTATGATCACAGGAATACCATGATTCAGCATCAAAGATGCTGCGGTGTGTCGAAGATCATGAAAACGAATCTCTGGCAACCCTGAATCCCATAGCAGTGTTTTGAAGTTGCGAAGTAGGTTTCTTGGATGTATAGGTGTGCCATTTGATGTTGTGAATATAAGGTCGTTTTCTTGCCAATCTTCACCAGCCTTTTGGATTTCTGTATGTTGCTTTTCATTGTGGATTCTCAAGATTTTGATAGTTAGCGAACCAAGAGCAATCTTCCTTCTGCCATGCTTTGTTTTTGGCTGAGAAAACTTCACTTTATCTTCATTGGGCCTGACTAGCTGGCGCTCAACTCGGATTGTTTTTCTTGTCCAATCAAGGTCAGTCCACTTCAAACCCAGGATTTCCATTTGGCGCATCCCTGTTGTGATTGCCAAATGATATAATGCCTCCCACCGGTGTTCTTTAGCTGTGACCAGCATTTGACTCACCTGGCTATCGTCCAAGACCTGCATTTCTTTTTTCGTTTTTTTGGGCGGGATGGTAGCACTTACTGGGTTGCGGGGAATGATGCCCATTTTCAAAGCATGAGAAAAAGCGCTATGAAGAACGGCATGCGTCTTTTCGATTGTGGGAATGCCAACTTCATTATCAAGCAGGCGATTGTATAAGCCTTGGATGTTTTCTGGTCGCAACTCTAGCAGCTTCTTGTGGCCGATGTAAGGAATGATGTGCGTACGGGATAATTGTTCGTAATGAACGAAAGTAGAGATTTGCAGTGACGGTTTTTTGCTGGTCAACCACTCTGCTAGAAACTCCTTGAGCGTGATCTTTGTGTCGGAATAGATGAGACCCCTATCGATCTGATTTTGAGTGTTCTTGATCCAGGCCTGACACTCTTTTCTGGTTTTAGCAGCAAAGCTGAGACGACGACCTTCCAGGGTGATTTGAGCTCGCCATTTTCCATCCTTCCTTTGGTGGATAGAACCCTCTTGATTACCGCGTCGTTTAGCCATTTCCATTTACTCCTTCAGTCGAGTACAAGGAAAGGTGACCTGCCTATCCTGATTATTGAGTTGGTAAGGTTCCTCGCTTCGATACCAATTGTACCCCCATTCATATCCAGTGCGGAGCAGTACCGTCGATTTATTTTCATGTATTTATGGGAGTCAGGTTGGTGTGGATGTAGTTGTGCAAGTCAACCGGGCGAACCCGTCTGGCTGTACCGATGTTGACCGTGGGAATTTCCCTGGTCTGCATCAGGCGATACGCCATCGATTTGCTGATATTTAATATCTCAGCCACATCTGTTGCTTTGAGCAAGCTGTCCAGAATTGTGTCTTCATATTTTTCCAATGGATTCTCGTTCATTGTTGTACCTCCGTACCTTCTCGTTAAAAAACAGTGCCTAATTCTCAATCAAGGGAATAAGTCCCTCTGTTCCCGGCTGCTGCCAAATGGGCGAGGTCAATACATTCACGCTAGTGGGTGTAATCTTATTTAACGTTGCGAAATAGAACATAGCTGAGTAAGGCCCGGCTTTTTCTTTGGTCTGCTGCATCAAGTTCTTCATCCTTCGGCGACCCTTGGTAACGATCAGCCAGCGTCCGCTGTTATAGCCAAAACGGTCTTTATATACAGGGCTTTTGATATAAGCAACTCCAGGCAGCACTTTCTCGCGTCCGAAGCTGGGATTGTCGTGGGTAGCCATATCTAACTCCAGCAAGAATCTGGCAAGATGGGGTTCGCTTCTGGCTTTTCGGCTCTCATCGACGATTTCGAGGTAAGCATCCGGGCAGACGCCTTTCTTCGCAGTCCTGACTTTTCCATCTTTTCCCTTGACTTCGAAATTGACAACGTCGGTGTTGGAACGGAAGACGCTTTCAGACAACCATTTATCCATCTTGATCGCAGACAACTGTTGGACGGATCGTTCAACCGCCAGTTTGAAATCCACCACAGCCAGATCATGAGCTAACTGAATCCAGCGCGGTTCGCGGTGCCAGCGGATACCTTGATCCCGCAGGCTGGTTTCTAACTTTCGTAATTGATTCTCGTTAGGCGTGTTGGGAGGCTGCACTTGAAGACCATGATGACTGGCTATTGCCAGCGCACCTCGCCAGCCCAGCCAGACTACCGGTTCAGGGATCGGTTTTGTGCGGCGTTGTTCCAGGTTAGGCCAGTTTAGGTAAGCATTGTGATAGAGGTTAGAAAGCCGTCCTTCCATAGCTTGCTTGGTTGCTTGTGGCCAGAACAGTGCTTTCAAGTGACGACGAGCAAGTACACCATCATTCTCATAGATTGCTTGCAGGATAGCAGCATCGCGTTCTTGAAAACGCATGGGTGGTGAGTGTTCAGCTCGTTTATAGCGTGGTCTTCGAGTAAGCATTGTCGCTCCTTAGAATCACTTTAGCACATCAACGAGACCAACCGGAATAATCAGCATCGTCTGGATCATCTCGATTTGATTTGAACCAGGATCGTTTGCCATCATATTGGCTTTGAACATCATCCTTCATACGGCCAAATCGCATCCCTGAGCAGGCCAACATCGAATGCAGGTAAGATGCCAGTTGAAAGGTGAGAACCGGATCAGGCATATTGAAAGTGCGCTGCTTGGATGGGGTTTTCGCGCCGCGATGCCTGGCCCAAAACTGGCGTGGTTGTAACCGGGAGAGAAATAATGCCAGGCCATTCCAACCCAAAGAATCATGATGGTTTCTCACAGATGGAAAGGGCATCAGACCGTATCTGCCTAACTGTACCTTCATCTTCGATGATGTCAGGTAATCTGGGGAAGGGAAGATCTCTTTAGCCAAACGAAGGGCATCATTGTATCCCACGCGGAAGCTGATGATGGTTCCAGCAGTATTCAAAACTGCACTTCTCAAATCGTTGGATAGCTGGTCTAGATACTGGTGAGCCAGAGTTAACGACAGGGCATACTTGCGCGATTCAGATAGGATGTCTTTGATATTGTCCGACGTATAGTTCTGAAACTCGTCCAGGTAGAGGTAGAAGGGAGCCCGTTTGAATGCATTGGCCCGTGAAAGGGCTGCTTTCTGCAAATGAGCCACGATGAACGCGCCCAGCAACGCACTGGAACCTTCTCCCAGGATGCCCTTGGGGATGTTCACCAACATTACCAGTTGTTCGTCCAGGATTTGCCGGAAGTTGATGGATGTGCCTCCGGAGAACATCAGCCTGACATCCGGGTCGAAAATCAAACCGCCGATCTTGTTCAATACCGGCGTAACCCATTGGTGGACGGCTGCATCGCTATCGGGGAACTCGTGCCGGAAGTAAAGGTAGACGGCTTCAGTTGATAAACAATGGAGTAAACCTTCACGAAAATCTCGATCCAGTAAGAATCTTGGAAGGTCAAGCAGGGATAAACCCAGATCGCTCAAAGCCAGGAAGCTGTTGGTGAGCAACCAGACCATGCGGGGGGCATTGGTTGTGTTCAGGCTCCAGACCTTGATGACCACATCAGTCAGGAAGAGGGCCAGACGTTCTTGGGATAAACCTTGAATAACTTCCAGCGGGTTGAAACCCACCACCCATTTGGGGTTGAGCGGATCGAGGATCACCAGTCGTTCCCATAGTTCATGCTTGGGGGCAAGTCGCATCAGCAGGTTGCGATAGAGATCACCATGGGGGTCGATCACGCCAACGCCATGCCCGGCATGGATATCCTGCATGATCCAGGCTTCCAAAGCGCGGGACTTTCCAGTTCCAGGTTGACCAATCACGTATGTGTGAATAGCACGCTGCCTGGCCGTCAGCACGCTAGTTTCTTTTCCAAATGAAAATCCGCTATTGTATTTCATCGAGCTTGACTCCTAACATCAAACCACCTGGATCCGTGAACCTGTCCCAGATCAGGCCGACCAGGGCTCCATGGAGTGCGCATCCAGCGATGATCCAAACTGACCAGGTCAGATCTACCAGCAAGTGTATGGATAAACCAACCGAAGTTGATAACAACAAGGCGATCATCAATCTGGCGAATACCGCATGAAGATCAATCTTAAAAAGACGAAAAGCGGGCTCGGCCAATCGCTCCACGATGAAGGCATACAGGCGGTAAGAAAGGACCATGAGCCAGCGCAACAATCGGAAGACAAATTCCAACAGCTTGGGCAATAAGCGCAGTGAGGCTGCTAGGCTTAGGAAGAACATTGTGATCGAAAGGAAGCAGCTTCCCACGATGAGCGTACTGATGAGTCGAGACGCAATAGCGATCATGATCTCCTCTGCACGGAAAACCTAACTCCACCAGCGATCGATCTCGATCCAGGTATCGTCTTCCGTGACCGCTACCAGGATGGGATCGACCAGGACAGCACCGACAGCCAATGTTGCCGGTACGATCATGCTGGCAACGGCTGCAGCGACCGGAATAGCAATGGCAACTGTGCCTAATAAACCAGCGATCCAGGGTTTAATACCAGGAGATTTAGTTGGCATTGCGGTGGGTTTATGCTTGATTACCTCTGGCGCGGGAAGCAGCTTGGGCGCTTCATGGACGATTACAAAACCTTTGGGTCGTAAACCCACCTCGAAGATGGCCTGTATGCGCTCTAACGCTCTGGCCGGAATATGGCTCGAATCCTGGTGTGCAGGAACGATCAACCAATCCTGAAGGTGGATGGGTTGGCGGGGTAACGGAGCCTGACCAAGGATGTTGAAATTCCAATTTCGCTGTTGTCCCAGTGCAAGTAAACCTTGCGAAGTGGGAGTCAGCACTGGGGTTGATTGTGAATAAGTGGGGTGAGTAGTTAGTGTGCTCATTAGAATTGCTCCAATCGATGGATAAAATCGTGAAAGGCGAATAGGGCCAACCGCCAACCAAAGCTGGCAAGCCAGGCCATCAAACCAAACAGTGCCAGTAGAATCCAATACAAGTTTTGCATGGGCACAAAACGCCATAGCAACGTGAAGGCTGTGATGGCCAGTCCAACGCTGAAAGATCTGCCCGGGAACCTGCGTCGGCGCTGCTGGTCGAAGTTCAAGTTGGTGTATTGTGGTGTGGTCATAAGGGTCTCCTCTCAATAGGTCTGGATAAGAATTGATGTATAATCTTTTTGGACGGAGCGTTCACATTTGCCTGCAGGATACAGGAAAATAGCATCGATTTGAATAGTCCGGGGCATAGTATCGACAAAGTTAATCCCAGGTTTATTGGTTTAGGGTTGCGGTGGAAAATATAGTTGTGAAGGTTTAAGAGCAAAGGCCAGGGTTTATGACATTCCCAAATGACCCCCTTGAAGGTTTATCCCAACTGACGGAACGGCAGCGGGAAGTACTGGCGTTGTTCTGTGCCGGTTTAGTTTACAGTGATATCGCCGAAAAGTTAGTCGTCGCTGAATCGACTGTCAAAGCACACATGGGCAATATCTATGAAAAGCTAGGGTTGGATATGCTCCCACCAGCACAGCGACGCAGGGTGATTTATGAAGTTTGTTGTCCGGCATTGAGTGAAGCGGCTCCAGCGCCGATTGGTGGGAAGGCAGAACCGGAAGCAGTTCCAAACAAAATCGCTCAAATGGTCGAGGAGGATGAAAGAGCCATTGTCGTCGTACCACCGGCTCCATTGGTAACACCTGCTGAACCCCTGGAAGTTAGGCCACGATCTGTTGGAGCGATCCGTTTTCGCTGGATGGTGTTTGGCTTGATCCTGGGAGCCATCCTTGTATCTGGGTTGATCTTTGCTTTTAGCGATTTGATATTTCCTCAGCCCGAACCCATCATGCCAGAACCTGAGGTGGTGGTAACGGTGATCGAGCAACCTGTTGAAGTACCTGTAGAAGTGACAGTCGAAGTTCCGGTGGAAGTGGAAAGAACGGTCGTAGTAACAGCAGAGCCGGGGCCAACTTCACCGCCTCAAATTGTAGAAATCGTTGTTACAGCTACACCACTTCCAACAGATATTCCAACGCCGATTCCAACTGAACCTGTCAATACTCCCCCAGATTCGATATTGGAAGTAGGGGAGTGGTGGAAGCATGAAGGCGTCTGGTTGAAAGTCAGCGAAGTGGAATTTGGGTCTTCCAGTTATATCGAGATAAGAATAGAGTTATGGAATAAGACTGGAAACGATCTGATTTTCGAATGGTCACCAACAGGGAATTTCTCACTGATTGATAACACAGATCATCGCTATGAGTTTGAGTGGTACTCCAAGAGTCAGACCGGCGTCAATAACACAGTCATTCCAGCTGGAGAGTTGATGCAGTTGCATCACGTGCACTATGGCAGTCCTGCAGTGACTTTTGATGACTCGCACTTTTTTGATGCTGCCGTGACAGATCTCTATTTTACAATCAATGATTTGTCTAGAGTTCCAATGGCACAATGGCATATCTCTGTGCCTAAGTGAGGGTAATAAGTTATGAGTGGTCGAATCCTAATTAACTACCGACGTGTAGATAGCTTGGGATCTGCTGGTCGTATTTATGACCGGTTGGCGGAACACTTTTCCCATAAGCAAGTATTCATGGATGTAGATGCCATTGAGCCAGGTGCGGATTTTGTCGAAGTGATCGAGCGCGCTGTTACAGATTGTGATGCCTTTGTTGCAGTCATTGGATCGGATTGGGTTACAGTGACCGATGATGAAGGACAGCGTCGGCTGGATAATCCGGATGATTTTGTGCGGCTGGAAATCGCAGCTGCACTGAAGCGGGGTATCCGTGTGATCCCTGTGTTGGTAGAGGGGGCTGCGATGCCGCGTTCTATTGATTTGCCGGACGAGCTAAAACCATTAGTCCGCCGCAATGCGATTGAAATTAGCCACACTCGTTTCAATATAGATGCCGAGCGTTTGATCAGGGCTATAGAACGAGTTTTTGAGCAAATGGATGATAAGAGGAAGGCAGCCGGCGAAGCTGAAGGTGTCGCAGCTGAGAAGGCTAAGAGGATACCAAAAACGGATACAGATCCCAAGAATATAATTGACACCGAACAAAGACAACCTTCCGATGGAGAAGCGGAAGCAATTGGAAGCCTGGTCGTTCGCCAAGGATCTCAGGTTGGGCGAATCTATTCTCTCTATGCCGGCGTCAACGTTATTGGGCGAGAGGAGGGACAGGTCATTGTCTTGGATGACACACTTATCTCACTCAGACACGCCCAAATATTTGCCCAAGCAGGACAGTTTGCTCTGCAAGATCTTGGCAGCACGAATGGTACGTATGCTAATGGGGAAAGGATAACCGCATCGTACTCTTTGAAAGAAGGCGACTCAGTTGGTGTAGGAAATACATTGCTTGTGTTTCGACCGAAGGCATTGAATGAGCATGATAAAGCATCTCAAGTAGCAGTTCCAGAATCGAGTTCAGTGTGGTGGATAAAGATACCGAACTGGGCTAAGATCGGTTGTGGCGGGGTAGCCCTTATCGTAGTGATTGCATTAGCTTGCTGGGGATGCAATGCTCTGCTAAGATATTTTGCCGAATTTGTACCGGTAGCATCTACAGTTGTTGGACAACTGGCTACTGATACCGCACTTCCGACCACAGCAACCCAAACCGCATTACCCATGGCTACGAAAATTCCACCACCCACTGATACAGCACTACCATCACCAACGATCACACCAACCGAAACACTAGCAGTACTTCTCGATTTGATCACCGATGATTACGGCGTGCCAATGGCCCTTGTGCCCGCTGGGTCTATCGAGTTGGGTTTAGATTCCGACATTGCCCTGGCCGAATGTGTAAAGTTTTTCGGTGGCGATTGCCCCGATTGGTACACCGATGAAGCCCCTGCCCACACCGTCACGCTGGATAATTTCTATATTGATCAATATGAAGTCACTAATGTACGCTATTTTGATTGCGTAAATGCTGGTGAATGTGATCCACCTTTGGAATACGGTTCTAATACCCGCGATAGCTATTATGGGGATACGCTGTACGATGATTTCCCGGTAATCCATGTTAGTTGGGTCAGTGCCAACACTTACTGTGAGTGGCGCGGCGCTAGACTGCCTACCGAAGACGAATGGGAAAAGGCGGCGCGTGGTGGGCTGGAAGGCAAATTGTATCCGTGGGGAGATGATGAAGTCGATGGTAGTCGAGCAAACTTCTGTGATATCAATTGTTCCTTTGATTGGGCCCATAGCGATTTCAATGATGGTTACGAAGACACAGCCCCGGTGGGATATTTCCCACCAAATGATTACAGTTTATACGATATGGCAGGTAACGTCTGGGAGTGGGTGGCTGATTGGTTTGAATGCCCTGATGATGGTCTGGCCGACGGCGATAATTTTGAAGAAACATGTCGAATGCTGCGGGGTGGCTGTTGGGTCGATGGTGGTTACGGCCTGCGTGTAGCCTCTCGCAGTCACATCTTCGTTCCATCCTTCATAGCCCACGACTTCGGATTTCGTTGCGCCCGCTCACCTTGATACTGCATACTGGTTACAGATCTTTTGGAGTGCTGAAGCGAGGTAATAACCTTCCCGTTCCCCCGGAACTGACAATACTTCGTCTTATACGGTCTCGCGCTGATAACCCAATATTTCCCCTTGCCCTATATGGAAGAAAAACAGCCGGATTCCTTCGGATGTCAAGGATCGCGAGAATCGCGACTTGCAAAGTCCTTGACTGGAGAAGGTGGCTGAGATAATTGATAGACAGGCAAGGGAAAGCATCTAGCGCCATCTAAGGCGCGTTTTTATTTCCGAGGGCTATGATCTAACTTTTTGGGTTGAAGTGTAATCTCCGGGCCCTAGGGAAGCTCAGGGAGTAGGTTTTGAATAAAGGGGCGAAGCCCCGCTCCTCTCTCAGCGCACCAGGTCAGAGGTTCCAGGAGATGACCTGGTGTAAGACGTGTCGGCGTCCAGGCTGCACCTAAGCCGGTCGGAAAGACGCCGACTGCCAACGCGGAGCGAGGCTTGTGTGCTACACCCCAGCTGAAGTGGAACGAACTAGGGTAGCACTCTAGCCGAGTAGGCCGCTGAGTTGCAGGCAAGCACGCGTAGCGGGTGAGCCATGCAACGAGGGAACCTGAGATTCTTGTCCTGCGCAGCAGAAACAAGAGACGAAGGCGGCAGCGTTGGCAGTCGGGGTCGATCCGCGGGGTAAACCTTGGTATTACATAGCGGTAAGACCGACGACACGCTGGCCTGGGGATTGGGGGTCTGGCTGCGAACTCGGTGTTTATGCCTGATTTTTGGCGGAAAAACTGTGCGCGCAGGCATGGCCTCCATGAGACTGGGCAGGTCTCCTGGCTTGAGGTTACGGGCTCGATGCCCTAAACCTCAAGGAAACCCCTTGGCATCGATCAAGGGGTGTGCCAACAGGCGTGCCAAGGGGTTTATAACTACGCTGAGTACAAGGTTTATGCTTGTGAAATAGGTTTGGAAGGTCAATGAAAAGCACATTGCCTGCTTCGCATCAATAGGCGAATACACTTGGGGGATTATCATTGGTTGGGTTGCATACTAATTGCTGTAGCACGTTATCGTACGGATGACCATTGCGCTTCAGGTTAGCAGTGATGACCTGCTCTAACTGTTCATCAGAGCAATCCCCGTCTCTGACCATCTCAGGCCAGATGACGGCTAAACGGTCATCAGCGGTCTTGACAGTGACCTGGCGCACCTGCTGTCGGGTTAGGTGTTGAATGAAGGCCTCGCGCTGCTCGAATACAGGCAGATATACAGGATGCTGCTCATCGGTCTGGCTCTCGCGTTTGACGGCTTCCAGGTCTACTTCTCCCAAGGTTCGAGACAGCGCTTCGGCATCGGCACGGGATATCCGGAAAGAGACGATGGTCTGGGCGTTGCCTAATGCGGTCTGCAAGCCATCGCTGAGTTGGGCGATAGATTGGTTAGCCAGGATCATATGCAATCCAAACTTGCGCACCTGAGAGAGCATCTGGCTAAAGGTTTCAGCAGCACCAGGATGACAGGCAAAGTCCTGGAACTCGTCGATGTAGAGGTAATAGGGCTTACGGGTTGATTGATGTGCCCTTGCCCGAGACAGAGCAGCCTGCTCGAAGCCAGTGACAATCAGTGTGCCGAAGAGTTTCTTGGTTTCGTCATCGCAGTCGCCCAGATCGACCAACAGCACCTTTCCCTGATCCATGATCTGGCGGATGTTGATGTGATTCTTCTGTTGGCCCAGCATATAAAAGATGCTGGGGTTGTCGGTCAGGGCGCTGACCTTGTTGGTGGTGCTGCTCATCATCGTGGCACGCTCCCTGCCCCAGCGGTCGAACTCGTTGGCGAAAAAGGTCTGGCAGTCAGCAGCGACCTTGGGGTCGGAGATTTTCGCAAGCTGCTGGGAGCGGAAGTCATCGTTGGTGAGCAGCTGATAAAGGTGGCAGAGGGTCTTATCGGTTTCGACCAAGGTGGCCAGGGCGGAGCGCATGATTTGTTGAAAGCGCGGGGGTTCAAGTAACGTCCGGGCCCAGGTGCGCATGAAGGCAGAGATCACACGTTGGGCGATCTCATAGGTTTCGGTATCCTCATCAGGTCTGGCAAGCACGTTGAAGGGAATCACGAAATCCCTGCGCCGGGGGGCTACGTAAAGCACATCGTCAGAAGCCTCTCTGTTGGCAAAATATCCCTCGGAGATTAGTGATCTCAAAACATCCTTAGCCAGATCGCCATGGGGATCGATGACGGCGCAGCCACGTCCGGCGAAGATATCCTGAACCAGACAGTTCTGTAGGAACTTGCTCTTGCCGCGCCCGGTCAGGCCGACGACGTACATGTGGAACTTCCTGGACTTGGGATGCAACAGAAAGCGGGGCATGAAGCGGTGACGACCGATACGCCCCAGAACAAGGTGATCGTGCTTGCGCTTGAACAGGCTGGTCAGGGCAGACATAGTAATAGTGCCTGACGCAAAATCTGGTTATTCTGCCTGACTTGGCTCGACAGGTGGTATGCGGGCAGCGACTTCGGCGGTCATATTTGCAAAGTCATGGACGCTCTCCTGGAAGACAACAATGCTCTTGCGTTCGCGGTCTTCTCCTTCGCCTTTGAAACGGCTCTCAGTGATCAAAAGATAAGGCTTTCCAGCCTTGGTTTCCTTGATGTCGAAGAAGTAGGTAATAGCGCCAGCTTTGACAACATCAACAGGCTTTTCGCGTTCGACCATATGTCTCACCCCCTTTCGGATGGCTAATGGATATTTGTATTCTGCGATTTTCTCTAAGCCCTGTACGAGGGAGCGGGCGATCTCCTGAAGATCGTCGATAGTAACGAGGGATGTCAGTCCAGCTTCAGTCCCCCATCCATTTGAAGCAGTCATAGCCTGAATTCACGATAGTACGTGAAAAATAAGAAGTCAAGGTGTGGCTGGTATATCAAGGTATTCTTACAACTTGAGATTAGATTGACCGTTGTGCTAAGATGATCTGACTATGAAACTAGCTCTTTCCCAACGCCAACACCTGGCAGATATGCTCAAGGACAGCGCCAATGTGATCCTGGCAGCCCTGGTCTTGGCCGGGTTCGTGGATCGCCAGGCTCAATGGCCTTTGGTGTCCACCGGGCTGATTTTGTATGGAACTCTTATCTATATCAAAACAGCATTACGGAGGAGTGGGTAAGCTATGAAAGATTATCATCTGGCGGCGATCGTGGTGATGATAGCCCCGTTAATCGCAGCCTTCACAGCCCTTTTTCTGACAAAGAAACACTAATCCAAATATCGCCGTGAAAGGCGTATGACTACTTTCCAAAAACTGATTCCAACACTCATCAGCAGCGCGAGCCTGTCGTGGTTTGAGGTCATCGGAGATCTGTGGAAGATCGGTAAAAAACTGATGCGGGGGTTGTCTAGCGAGGGTATGTACGAAGTACTGGATTACGAGTCCACCCTCGAGATATTGGATGATAAGGGCAAGGCGGCTACCTTCCAAGAATACAAGAAAGTGCGCTTCTTGCAAGATGAGATAATCGCTTTTCAAGATTACGCCTGGGGAGATGGGGAAATCCTGATCGATTACAAGACCAGCCGAGGCAAAGCTGTTGATCGGCATCGTTCTGGTTACAAAACGTATATTCTCTTATCGTTGCGAGAAGTCAAAAATAAAGGGGATGTTGATGAGTTCGATATCTCCTGGGGCCTTAATAATGGATTTCTGAAACCTGATGGTTATTGGGCGACGCATATCTCCCACAAGATGAAAAGGGCCAAGGTTAATGTGATCTTGCCAAAATCGCGACCCCCGTTAAGGGTGGTAGTCGAGGAAAATCAACGCAGAAGAACCTACGTTTTGGGGAGTGAACACTTCAAGCAATTATCTGATGGCCGGTGGAAGATCACATGGGAGACTCGCAAGCCGAAGTTGTATGAGATGTATACGGTCAGGTGGGATTGGTAAATGGAATGAGCGACAGACACCGGTTCCTGTCGCCCATCATGCTTCGTTCATCCACCAGATCCGCCACCCATGACCAATTCTCCTTTCGCAAACCCAGTCGATGGCCATCAGGATAAGGACAACAGGAAGAAAGGTCTGTTGGCGAATTGGAAGAAGATGAAGCAAAATAATTATAGGCGTATTAGCCCATAATGTCAATTCTAGTATTTATCGGTCAGGATTTTCTTGGGGATTTTGGCCCTGGCCGTATGTCGCGGGCCTGATATTCTCTGACTGCCTTCTCGGTGGTCACCCAATAATGGTCGATTTTCTTTCCCCATATTTCCCCTTTGCCGACTAATAGCCGGAGATGGTTTGGGGATAGCCCGCTTAGTTTGGCAGCCTGTCGAAGTGAGATCAGCTCATCCAACCTGGGTTGGTAATCACTGTCCCCTTTTTTGCTACCGGACATAAGGCGTCAGAGTATCTGATTGTTGATCTTTGTCAGATGTTTCTCCGTTTTTAATGATCAGATAGAGGAATTATACCTTAGAAGAAAACTACTGCTTGACAATACTCTCCCTAGAATCTATATTTATTTTGCTGACGCAAAATCGTTGATCTAAAGATCTTTCTCAAGATTGCCTTTAGAGAACAAATAGATTTGTAAACGACGCCTTGGAATTTCCGAGGCGTTTTTCTTTTCCCCGGTTCCCCACCGTTCTTTTTTCTCCGGCGGCGTCGGCCTGACAGCTATTCGGCTCGAATTGCTTCTGGGTCGTGGTGGTTCGTTGACCACACATCTCGAAGATGGATTTGTCCGACGACATCCCCTACTCACTGACAGGTCTTTCAAAGAGCAAGAAAAAGGCTTGCAGTATTAACATAAACAGATTAATGGAAGATGTCAAATTTGATCGTTTGTTCGTTCGTCCGAAGGTTCGTCCGTTCGTCCGGACGTACGTTTTTCTTGTTTTGTTCGATGTTCGTTTTCAATGTATTTATCCAATGCTTGCTGAACCATTTCGCCTAATCCTGGTTTCTTCTTACCAGCACGAACAGCCTCTAGTTGCCTGGTATGGAGTTCGCGCAGTTGATCCTCGTAGATATCGAAAGCGTGACGGATTTTTACCCGGTCAGGTTTTCGTACGTTCGTCCGTTCGGACGTTCGATCGTACAAAAGTACTTCCGTACGTTTCTTTGTCTTTGGTGGGGCAAATTCCTTTGATTTTTGAGAAGTCGGGGATTCCGACGAGGGGATACTGAAACCTTTCATCTCCAGAGTGTCACCTCTGGATTTATGGTTTCCCATAAATCGGGCAGGATCAGGCTTTTTCATAAATCGTTTTGGCAAACGCCAGGTATGGGGTCACGGCCTTATGGTTGGGTGCAAATTTGATTGCAGGTTGGCCTTGATCAAAGGAACGTGGAAAAACAACGGTTTCTGGTATTTCAAGAGGTAAAACCTTATCTCCCCACAACTCTCGGGCTTTTTCGATAACCCCCGCAGAATGACCTCCCAAGCGACGCACCATGGTGGGAAGTATCCCCATGATTTTGAGGGCAGGGTTATATTTCTTCCATACTACATCCTGGATGAACCGCAGGATGTCATGAGTGCCATCTAGCGCAGGTCTTTGAGCCTGGAGGGGAATAACTACCTGATGGGCAGCCGCCAATGCGCTGATGGCCAACATAGCTTTCCCTGGAGGGCTGTCGAGAAGAATGAAATCGTAGTCGGGAAGTATACCTGCCAGGAAGTCTTTCAACAGGCGTTCATCTCCAGGTTCAAGGGCTTCTTCAACAGCAGCTAACAGGGGATGACCGGGAATCAGATCGAAGCCAAAAGGAGTTTTCTGTCTTACAAGGCTAAGGGGCATCTTTCGGACAAACACATCGTAAAAGGTGGGGGAGATAGGTTCTGGATCAATGCCAAGATGCCGGGTAGCTGACGCCTGTTGATCAAGATCAATAAGCAGAACACGTTTTTCTGATTGAGCTAACCCGGCGGCTGCATTTACAGCGGAAGTGGTTTTTCCTGTTCCTCCCTTGAAGAT
Source organism: uncultured Anaerolineales bacterium (assembly GCA_964438295.1). GTDB lineage: Bacteria > Chloroflexota > Anaerolineae > Anaerolineales > UBA11858 > NIOZ-UU35. Next base: position 28,861 of record CAYTKR010000052.1, read on the forward strand.
CGAAAATGAAATTACCTTTGCATCTTTCATTTGCCCCCTGCATTGTGCTTTGTTGAATTCATGTTTTCATCCCACCACTTCTTGAAGCTTTCATGGGAGATCTGGTATTCGTTGCCGACCTTTCGGACGCTTCCAAATTTTCCTGCTTTGATCCAACGCACAATAGTTGATCGCTCCTTTTGGGTGACTTTGGAGATTTCTGTGACGCTGAGATGTGATTTCATGGTGAGTATTGCATTTGTGGTAACTATATCCATCAAAGCATCTGGAGCGATGATTGTCAAGCACCGAAAATTCATCTTGATATGAACGTGCTAAAATGCTAGGATTGAGATATGGCTGGAAACAAACCTCTAACCAAGAAAGACATTGAAGGTGTTTTTCGTAGTGTTCTGAAGGAGTATCCAACAAAGAAGGATATGTTCCAGATGGTTAGCCAGTCTAATGACGCAGTTATTAGCGGCGTTGAAAAGATGATGGATGGTTTGCGCGATGAAATGCACAGGGGATTTGATGAATTGAAGAGCGGCCAGAGAGATTTACAGCGACAAATCAACGATCTGAAAGCCGATACACCGACGATGAAAGAGTTCACTGAGTTAAAAGAGAAAGTGTATTACCATCATCCAGCTAATTGAAGCGGTCGTGGGTGGAATTTCATCCAAATATAGCTGATTATCTTGTCGTATGTGAGATTGAATGGGATGTTTTTCCAACAGATGAGTAATTTGATAATATATAGTTGTGAGATTGGCTACATACGAGGCAAATACAATATGTAACCACAATGATCACCACTCCCAAAAACTAATCCTAATCGTTTTATGTTGGTACAATATAATTTCGTAGATGACTAGCAAATTGGGCTAATCGAATGAGCAAATTAAATATCAAGGATCTCCCAGAGGATTGGTTATTCCCCACAACACGATATCGAGGAAGCAAGAGAAAAATACTTCACCTGCTTTGGACTGTATTTGACCAACTAGAGTTTGCCACTGCTCTGGATTTATTTGGTGGAACGTCATCCGTCTCATTATTATTAAAAAGAATGGGAAAACAGGTTACATATAATGACTATCTTCGCTATAACTACCTAACGGGAGTGGCATTTATTGAAAATTCTGGAACTTTGCTGTCAAATGGAGATATAGAATTTATCTTTTCAAATAATGAAAACGTTTCTCGAGACGGGTTCATTAGCAGGACGTTTAAAGATTATTATTTCTTGGATAGGGAAAATATATGGCTTGATAAAGTGATAGCTAATTTGAACGCGCTAGAAAATAATTATGAGGGGAATGAATTAAAACTTAAAAAAGCAATTGGGTTTTGGGCACTGGGTCAAGCTTGTTTAATCAAACGACCGTTTAATCTATTCCACAGAAAAAATCTTTCAATTAGAACAAACAATGTCGACAGAAAATTTGGTAATAAAACAACTTGGGAAATGCCCTTTTCAACAGCAATGAGACGATTTGTTGGTGAGGCAAATGAAACAATATTTGATAATGGTATGAGCAACTCAGCATATAATCAGGACGCATTTAGTTTTTCCGATTATTCTTATGATCTAGTTTATCTTGACCCCCCGTATTTTTTTAAAAATCAAAAAGATAAAGATTACAGAAAACTCTACCATTTTCTTGAAGGGATAGCTCAATATGGAGTTTGGGGGGAATTAATTGATTACGCTACAAGTAATTTACGCTTGAAGCAAAACGGTTATCGAGAATGGCCATCAAATTCCTACGCAGAATTAACAGATTTATTTACGACCCTTTTCAACCGGTTTAAAGATAGCATAATTGTTGTTTCACATAAGTCAGGCAGTATAATAGAAGTTGATACTATCTGTTCCTTGTTATCAGATTTGGATAAATCTGTGAGTACATATAAGAAACCTTATACATACGCATTAAGCAAAAGAAATGGAAAACCACAACATAATACTGAATGGTTGATTGTTGGCATTTAATCTAGATTACAAACTTCCAATGACTACAACGACTTGGCAAAAAAACCTATCTGTTGACTTACGTATTGTTCGTCTTCTCAGTGCAAAAACCTATGAAGATTTTCCAAATGCATTAAGGGAGTTAGTAAGCAATGCGTTCGACGCTGATGCAACGCAAGTATCAATTTCAATCAATGTAGAGAAGGATTTTTTGGAAGTCATTGATGATGGCAACGGAATGACACCAGATGAGTTTGACTTCTTTCTTAGGATTGCTGGGAGCCAAAGAGGAAAAGATGTTAGCCCAATTTTCAAACGGAAGAGGATTGGTCAGTTTGGTATTGGATTTTTAGCTATATTCCCATTTGGAAAAACAATTACAGTAAAGTCAACTGCTCGAAATTCTGATATATTATTTGAGGCAATCATTCCAAGTGAAGAATTCTTGGAAGAAAATATTACTCCCATTGATATTGAGAAAATTCCGATACCAGGAACTGAAGCTAGGGATTCGATCTATCTTAATCAAAATGGAACAACCATTCGGATAACAGGATTAACTGGCTTAACCCACTTATTCTTTTCCAGAGATGATCAGAAGCTTGATAATCGCTATGTAAGAAATTGGAATCCAATTGAAAAATTAATTTGGTGGTTGCAAGATAACCTACCACTGGATTACCCTCATGATTCGATTTATAAAGATGTCTTTGGTGATTTAAAACTCTCTAATTTGAAGGTAATATTTAATGGAAAAGAATTAAAAAGGAATTCGCCTGGAAAGTATAAATTGGAGGAGGGGACTTGGAACTACGAAGATGTATTTTGTCGGTATTGCATTGCAACAGACTGGAAAGCAATACAACCATTTGAAGAGAGATTCTTAAAGCAACGTCTCCGAAATGTTGGTGTAGATAGTCGGGAAAACTTTGATCTTCATACTTTGGGCCGTACATTTAGTAGACTTCATTGGCTGACCGGGGAAATACATCTTGTTGAGGGGATGGGTGATTTGATATCAATTGACCGTCAGAAATTCTACGACACACCTAAATATGAAGCTATGAAAGAGTTCTTTAGAGATAAACTCAGACACTTTGCGTATTATGTTGAGGATGTTGATGTTGCCCGACGAGACATAAGTAAGCAGTTACGTGACGCGAGAGGTGCAGAAGTAGGTGGAAGAAAAGAGATAATTGAAAGGAATGTAAAAAAGTTAGAATCCCGCGGGTTTACTGTAATTTCTAAAGATATGCCCCCCCTTCAGAAAGATTTTTCAAGTGAGTTGGGAAAGGATATGTCACCAAGACATATTCCGAAATACTATCGAGATGATATCGATAAACCACCACCTGTTAATATCAATATTTCTAAAAAAATCGTTGAAATTATCGATGACCATCCTGATTTCGTTGACACAATAACAATCGATGGAAAAAAATTTTCTAGTTCTACCGTTTTTTGTGGTTTGAGAAAAATGAGGCAAAATTGACTGA
>CAYTKR010000053.1:0-32122 GCA_964438295.1 uncultured Anaerolineales bacterium
GAGTACTTTGTGGGTAATTTGGGTGTGCTTGTTCATGATTTTCTCCTTGTGAAATAATTGGTTTCTTGATTTCTGCTCCTTTAGTCGCCAGCAATCGAGAAAAAGTAACAATCCAAGGAGAAGGATACCCCCGAGGCCGTAAAAAAATTTATAGATTAAAACTCCTCGTAAGCACCATATCATTTGCCGAGAAACCAACTGAGATTTCGAACTCTCCTGGTTCTACACACCAGGAATGATCAGAGTTGAGGAGTGCAAATGCATCAAATCCAAGCTGAAACTCGAGGCGACATTCTTCATGTACTTCGAGCCATTGCTTTTCAAAGGCACACAGTTTTTTCTCCGGGGTCAACACACTCGAAACGATATCTTGACAATAGATTTGCACCAGAACCGGGCCATCAAAATCTCCGGTGTTTCTCACCCTCACGAAGACGTTGACTTCAGGCTGCGGTGCTGCCGCCACTACATCGATTTGCAGATCATAGAGATCAAATCTGGTATAACTCATGCCATAGCCAAATGGATAAAGAGGTGTTCCTAGCAAATCGCAATAATCTCTGGAACGCCCCGAGGGGTATTGATGATAGTAAAGAGGCAATTGTCCACTTTGACGTGGAAGATCAAATGGAAGGTGTCCCTGAGGAGTCAATTCTCCTATCAATGTTTCTGCAATAGTGACAGCTCCACCTTCACCTGGGAACAGGCAATATAGGAGCGCATCCAATAGCTCAACTTCATTCTCCAGCGCTAAGGCGCGGCCTGTTATGACTATGCCAATAAGCGGCTTTCCGCACTCTGCTAACCTTTGAATAAGACAGCGTTGAGGCATAGGGAGCTCAATAGATGCTCGGTCGCATCCTTCTCCAGAAAGAGCATTGACCCCAAATTCAGAACTTTCTCCACCAATGAAAATAACTAAATCAGCATCCTCTGCCAGCGCCAGGGTCGCCTCAAGTTCAGAATTCCTATCGAGGTCGACGCTCTTCTCGCCTCCGACGCCCGTGGGACACCCAGCTGAGAAAGTTTTCTTTATTCCTTCTGGCAATACCGTACAAATCTCATCGTAAATATTTCCAACCCGCTCACTTTCTAGACAATAATCCCCCAACAGTGCGCGCCCATCCCCAGCTAGCGGACCGCATATCAAGATGTGAGAATACTCTGTTGGCGTTATGGGCAAAATTCCCGCTTCATTTTTTAGGAGGGCTAGGCAACTCTGGGAAGCTTGCTGCGCCAGGCGCCTGTTCTCATTACGTAATGCCAGCCAGCCACTCTGATTGAAAGGCGGATCTGGTTGGTCAATATCTAGAAGACCCAGTTGCTCTTTGACATAAAGGACATGCCCTACAGCTAATTCAAGCTCTTCGTGATTAATGGTTCCTTCCTCCAGAAGTTCCAGCAAAGCTTCCTGGAAATTTGGGCCGTTATTATGGATCTCTAATCCAGCCAGGAAGGCAATCTGGCACGCCATTCTAAAATCACCCACAATAGCATATTTACGATGCAAATCCTCGATCGAACCTGCATCACTGATCGTGAGGCCTTTAAATCCCCACTCTTCTCTGAGAATTTTCTTGAGAAGGAAGGAATTTGCTGTACATGGAAGCCCATCGATTGCATTATAGGCAGACATGATGCCAAGCGCTCCAGCATCAATCGCGGCCTTGAATGCAGGAAGATGGAGGGTGCGCAACTCTCGAATTGAAAGGGCATCATCGTTGCTGTCGCGCCCCCCTCTCACACTGCCATGCCCACAAAAATGTTTCGCTATAGGGGCAATCCCGGCCCGACGCAGACCGCGCACCATCGCCGCTCCCATGGTTTTCACGATGTGTGGGTCGGCACCGAAAGTCTCCTCTGAGCGTCCCCAACGAGCATCTAGAGCAATATCAAGTACAGGTGAAAAAAGAGCGTTTGCCCCTCTCAGGCGAGCTTCTTGCCCAATGGCATAGCCGATATCTTCCACAAGCGATGGGTCAAAACTCGCCGCAAGAGCAATCGATTGAGGAAATATTGTAGATTCGGGGGCAAGCACACCATGTAAACCTTCTTCAATGATCAATAGTGGGAGTTTTGATGCACTCTGTGAACGCGCGATCTCCTGCAATCGGCGCGCATTATCGTAATTTTGTGCTGGGCTGCCAATTTGAGACAGCCCCCAAATCGACCCAAAGGAATTTTCGATGACTAATTCTTTAGCCTGTTCAAGATCGAAATTTCCTTGGTCATCACAAACTTCAAACTTCTCCAGATTTCGCAGAATATCAACGATTGCAGGGGATATGCCCTTCTGCTCGAGAACCTCGAAATAGTCATCCTCTAAGACTCCTGCAAAGCGCGGCAGGTTTGTCGTCAACGCCAGATCAAGCTGGGCAATCATTTCTTCCTTGCTAAGCTTCCCAAGGATCTCTACTATTTTTGGGCTAAACCCGGTGATCGATGAATAACTGTTTTGTTTCATCTTGATATTCTAGTTCATTTCAAATAATTCAACGGTCGCAAATGCTGGGTCGCTAAAGTAATCGCAATGAGACTCTCCATATTTACGGAATAACTCTGGCAATTTATCGAGAAACATCGCAGATTTAAACACCTTCCTCGACAGGTAAATATCCCATGCCGGGGAAGGTGTAATTCATTCTGCAGAAGAAGTTTTTTGATGTTCTACATCACTATTCAGCAGCCCAACTATCAACCTGGCTCTGCATTTCAGCTTGAATCGCTCCCAAGCCAGCTTGGTCGAGCATGGTCAACAGGTCAGCAAGACCAGTCTCCCAATCTTCAACCCAGCCATAGACAAGTGGAGCTGCGTATTCATCGAGAACGGCGATAACCTGAGCAATCTCGGCCTCAACAGGTGTCCGGTCAAAGCTAAATCCAAGCATTACCGAAGGCGTCGCGCTCTCGTTCAGGGCGGATTCCAGGCCCCAAACATCGTTCTCTGCCCAACGTGGCTCCCGATAATAGGCCATGAATTGGTTCCCCAGCACCCAATCGATTCCGGCATAACCGGTATAGTCATCATATCCTTCGGGACGAGCAATCAGATTGGCATCTTGATCAACCCAAACCCAATCCTCTCCCTCAACCCCATAGAGCAGGGTATTGAAGATATCCTTGTCTGTGTTGAGCAATTCCAAAAAGATGATTGATGCTTCGCCGTTCTGGCTTGTCGCACAAATTCCGGCGGAATTTTGTCCAACCCGGAAGTTGGCATAAAATGGCGGAGCTAATGCTTTACCAGACAGTGCTGGAATGCCATAGTTGGATACCCACCAGTCGTGAGGTTGAGCGTAGTTCATCTGGGCAATATACTTCATCTCGATCAGGTGAACAAATACTTCAGGATCCATCTCGGAAGGCGCATATCCCAGTTCGTTCCAGCGCCGAGCGCGATCCAGATAATTCTCAAACTCTGGAATAGCCAACATATTGACCACTTGGCGAGTTTCATCGGTATAATGCACTCCCAGAATTCCCGGGGTCGAGAAAAGCGCACCGCCTAAGCCAGTATCAATCGAGTCATATCCATAAAGGTCAGGGCGGTACCAGTTTTCCAGGTAGCCAAACCCGAGCAAATCTTCGTTTGCAAAGACTTCCTCCAACCAGGGTTCAATGTCTTCCACCTTTTCGATGCTATCCCAATCTAAAGGATATTTCTCCAGAATTGGCTCCATAATGCTGATGCCCGATACAGCAACATTGAGCTGGTTGCCAGGCACGGCGTAGATCGTATCTCCAACCATGGCCCCGGTCCAGGCTAGCTCCGGAATCGTTGCTGTTAGGTCAGGCGCAGACTCAAGCAGCGTATTCAATGCCATTAGATCGCCATTGGCAACGCGAGTATTGTAGATTCCAGCCAGCCATTTGGGGGTATAAACAACATCACATTCAGCCGCGCTGGAAAACATTAATGAAATCCGTTCAGCGTAATCACCCTGGCTGATAGGATCCAGCTCAATCGTCAGCCAGGGATATTTGACTTGGACCAGCTCGTTCAACCTTGCTTCAACTTGATCACTGCGCTCCGACACAAATGGCACCATGTACGTATAGCGGACTGTTGTTGGCTCCGATTCAGTGGCTTCTCCGGAAAATGCGACCGTAGCCTGAAATCCCGAAATCACAAAAGCGAATACTACCAGTGAGATCAGAGCAAGTTTGAGTAAAACACTCTTTCTCTTCATTTTTCATCCTTTCTTAATTCATCAATTGATCACCGAATATTTGAAAATGCTATTTTTCCCAGACACCTCCTTATTGCATAACAAAGAAAAAAATCTGGGCATTCCCACTTTCATCCTTTTAGCCCTCCCACAGTCAATCCCCGAACAAAGTATTTTTGGAAATACAAGAAGATCAGCGTGACTGGGCCGGCAGCGACAACTGCCATAGCCATACGCATGGTTTCGATCATCAAATTAGCCAAATCAATGCTAGAAACATTATGGATATTTTGCTGTAGGAATTGAACATTAGCCAAAACCTGGTGAAGCATAAATTGCAAAGGGTACAGCTCAGGTTCTGTGATAAACAGAAGAGCCGAATACCAATCATTCCAAAAAATCAACAAATACATCATTCCGATGGTTGCAAAAGCTGGCTTAGCCAGAGGCACAATCACCCGGAAAAAGATCGCCATTTCACCAGCACCATCCAACATGGCAGCGTCGATATAATCTTGTGGGATTTCATTAAAGAATGTTCTCATGACGAGCACAAAAAATGGATTGATCATCAGTGGCAGGATCAGCGCCCAGATAGTGTTGTTTAGATGTAAATAATTTGTGACCAATATATAAAGTGGGACCATACCCCCATTAAATAGCAGCGTAAAAAAGACCAGAAAAGATAAGGTTTTTCGGAAGACAAAATCTTTACGAGAAAGGCTGTAAGCCAACATGCCAGTAAAAAGAGTTCCGCAAATGGTTCCAATGAAGGTGACAATCCCAGAAACGCCATAAGCTCGTAGAATTTTTTGGGGTTGTTTAAGAAGGAAAGAGTAAGCACTCAATGTGGCTTGTCGCGGCAGCACACGATAACCATATTCTTCGATGGCATTTTGGCTGGTGAACGAACCTGAGATTATCAGTATCACTGGCAATAAACAGAACAAGACCACCAAAATTAATCCAATATGGATAAGCGCCTTGCGCAGATTATTCGATCGCCGAAAACTCTTTGTTTTTTTTCCTTTGCTCATTGTTATCATTTTCAGTTTAGAGTAGTGCCCTTTCTGGGGCAATCCTGCGTACAATCCAATTGGCAACCATTATCAGCCCAAAACCAACTATTGACTGGAATAAGTTGGCTGCAGTTGCCATTTCCACCTGACCCAGATTTATGAGTGCCCGATACACAAATGTATCGAAAACATCGGTCACACCAACCAATTGCGGATTCAGATAAAGACGCGGCACTTCATAAAAGAGCCCGAAATCGGCATTCAAGATTCGCCCAATCGAGAGCAACACCATGACTATGATCATCGGAGAAATCAACGGCAGAGTGATATGCCATATTTGATCCCAACGACTAGCGCCATCGAGTTCTGAGACCTCGTAAAACTCTGTATTGATTGCCATGATCGAGGCCAAATAGATCAGTGTAGCAACGCCAATATTTTTCCATGTATTCGCAAGCAATAGAATCCAAGGCCAGGCTTCGACCTTGTGATACCATTGAATTCCTTCGAATCCCAAAGAGCCCATAACCCCGTTAATCATTCCGCTATTCGTGCTGAACAGCGCATAACCGGCATAGCCAACAACAACCCATGATAGGAAATTTGGCATAAAGAGGGCTGTTTGATAAAAACGACTCCATACTGATTTAATAACTTCAGCAATGAGTAAAGCCAAACACAGGGAAACCAATGTTCCTACAAAAATAAATACTGCGTTGTATGCCATAGTATTGCGGGTGATTTCCCAACCCTTTTTTGTAATCCCAAACAAGAATTTGAAATTACTCAAACCAACCCACTTGCTTCCGGTAATGCCTAGGGCGGGTTTAAAGTCCTTGAAGGCTATAACCAAGAACGGCAAAGTGAGATATTTAAATACAACGATCTGTACGATGGCTGGAAAAGACATCAGAAACAATATCAGGTTAGATCGAAACAATCTCTTTTGGAATAATCGAACTTTTACAGGCTTCATTTTCTTCAACTGATTACGGCTTATCCTGCGATTTATTCATCATAGCACTCACAAAACCTGACTTTGTTCTCGCTCTAAATAGAGAAGGTTCAGTTGTTCATTGAACTTCAGATAAGGGTCAACAAGTAATTGATAATTTTGGTGTTGCTCGGAGTTAGGAACGAACTCTACCGCTCGATTTTCAAACCTTGCAGGCTTAAAAAACTGCGCATTCCCAGTGGCTATAGCTGCCAACATTGCAGAACCTCGCGCTGCGAAATTGCTCGCTCCAGGAATCACTCGTACTGGCAAACCAAGAACATCCGCTTTTATTTGAGACCACAAATCACTTTTCGCCCCTCCGCCTATGCTGTAGATACACTCAAGATCCATCTTCGGATAAAGTTCTTGGGCTGTTCGAAGATAAATACTATACTCGTAAGCGATGGATTCTAAGATGGCGCGATACAAATTCGCTTGGGTATGTCGCCATTCAAGTCCAAGCCAACCGCCGCGCAAACTCGGTTGTAATGGACAGAATCGCCCCCCAAAGTGAGGTAGAAACATCACACCATCAGAACCTGGGGGAATTTCTGCTGCTTCCACTTCTAGGGCTCGATAATGGACGTCCATGTCTGATTGGCTTGGTATGCGGTTAGGTGAATATGAATTGAGCAGGTTTACAAACCAACTGTGAGATCTGCCTGTTCCCGCAGTAAAACCAATCTGGTGACCAAGGTTTGGAGTCAATGATGGATAAAAGCTTAGTATCTTTTCATCCAAATCTGGTTTGAACTGGTCTATACAGATACACAGGTGATTTGCTGTACCCGATGTATCGACCAAAAAGCCTGGCCGATCGGCCCCCAGGCCAAACCAACCAGCAACCGCATCCCCCGCTCCAACTAATACTGGAGTTCCAGATAGAAGACCGCAGTTTTTGGCAGCACCTTTACGCAAGCCGCCAATGACCTCAATAGGACTCCTTATTACAGGGCTAATCACTGGGTCAATTCCCAGGGAATTGGCAAGTTCAGCATCCCAGGTCCCTTCAGGTAAATTCCCCCACCCAAATACATTCATGGTGGTTTCATCGACAAATGCGTTCTCAGCTTTCAAATTGCATAGCTTCCCACCGATAAAGGCACCCACTAACAATACTCGAGCTACTTTTTCAAATAGGTCGGGCTTTGATTGTTTCAACCACAGCAAACGTGCTGCAATATACGGCATGCTTCCATTTTGAGAAATTATGCGCTCGCCAAATTTCTGAAGAATTACATCTCGGTTTTTGTTGGAGGCAATATCTAGGTGTGAAATCACATCAAAAAGTGGCTGCCAATTTTCGTCAATGACTACCATTGAGCATATCTGGCTATCGATAGACAATGCCGCGACTTTCTCAGGGGGAATTTCTGCTTCACACATAGCACTCTTTATCGACATAACTACCGAGTGATAAATTTCATCCGGCGATTGAGTGATCAGACCCTCCGGCAAATGATTTAGCTTTACCGGATGCATTGCGGTAGCGATTTCTTCTCCCAATTGATTATAGATAACTGACTTTGTGCTTTGGGTGCCCTGATCAATTCCAATCAGGTAGACACTGGCTGACATCTATAGAATCTCTCTATTTCAAATATTGCAGTGCTTTACTTTCTAATTCAAAGTCCTGTTTAATACTGCGCAGGGGCCTGATCCGATTCGCTTTAAGGTACTGGTGATATTTCTCGACTGCCGTTTCAGGCAATAGGCCAGAGGAGACGATTTCGCGCAGGAGTTGAACAAAATATATTGGGCTTTCGGAGTTCTTGATTCTGCGGCCAAAAATCGCGGCTCTAGCCCCATATTTTTGGGCTTCGGAGATGAGCTTGAAGGCATCATACGTTGTGCCAGAGCTGCCCCCCAAGATACCTATGATGGTTTCAGGATGATAATTGGTCAGTTCTGCCATGGCTTCAGGGCCATGATAGGGAACCTTTAAGAAGAGTGGTTGAGCTGACTTGGGAGTTAGAGAAATGATGCGCGCGATTTGGTCGTTGCAATAAGCAGGAATGTCTTCCGGCGCTAACCCACAATCTTTGTTATTGGGATCAAATACTTCCAAGATGTAACGAATTCCGAGGCGAGTTGCCTCCTCATAGAAATCTCGAAGGGCTTCCATACTTGATAGATCGTATTCAGGCTGATTCGAAAAGGTGATCGAATAAAGGCCTAAATCGATGCGGGCATTTTTTGCACTGGAATAAAGGGATTCACCATAGATGATCTGTTCCAGGCTGGCATGACTGTAAGGTCTCGATGGCAATTTACTATAGCGTCCACCACGCACCAGCCAAATATCTGTAGAGGCATTCACCCGGATCGCTGGGGTGACAGGTGAGGATTGGAAGATATCCTTTACAGCCACAAGAGAGTCATAGCTAAAAATTGTTGTTAGGATGACATCAAGTATTTGTTGATCGAGTAGCGATTCAATTTCCCTCTGGAAATCACTCAAAGAACGAAAACCTGATGCCGGGTTATCCTTTTCCTTGAGACCCGTGGCTGTTATGCCAAAAGCAGCATCAGGGTCTTTCGCATCCACAAGAATAAAATCAGATTCCGGGTCGGTTTTTAGATTTTTTATTCTTTTATCGAGACTTTTCTTCATTTTTCACTTTCAAATTGGGCAAGAAATTCCCAAGCCATTAGGATTTCCTTTAATCTTCCAGGTTATTAATGAATCGAGCACCGAATTCCCGCGCAGCTCGAATCATGGCATCGATATTTTCTTCAGGTGTTTCATAAGGCACCTCACAAGAAGAGCTCAGTGTATAGCGCCCTCCTATTGCAGCCTTTTCAATACAGCGACAGGCTTCCTTATAGATCCTTTCAGGGCTAGCACTTGACAAATGATTTGTGGCGACATTTCCTGAGATTCCCGCCCTGCCTGCAACAATTTCTTTTGCCTCAGCTAGATCGACCTGTACATCCAAACTAAGAATATCAGCACCAATTTCCACCATGCGGTTTAGGAATCTTGTAGTATCGTTGCATATATGCAAGAGCACCAGCGCATCCAAAGCTTTAATGGCATCGATCAATTTCTCTAAGTAATAAAATGAGAACTCTTCTGCCATTTCATTCGATAACAAGGCTGCCATCGGTTCGTAAATATTTATCGTTTTGACCCCACCCTGGAGGACTTGAGCTATCCCAAAGGATTTCGTGGCCTCTAACGAAATCTCAAGTAATTGATGAACCATTCTGGGATTTTCGATTAGATCCCACAAAATTTGGCTTGGGTCGCGCAAGTTTGCCGCAAATGACAGTGGTCCAGATAAACCGCCATTGATGCCAACAGTAGCTCCTATTTGTTCCACTAAAATCTTTTCACATTCAATAATCACTGGCATTCGTCCATCCCTTAATGGATCGGGCAGGCTAAGCCTTCGGATATCAGAGTCCGATTGGACAGAAAAATCAGTTACGAAAGTCTGCTCAAAATCCTGGATCACTGACCGGCTACCCATGCTTTCGGTCCCCAAGCCATAATCGGTGATTGGGCTACAGCTATCGTGCTTATGGCGTTTCACCGAACGGATGACGACTTCAGCCATTAATTCCGGGTTAAATGCCACTTTCGTCATTGGTTGGCCAGCTTTTATCGCGGCATAGTGACCGATCCCTGGCGCAACAGGAACGCAATCAAGCCGTTCACCATTCCCAGAAGCAATTAACCGTTCAAGTGAATTCATGCCACATTCTCCTATCTGAGAAGCAACTTGATCGCTTCTAAAGCAGAATCCAAGCTTCCAACTTCATCAAACTCTGGAGAAGCGACGAAGGGAATTTGATCAAGGCCGCGTTGTTCGAGTTCACCCTGCAAAACTTCAGTAAAATTCCCCTTCCCAGGAAGGTATTCTGACTCTGGGATATACCATGTCATTCCTCCCCACATAACATCATCATCTTTAGGTCGCGGGGTTCGACGCAGGCCGCAGACAGGGCTACCATCCATCATCACAAAACCCAATACCTGATACCCGCACTGTAAATAATTTTGAGATTGGTCAACGATTACTTCTGCAATGCTCTGGCAATGCCTGCGGAACATTGGATTGTTATATTGATCTTTCACTTGCCCCCAGCGCATATTGCCAAGATATGTCATTTCTGGGCACGGCATTTGATATATACCAACCCCATAATCCAACAGCAACTGAACCAACGGGGTGATCGCACCAGGATAGCTAGCAATCCCGCGCACTTTTGCATTCTGATTCAAACAACAATGGCTCAAGAAAATGATCTTTCCACTACGTTTGTCCGATACCTTGGGATGTTCCATATTCCCTTCTCCATTAATCAATGGTGTGATTTTTAATATAAAGCTGCATGGACAGGATGCTTCCCTTCGAGCAGCCTAGCCAGGTCCGCAGCGACGATTTCTGTACCATGGCTGATCACTTCATGCGTTGCTCCACCGATGTGAGGCGTGCACAATACATTTGGCAAATCCAATAACTCATCCTGCTCCCGAGGCGGTTCCTCATAATGGACATCTAATGCAATCGCAGAAATCCATGCATTCTCGAGCGCAGTTATCAGTGCCTGGCGATTGATGACCGCTGCTCGAGCGGTGTTGACGATCATCGAGCCTGGCTTAGCCAAGCGGAGTTCTTCTATGCCGAGCATATCGCGCGTTTCATCGTTCATGGGCGTGTGAATGGAAACAATATCTGACTCACCAAGGAGAATCGGTAATTCAACAGACTTTGCTTCGTAGGCATTGAAAGTCGCAGGCTCTAGATAAGGGTCGTAGGCTAATATCTGAACCTGGAAACCTGAAAGAAGGCCAGCAACAGCCTGTCCAATAGCCCCAAATCCAACCAATCCTACTGTTCTCCCTCTTACTTCATGTCCACGAAACCTTAGATAAGGATCTTCTAAACCCTCACCCCATATTCCAGATCTCATATCAATATGAGAATCACTCACGTGACGAAGAAGATCAAGTATCAAACAAATCGTAAGTTCAGCAACCGATTGAGCATTCCGGCCGGGTGTATGTAGAATGATCACACCATGGTTTTGGGCTGCTTCTAAATCTACGTTCACAGGATTCGCGCGCAAGCTAGCTACAACTGCTAAATCAGGGCATTCCTCAAAAATAATTCGTGGAACATCCTCCACCTCCACGATGAGTACATTAACCCCCAGAAAATTAATATCGTGTATCATTTCCTCCGGGCTATATGGAATGCGATCGATGGCCCATCCTCCATAATGTATGATCGGATCTAGCCCATAGTTCGAGAATACTTTCTCATCGAAATCGGTGGCCACCAAAATGGATAATCCACTCGAAATTTCACCCACTTAGATAGCCCTCTTTTCCCCGTACACCATATCGAGTAGCTTATCTACCTCGTCTTTTTCGATTGGTTGGGGTGTGCCAATAACGCTTCCGCGGATATATGCCATCGCAGCTAACTCTAATGCTTGGGCTGCTTCGATCAGAATTTCAGGATCGTGTGAAACAAGCAAAGTGCCGTGATTGGCAAGCAGCATTGCCAAAAATCCCTTACCGATATATTCGCTGACCAGAGAGGCAATGGCATCCGAACCTGGAGTTCGATAAGGCACAACCGGAGCTTCCGCACCGCAGTAGGCAGCCATGTCGATCGTAATTGCAGGCAGGGGTTGGTGGATACTTGCCAACGCAATCGCATACCGAGAATGCGTGTGAATAACAGCTAGGATTTCCGTTTTGGCTTTGAGTGCCGCGATGTGCATGCGAAATTCCGACGAAGGTTTGCATTCACCCCATACTCTTTTGCCAGACAAATTCAATACAGGAATTTGATCTGCTGTCATATGTTGATATTGGATTCCCGAGGGCGTAATAGCGACCATCTGGGATTCGACATCCATGATACTCAAATTTCCCGATGTCCCATCAGTTAATCCGCGATTCAACATCTCATTTGCCAATTCAGCAACCAACTTTCTTGTTTTGGGAATCATGTACACACCTGCTCAAATTATTTTTAATACAGTAGTCAATACAACAATCTAATATCAGCCCTAGGGCCAAATATTATGTAAAGAGTGAACAGAACCAAAGTAAATACGACTAGTAACGGACCAGCTTTAGGCACGTCTACTTTCAAAAGATTCGTGCGAGTATCTTTGTAACCAAATGCCCGGCTATCTAAGGCGATCGCATTCGTAGTTGCCTGGCGAATACCATCTGCAATCAATGGAATAAGCAATCCAAAGTATTGCTTCATGCGAGCCCAAAGCGATCTGCTGACACGCGCGCCTCGGATTGTCTGTGCCTCGATGATCACATTCGCATCATGCTGCATGAGAGGGATAAAACGCAGCGTGGAATAGACTGCATATGCAAATCGATACGGGATTTGAGCATGTTCAATCAATGCCACAACCAATCGGCGAGGGTCGGTAGTGATTGCTAATATCGAAGATATTGTCACGATTATGATCAGACGTAATCCCACATTTAAACCAGCCGCAAGACCTTCAGCAGTCGCAGTAAGTGGTCCCCAGGACCAAATGACATTTTCCCCTTTTGCCACCAAAGCTTGAAAGACGATCATAAAAATTCCAAGCATAAGAAAGGCCCTCACGGATTTAATTAATCGCAGTATCCCGACTTTAGCGCCAAATCGACCAATTAAGAGCAAACAAATAAAAACCACTAATTGATTTTCTGGGACAGCCACATAAAAAGTCCATATCATCATTATGGTTCCCCATAGCAGCTTAGATAAAGGGTCAATCCTATCAAAAAAAGAATCGGACTTGACGTACATCGTGCCACTCATTACATCACCTCTGCAACAGAAATAATTTGTGAAAATCGCGAAACCGTAGTGACACTCAGGGGTAGGTCAATTCCGCTCAGACGCATCTGCTTTATAATAGGAATAATTATGGGAGGTTCTAGAGAGAGCTGACTAAGCACTTCTGCATTTACGAATAAATCTTCAGGGGAACCGTCGAAAACAACCTTGCCTTCAGACATCCCTACTACTCTGTCTGCATACGTAGCAACATGTTCCATGTCATGGGTAATATCAATTATGGTTGTGCCTTGCTCACGAAGTTCATTCAACACCGAGAGCAAATTTTCGATATTCTTCCGATCCTGCCCTGTCATGGGCTCATCAAGGATCAATACCTCTGGTTTCGTGACCAGCATCGTAGCCACGCTTAAACGGCGTTTTTGACCTTTAGAAAGTTGTAGAGGAGAAGCATCTCTTACCCCTTCAAGAGAAAAAATACCCAACATTTGTGTCACACGCCGCTCGACTTCTTCATCTGGAATATTCATCGCTCTCAGGCTATAAGCGATTTCATCGAAAACATTATGCGCGACAAATTGGTGTTCCGGGTATTGGAAAACATAGCCAACTTTGCCAATCAACTCACGCAATGGAATCTCGTCGATATTTCGACTTAAGAATGTGATCTCACCCGCAGCAGCATTTAGCAAGCCAACCATCAATTTGGCTAAAGTTGTTTTACCAGAGCCATTTTGCCCAACCAGGCAAAGGAATTCACCTTTTTTGAT
Organism: uncultured Anaerolineales bacterium; assembly: GCA_964438295.1. GTDB lineage: Bacteria > Chloroflexota > Anaerolineae > Anaerolineales > UBA11858 > NIOZ-UU35. The sequence goes on from CAYTKR010000053.1 coordinate 13,732, forward strand.
ATTAAATGTCACCCCATTTACAGCACGAACACCGGTAGGATACTCGAATTCAATATCGTGTAGATTTAAAACATCTGGCTGTTCATCCGGTAATTTGGGTTGATCCTGATTAATTGGAGAGGTTATCTGGGATTTCAGACGAATGTCTAACTGGTGGATTACGTCCAGAGCTTGCTCAAGATTTTTGGGGATCGAGTCAATTTGATAACCTTTTTCATGAAGGCAATGCGCCATATCCACAAGTTGTGGCAGAAAGATTCCCATTTCTTTTATGGATTGCATACCTTGCATAGAAAATACTTCTTGGGGCGAGCCATCAGAGATCAGCCGACCTTGATCCATAACGATGACCCGATCGACAATGTCGATGATATGATCAGGACGGTTGTCTGCAAGGACTATTGTCAAATCAGGATCATCTTGGCGGAGATCGATTATTGCCTGGTAAGTTCCAGCTGCGCCTACTGGATCCAGGTTTGAAGTTGGGTTATCTAATAACATTGTGCGCGGGAGCATAGCCAACGAAGCAGCAATGGCTACGCGCTGTTTCTGCCCACCAGAAAGTGCGAAAACCGAACGATCTTTTAATGTATTCAGCCCGCTCCTGTGCAATGCATCATCAGTTCGAGTGATAATCTCATTTTCATCGAGCACAAGATTTTCAGGACCGAAGGCAACTTCATCGTACACATATAAATTCGATAACTGACTTTCTGGATCTTGCAATATCAGCCCTACGGTACTTGCTAATGAAGCAACGGAGGTAATTCGAGTATCGCTACCGTCAACAAATACCCTTCCTTTGACTTTGCCCCCTGTAAGTTTTGGCACCACACCATTCATAGAGAGCAGCAATGTGCTTTTTCCACAACCACTAGGACCAAGGATCAATACCGTTTCACCATCCTCGATCCTCAGCGAAATATTGCGTAATGCTGGGCTATCAACCCCTGGATACCAAAACGAAAATTCTTTAATTTCAATCATGAATGTAATGAACTCAGCTTGGAGAATGGCTCCAAGTTGATCGATATTCAACTTGGAGCCAATTCTTTCTAAATATCAATCAACTTCTACAACTTTAGCTTCCTCAACAACTACCCCGGAAGCCTCCAGGCCTTTATCGATGCCGTATGCAATCAGACCACCAATAACGCCTCCCACCAAAGACACTAAAACAAACGCGATGAATGGCGTGGCTCCAAGGTAATCAAAGCCAAAGAAGTAGTAGGTGATGAAGAGGCCGCCGATTGGCTGCAGAAGACCCGCGACAACATGCTGCCAAAAGCCATATTTAAGATATTTCCAGAAAAGGAAAGCGATATCCGCAGCCAGACCCTCTACGAGATTCGAATACAGCACAATCACACCAATCGGGCTTCCCGCAAGAAGCTCAATTACGCCACCGAGCACCATGGAAATAGTAGCCGCGCCAGGTTTTCGAACGATGAATGCAGCAATGATCGGCCATATAAAGAAGAGCGCGCTCCAGATTGCAGAACCATATGGACCAAAGGCGGCAACGAGGACAAAGCCCTGAGCAATGAAGATTTTGGCTACTCCCCCAATCGCAGCGAGGACGGCAATAATAAGAATATCCCGGGTAGTATATTTTTTGAAAATTGATTCCGACATGTCAACCTCCAATATTGACGTTTTTCTTCTCAAATATGCGTAAATGTCGACTGAGAGATTTATCAAAGATGGACAAATCCACAGTCAAGTTAGGGGGTATTCGTAATTTTCCAAATTCACCTCCTCAAAGCCCCATTAATTTGAGTAATCCTCAACTACCACGGGGAGGAATTCCTGTTTATACCCATCAAGCAAACCCTTGTCAGTTATGGAATATCCTGGTCCCGCTGAACATGTCATAAACGACATAAACATATGCGGCCAACGCATTTCGCATCCGATCTCCTTTGCAGCTGCTGTCAGGTTTCTAATTAAATCGCAAACATTTTCGACTGGGTCCGGAGACATCAATCCCAAAATTGGAAGCGCAATTTCTGCCCTTATTTCATCATCAGCCACCACTACTTGCCCCCCCTTCAGTTCAGCGACTCGATTTATCGCCCTTGCCAAATCTTTATAGTTTGTACCAATGCCAATAATATTGTGATTATCATGAGCCACAGAAGAAGCAATGGCGCCTTTTTTCAATCGAAAACCTTTCGTAAATGCCAATGCCATACCACCCGTAGCGTGATACCGCTCGAGTACTACAATAGCAGCGATGTCCACTTCAGGATCTGGTTGTGCGTATCCATTTAGCACCGGCACATTGGAGATTGTTAATTCGGGAACGGGAATCTCCTGTGGAGTATCCAAAACATGAACTGATACGCTCTCCATTTTGGGTGAACATCGCGCCAGGTGTTCAATATCTGCTGCTTTTATGGGTGCTTTTATATTAATCGAGTTGATTTGATTGTCCGATGGTTTGGGATCTGGAAATTCGAATACCAACTGGTGTTCTTCAACAACCAGGATGCCTCGAGCCATGACCAATCTGGGTTTGAATTGTGCCAAATCGTCAACAATGACAATGTCCGCCTGCCTGCCTGGAGCAATCATTCCAATTTCATGGTCCACTCGGAAGGCTTGAGCAGCATTCAGGGTGACCATTTGAATCGCATTTATAGCATTTACCCCATGCCTCTGGAGCAGGTGGACATTTACATCTTGATAGCCTCTTTGGAATAAATCTTCTGCCAGAATATCATCCGTAACTACACTGATATTGCGCCCACTCAATTCATTCTCTGTGATAATTGGGATAATATCTGGGATACTCTCAGCAGCTGATCCATGACGGATCTGAAGATGGATACCGGCGCGTAATCTTTCAATCCCGTCTTCTTGAGTAAATGACTCATGATCCGTATGAATACCTAATGCAGCAAAAGCAGCCAAATCTCCACCATACGTAAAAGGACCATGACCATGCAAAAGATTTCCGGCAGAGCGGACAATGTCCATAGCCCGCCATAATCGGTCTTCCTCACCCAATGCCGAAGAAACGACAACCTCAGATAATCCCACGCAACGCGGGAAACTGAGAGCTTCTCTGACATCTTCAGGACCTACAATTCCCCCAGTTGTCTCGAACCCAGGCGAAAATGGGACATGGGAAGGGATGACAAAATATATCTTCAATGGGGAGCGTTCAGCTTCATCAAGAATCTCTCGGACTGCATCTAGCCCACCCACAACTGCGACCTCATGCAAATCAGACATCACGCTCGTTGTTCCATGTCGAAGCGCTAATTCTGCAAAACGAGTCACGCTAAGCATGCTGCTTTCGATATGAACATGCCCATCGATTAAGCCTGGCGAGAGAAAACCTCCCTGTGCGTCCAAGATTCTCGTTTCCGAGCCGATTGTATCTTCAACAGCGCCAACTGCAGCGATCGTATCTCCAACAATCGCTACTCCCCCTGAATAGATTTCTCCCGAAAATACATTAACTAACTGACCATTGAGGATAACAATATCAGCCTTTTCTTTTCTCCTAGCTACTTGGACTAGGGTTTGATAATCAAGAGGCATTATTACTCCTTAAACTAATTTGATAAACCTCCATCCATTCTTGAAAATGTCGCCGATGGAAAGAAGCAGTATCAGAATCAGGTCTAACTTCTCCGAGATTAACCATATTTCGGGTAGCATCCTCAAGACTTGAATGAATACCTAATTTCCAAGCTGCTAATACAGCTGAGCCAAGAGGAGTCACTTCTTTTTCCTGAGGAACAAAGATTGGGCGGTCCAATATATCCGCGATAAACTGTGGCCATAGGGGACTTTCTAGCGCGGGCCCACCAATAAAAATCCGCCGGGATTTATGCTCGATACAGTTTTCAAGTTGAAGAACATTTCCATGAATCGCATAACCAATATTCCGGAGTAAAGCCAGATAAAGTTGTGGAATTTCGAGCTTTGCATTCCCGATTAGATTTACACCTTTCAATATGCCTTCTACTTTCACCCATTCTCGTCCATTGAAAATTATGGGACCAACTGAGGCAATTAACCTGGTGCCATTCCTGTCTAATTTTGATGCTAATGTATCCAATTCCATCAAGCTTGGTACTTCAATATCGCTCTCTGGACAAATTGATTTTTGGAATGTGGGCAGGAAACTGCCATGGAAATGGTACAAACACAATCCCGAATCACCAGAGTTGCTCTCGAGTACCCATTGGTTTTCGAAAATATGCCTATTCGTCCATGTAATAGCGTCTGGATGCAATATTGGAGAATGCATCACAAGTTGGAGTGGGATCGAGGTCCCAAAAGCCGCCACGAGATCATGTTCATCAAGCGCTCCCAACCCTAATGAAGCGAGTTGTGAATCAGCGGCTCCATTTAAGACCGGCGTTCCCGGGAGGAGCCCAGTCGCGTTAGCTGCAGCAGTTGTGAGCATACCTATTTTGGTTCCAGCAGGAATGATTGATGGCAACCAAGAAGAACTAACATCAAAGAGTTCTGTAATCGATTTGCTCCACGTACCAGTACGAATATCGAACAATAATAGATCTGTTGCGATGGTTGCCTCACTGCAAAGTTCTCCAGATAATTGGAATACCAACCAATCTTGAATCCCTAAGATTTGGTCAATTGCCTGGTACTTTTGAGGCTGGAATTTGCGTAACCACAAGAGATGAGCAGGCAAAAAAACTGTTTGGGGCCAACGACCAGTGATTTGGTAGATAAGTTCAGAATTTTCCCCCACAATATCCTGCCAGGGAGAGGCATTTCGTTCATCCCCATTGGTAAATGCGATTATCCCATTTCCTTTTTCGTCAAGAAGTACTGCCCCATGCCTCTGCGAAGTAGGTACTACACAAGCAATGTCTTTCAAATCGATACGAGAGTCAACTAACGCCTTTTTACAACAACCGGCAATAACCTTCCATGCTTTTTTCTCGTCGAAAGAAGTTTGAAATCCATCATCTACATTTGTGATCTTTCCGCGCCAGGGCATATTGACTTGATAAACTTTCGTCCCGCGCGAATCGAAGATTAGACATTTCCCAGAGGATGTCCCAAAATCTAGTGAAACAATGTAAGGAGGATGGTATTGATTCATTTCAACAAAGGCTAGGCAGACTCTCGAATAATGAGCTCAGTATCCAATAATGTGACTCCTGGAGGGACTGATCCAGAACTCACCTTGCTTTCAGGGTCACCATTAGCGATTTTCTTCAATAAATATTTTGCTGCAATTTGCCCCATTTCATACTTTGGCTGACAAATCGTGGTTAGCCTAGGGCATAAGAAATTCGTAATTTCAATATCGTCAAATCCTACTACAGCCAAATCTTCAGGAATTTGGATTTCTAGATCGGCAGCAGCACGAAGGATGCCTAAAGCAAGCAAATCATTGCATGCAAATATTGCAGTGGGAGGATTTTGTGAGAGCAGTAATTCCTTGGCTGCTTCATAACCATCATTTGGATGATCCCCCGCCCAAACGACTTCTGCTTCCAATGATGCTGTACTAAGAGCTTCAGCAAAACCCTCAACGCGCACGGTCGCGGGTGGAACCTTTTGATCACCAGCAATTATGGCCATGTGCTTATGACCCTTCTTGATTAGGTATTCCCCTGCTAAGTTACCGCCGCCTTCTCCATTAACTGAAACAACACTGAGATCCTCTACAATTTCTTGATCGAGATTACATTCGGGATCGATAACGATCACAGGGATGTTGAAGGTGCTAATTTCCGATAATTGGTTTTTAAATAATGGAGTGGTAACAAAAATGACCCCATCAACCATCTGAGAAATAAATGTTTCAATGTAATTAGCCTGGCGTTTAATATCACCTGCAGTATTTCCAAACATAACTGTATAGCCCCACTGATATATCTCATCTTCAATCCCTTTGGCCACCTCACTAAAAAAAGCATTTGAGCTATCTGGGATCAACAAGCCAATTACCTTGGAAGAATTCGTTTTCAGGCTGCGAGCGACATTGTTTTTTCGATAACCAAGCTCTTTGATCGCCTTAAGTACTTTTTCCTTTGTCTCTTCCGAGGTTGAACGGGGCCCATTATTAACTACATAAGAAACCACAGCATTGGAAACCCCAGCTCGTTTAGCAACATCGTTTTGCGTTACCATATGTTCATCCTGTATAATCTATACGTCTAGATATCTAGACGTATAGATTATACACTTTTATCGTCAAAAGTCAAATTTTTTTTGTTCCATAAATAATTTGCCAGGGTTTCTAGGAATTTCTGGCTTGATTTATCAGATTTGGGGCATACCACTCACACCCAAATCTGGATAGTCCCACGGCGTTTCCCAGAGAGCCTTCCTGCGAATCTGATCTAAGCACATCAACCATGGTAAACTTCCTCTCCGAGGAACTATAATGACCAACCAGACAGCCACTGCGATCGCACATCCGAATATTGCGTTCATTAAATATTGGGGAAATCGCGACCAAGATTTACGCCTCCCATCCAATGGCTCTATCTCAATGAACTTGGGAGCGTTGTTCACGCGTACGACAGTCACCTTCGATGAGTCGCTTTTCGCAGATCAATTGATATTAAATGGAGAGCCTTTTACCGGATCGGCGCTTCAAAGAGTTCACGAGTTTCTAGAATTGGTCCGCGGATTATCGGCCCTAGACCGCTTTGCCAGAGTTGAGAGCATAAATAACTTCCCCATGGGGACCGGAATCGCTTCTTCGGCTTCAGCCTTCGCCGCATTGAGTCTGGCAGGCAGTCGTGCTGCCGGTTTAAAGCTTGGCGAAAGCGATCTCTCCCGCTTGGCGCGCCGGGGATCGGGTTCGGCCAGTCGCTCTGTGCCGGAAGGTTTTGTCGAGTGGCAGGTAGGGAGTGGTAATGAAGATTCGTACGCCTTTTCCATCGCGCCGGTAGAGCATTGGGACCTGGTCGATTGCGTAGCGATTGTCAGCCAGGAACACAAGGCCACGGGATCTGTCGAGGGCCACGCAATCGCCAAAACCAGCCCTTTGCAGGCTTCACGCACCGAACAGGTGCCAAATCACTTAGATCGCTGCCGGGAGGCCATCCTGAGCAAGGATTTTTCTGAATTTGCGGAAATAACCGAACATGATTCCAATATGATGCACGCTGTCATGATGACGTCCAACCCGTCGTTGATCTACTGGCAACCCGCTACTCTGGCGATTATGCAAGCAGTGAGAGATTGGCGCAAAAATGGGATTCCGGTTTGTTATACCATCGACGCCGGTCCCAATGTGCATGTGATCTGTGAAAGCACACATCAGGATCAAGTTCAAAAACTGCTCAGGGAGATGCCGGGAGTAAAGGAAGTAATACTTTCAGGTCCTGGCGGTCCAGCGCAACTGATTGAATAGTTATTAGAACCTCGTTAGATCGTCCCACATACCTACCAGCCCCTCATAAGTCAAGTTATAATCTATCCACAAAATTTCGATATGTCTCTGTAATTTTTGGTGGGGTCAAATTGTTGGATCAACCACAATTCCCTTCCCACCAAGGAATATTCCAGAGATAGAATAAAGGTAGAAAAATGTCAGTCCTATCCTCAATCCTACAACTGGTTATCGCCCTGTCAGTCCTGATCATCCTGCACGAGATCGGTCATTTCCTGGCTGCCAGGATATCCAAAGTTGATGTAGAAGAATTCGGCTTGGGCTATCCCCCGCGGGCGCTAACCCTCTTCGAAATCAACGGCACCAAATACACGCTAAACTGGCTGCCTCTAGGCGGATTTGTGCGCCTAAAAGGCGAGATCGATGCTGAAACCCCCGGCGGATTACATACTGCCAGTCCCTGGGCCCGCCTATTCATTTATTCAGCTGGCCCCCTGATGAATCTGCTAGTAGGTGTATTAATCTTTGCCTTTATGTATACACAAACCGGTGCACCAGACTTTACCAAAGTTGAGATCGTTGGTATAGCCGCAGGATCACCCGCCGCAGAGGCTGGTTTGCAAGAAGGAGACATTATCACCAATGTCGCAGGTGTTACAGTCAATAGTACGCAAATCTTGAGTGAGACTATTTACGAGAATTTAGGGCAGGATGTCAATCTCTCCATTACGCGTGATGAGGCCGCATATGAAGTTTCTCTTGTCCCCAGGGAGAATCCCCCTGAGGGAGAAGGGGCTATCGGGATCATCATGAGCAATGCAACGTACCCAATTAACATTTTCGAAGCCCTACCGTTGGGTGCACAGGCGACGTATTATCATACTCTCTTTTTGGTGATGATCCCGGGAGATATTATTCGCGGTGCCATCGATCCCGATTTAGCCCGACCAGTGGGATATAAGGGTATATATGACGCCTACCAATATGTTCAGCAGCGCGATGAACCCCTCACAGATTCCCCCGTAAGCTTGAACATATTACAGTTTTTCGCTTCGATCTCTATCTCCTTGGGTGTGATCAACTTGTTGCCCATCCCAGCGCTGGATGGTGGACGCATTATCTTCACTCTACCTGAGATCGTCCTGCGCCGACGCATCCCTATCGAATGGCAAAATGTGATTAACATGATCAGCATGACCGCGTTGATCGCGCTGTTCCTGTACATTAATCTGCTTGATTTCACGAACCCCGTACAATTCCCCTGATGACAGACCTGAACCCCTTGAACGATGCTCCTTTCCAGATTGTCATCGACGCGCTGCTCGACGCAGAGATGACTCTGGATCCCCAGTTCCTTTTTCGTCTCTCAGACCTCGAAGGCGAGGAAGCTGACAATCTAAAGACCGCTTGGCCAAGTATCCCCGTTTGGCGCCGGCGCTCACTTCTTGAGGATATTGAGGAACTTGCTGAAGATAATTATTTGCTGTCATTCGAAAGCATCTGCCGTATTGCTATCGACGACGAGGATCCCCAGGTACGGTTCCTGGCCATTCGTCCGTTGTTCACATATGAGCCCGAAGATCTGCTTTCCCAGATCATGGGGATGATGGAAACTGACGAGGATGTAAATGTGCGCGCCTGCTGCGCCTCCACCTTGGGCAAATTCGTATTCTTGGGCGAGATCGAAGACCTACCCGAGGAAACCACACAAGAACTGGTCGATAGCCTCCTGCGCGTGACCAAGAGTGAGGATACCACCGAGGTCCGCCGCAGGGCATTGGAGGCCCTGGGATTCGCCAGCAGCAAAGAAGTTCCCAAACTCATCGAAGAGGCTCTCAAACGCGATGAGACCGATTGGCTGGTCAGCGCACTGTTCGCCATGGGACGCACCTACGATAAACGCTGGAATCCCAAAGTCATCAGTATGTTAGATCATCAAATCCCCACCGTACGCTTCGAAGCCGTAAGGGCAGCCGGCGAGTTAGAAATCCGCGCTGCCGCTGAACGACTTATCGATCTGCTCAGTGACAGCGACGACGATGTTCGCTTGGCAGCTGCCTGGTCTCTTTCACAGATTGGGGGCGAAGGTGTCAAAGAAGCATTAGATAAACTTCTCCAGTCGGCCGCCAACCATGAAGAGAGTGTTTTGATTCAGGATGCTCTCGATAACTTGATGTTCAACGAAGATATGGATCTTTTTGGGCTGATGGAGTTCGACGAAGACGATGAAGATTCATTCTAAAAAGGGAATGAGCAGTCCAGTTATTCGGGTGGTTAATATCTGAAGGCGAGGTCGCAAAAAGAGAAGACACCATTGAACACACTATTCCCCCTCTTCCTCAACAACCTTTTTCCCATACTCTTAGTCGCCGGAATTGGCTACACCTTGGGCAAAGTGCTTGATGTCGATCCAAAATCACTTTCCAGGGTGGTTTTCTATGTCTTCAGCCCTTTCCTGATCTTCGAGTTATTGACAACCAGCGAACTGAGTAATGGAGATATCTTCCGCATTGCGAGTTTCGCCGCGCTGCAAATGTTGCTCACCGGAGTCCTGGCTTTTCTGATTGGTAAAATATTTAAGTTCGATCGTAAACTTTTCGTGGCGATCATCTTGTGTGCGATCAGCGTTAACGCTGGTAATTATGGCCTATCATTAAATTTGTTTGCTTACGGAGAAACGGCTTTAGCGCATGCCAGCCTATATTTTGCCACCTCAGCAATTATTATTTATACGGTTGGCGTGGCAATCGCATCGATGGGCTCGATGAGCTTTAAACAGTCTCTGCGCCAACTGGTCAAAATCCCCACGGTTTATGCAGTGATAATGGCGTTGCTTTTCAATGTACTCAAATGGCAACTACCATTATTTTTGGAACGTCCCGTTGCTCTGCTGGCTGACGCAGCGATTCCTGGAATGCTGGTTTTGCTCGGTCTGCAACTCCAGCACAGTCAGCGCTCATGGGATCTAAAGACCATCAGCATTGCCAGCGGAATCCGATTAATTGGTGGTCCACTGCTGGCGATATCCACAGCGGGTTTTTTCGGGTTACAGGGGTTCGCTTATAAAGCTGGTATCATCGAAGCTTCCATGCCCCCAGCAGTATTGACCACGGTGTTAGCAACAGAATTTGATGTCAAACCTGCTTTCGTCACCACGGTGGTTTTCATTACGACTATTCTCAGCCCATTGACGTTGACACCCTTGTTAGCCTATTTAGGAGCGTAGGATGCGCAGGTTTCTTTCGGCACTCTTGATCATTGGAATCTGTTTGGGGATCAGCAACTCCGCGCAAGGTCAGACTGAAGTCAAGTTTGACGAACCTCGGGTCGCGTATACCTTTGGCGGCAAGCTGACCATCAAGACAGAGATCAACTCCGATATTCCCATTCGAAAAGTTTTTGTGCTTCTGCAACCTGAAGGGGAAACACAAACCGTGGCCGCAGAAATATCGTTCACACCACCCAATCAGGTGATTTATTCACTCGATTTATCACAAAACCCCTTCCCCGTATTCTCCGATATCTTTTATACCTTCCAGGTTGAGCTCGAAACTGGTGAGACGATCACCAGCGAGGTATTCAGATTCGACTATGATGACAATCGCTTTCCATGGCAATCTCTGCAAACAGAAGAATTTGAGATCTATTGGTACGAAGGTGACACTGAATTCGGGCAGACAATTTTGAATACGGCTTACGAGGGGCTCGCGAAGCTCAATGACCAAGTCGGCGTTCCAGATCCCAAAAAAATAAAATTCTATGTTTATGCCAGCGCTCAGGAAATGCAATCTACTCTGCAAATCTCAGGGCAGACAGCCAGCTGGGTTGCTGGGCAAGCGAATCCCGAATTAGGCATTATCTTGGTCTCGATCCCCCCAGGCCCAGCCCAGTCTGTAGATATTAAGCGCCAGGTGCCCCACGAACTGACTCACATTATGCTATACCAGAAACTTGGTGAGGACTACAGCAAGCTGCCCAATTGGCTAAATGAGGGTCTGGCATCTACCACTGAAGTTTTTCCTAACCCAGATTATCCTCTGGTTCTTGAAAAAGCCTACGAGCGAGATGCTTTACTCTCAATCGCAGATCTTTGCCAGAGCTTCCCAATCGATGCAGCTAACTTTCAACTCGCCTATGCCGAATCGGCTTCTTTCACCTGGTTTTTACTCGGGAAATATGGCAACCCAGGTATAGAGAGCTTGATCACAGCCTACGCAGATGGCCTAAACTGTGAGCGTGGGGCAGAGACCGCTCTCGGTAGCAGCCTTGCTGAACTGGATCTCGAATGGCGGAGGATCAATTTCAACGAGAGCCCCCTACGATCATCTATGGAAGCAATGCTGCCCTGGACGTTAGTTTTCATCACAATCCTTTTGCCTACCTTGGGCTTGTATCTTAGCGATACCATCAAGCACCGCAGGAAAAACTCTGAGTTGAGCGAATAAAGGGAAACAGGATGGGGATCGGGGTTTGGAGGTAGGATACGAGATGACTGACCAAGAACCATTACGCCTGCATGCCATTGTCGAAGGTCGTGTTCAGGGTGTTGGATTCCGTTATTTTGTGCTGGATAACGCGCAGCCCTTGGGGGTCACCGGATGGGTGCGCAACCGTTGGGATGGCACTGTGGAAGTTGTCGCCGAGGGAACGAAGAGGGATTTGGAAGAATTACTTGCGGCGATCCAACGCGGCCCGCGCCGGCACACAACTTCCGGAGTAAAACAGGAATGGCTCGACGCGACGGGGGAGTTTACGAGTTTTCGAATTCGCAGGACGAAGTAGAACCACAGATAAATGGGATGAACAGAGATATTTTATTCAGATTTGAATTTATCCTATTTTTCTGTGGCTGAGCGTTCTACCCAAACCCCAACTTTCTTTCTTTTAGCGATACCCAGCGGCCGCTGCCAATGACGATGTGATCCAAAACTTGCACATCGAGCAGTTTTCCAGCCTCAATGATAGCGCGCGTCATGGCGATGTCATCTGGACTCGGCGTGGGATCACCACTCGGATGATTGTGAACAACAATCAATGCAGCCGCGTTTCGGCGCACCGCTGCACGAAACAACTCCCCCACTCTAACTTGAGATGAATTCAATGTGCCCTGATAAACCTCGAGGATATCCATCACCCGGTTGCGAGTGTTGAGAAGCATTACCCGAAGTTGCTCTTGTTCCAGGGCGCTCATTTCGTACTGCACCAGGGCAGCTGCGTCAGCAGGGCTGTTAATGGTTGGGCTCTCATCAGGAGCTTCAAGAGTCATTCGGCGACCCAACTCAATAGCTGCCTTGATTTGAGCTGCTTTGGCGATGCCAATGCCGTGCTGTTGGCAAACTTCCTCATAAGATGCCCGGTGCAAACCTGCTAATCCCCCGAAAACTTGCAGCAAGCGATGCCCAACATGAACGGCGTTTTCGCCGGGAACACCAACTTGCAATAATATCGCCACCAACTCGGCGCTAGAAAGTGCTTGCGGCCCAAGTTTGGCCAGACGCTCGCGCGGGCGTTCACTGGAAATCAGATCGGTGATGCGGTATGTAGCATTGTCTTCTCTCATAAGAGCGTCTATTGAAATGATTCTAAGAAAGCTTATTTAGTTGCGATAATATTATATTATCATATTATTATACTACTATTCTGTTGTTTGTATACTGCTTTAGGGTCTCTGGGAATTTCCATGGTGAACTCTACATTTGGGGGTATGAGGCGTGTGGAGCATTCCCCATACCTCCAAATGTGCTAACTTCCACAGCGATTGCTAGAGAGCCATGCCTTACTCAGTGAGCATTCGGCAAAATTAGGCTATAATAGGTTTCATATTTAGGAGTGAGATTATGACCTTCGACCCCTCATCTCTCAGCAATTTCATGCTCTTCCTCACCGCCTGGGGTGGCGCATTCATTGCCGCGCTGTGGCTAAGTCTCATCGTGTGGACGTATCGCGATATCCGCGCCAGGGCGCGTGATCCCTTGGGACGTATCTTGGCCGTGCTGGTTGTGGCGGTTCTCTTCCTACCCGGGATTGTGATCTATTTGATTCTCCGCCCCCACCGCACTTTGGATGACGAATACCAGCACACCTTGGAAGAAGAGGCTCTCTTGCGCTCCATTGAAGATACACCCGTCTGCCCTGGGTGCGGGCGACGTACTAAGGATGGCTGGAAGATCTGCCCCAATTGCCAGACAAAACTCAAGAAGACCTGCCACCACTGTAGCAAACTAATGGAATTGCCTTGGAATTTATGCCCCTTTTGCGGGACCCCTACCCCTGGGATGCGGCGCGACGACCTGACCTTGGATGAGGCCCTAGAACCCCTGGCAGCTACTCTTCCCGAATTAGAGTCTGAAGAAGAAAAACCCGAAGAAGCATAACCCTCATTGAGCACAATACAGAAGAACCGTGTTGCTAAAAATGTGCAACACGGTTCTTTTCATTTCGACACGGTACGTCAAATCGCCGCGCCACCGGTGAATGGTGGGGCGAGCCAAACGATTTAACGAGATTTATTATCGTTTTATATTCAAGGCATCCCAGCCAGCGTATTGGCCATCCTCGCCCAATTCGCCTTCGATACGTAATAGCTGGTTGTATTTGGCAACGCGGTCAGAGCGAGCTGGGGCACCGGTCTTGATTTGGCCCATATTGAGGGCTACAGCCAGGTCTGCGATGGTGGCGTCTTCCGTCTCGCCCGAGCGGTGCGAGGTGACTGCCCGCCAGCCAGCACGATGGCAGGCTTCAACTGCCTCGATGGTTTCAGTGAGTGAGCCAATTTGGTTGAGCTTGACCAACAGTGCGTTGGAAGCCTTCTCATTGATGGCCTTACGGACACGCTCTGGGTTGGTCACCAACAGGTCATCCCCCACGATCTGCAGGCGATCACCAAGCTCAGCAACCATCAACTTCCAACCCTCCCAGTCATCCTGGGCCAGACCATCCTCGATAGAAACAATCGGGTACTGGTCAACCCATTCCTTCCAGAATGCGACCATCTCTTCACTGCTCAGTTTCTTACCTTCAGTGCGAAGATGGTACAAACCGGTATCACTCTCGTAGAATTCAGAGGCAGCCGGATCGAGGGCGATGGCTACTTGCTCGCCAACACCAGCTTTGAAACCGGCTTTCTCGATAGCCTCCAGGATCACTTCGACAGCCTCGGCATTGGCTTTGAGCGCTGGAGCATACCCACCCTCATCACCTACCAGGGTTTTGTAATCGCGTGCCTTGAGCACAGATTTTAGGACATGATAGATCTCAGCACCCCAGCGCAAACCTTCGGAAAAGGAATCTGCTCCAAAGGGCATCACCATGAATTCTTGTGCATCGGTAGACTGCCAGCCAGTGTGTGCGCCCCCATTGAGGATATTCAACATCGGCACAGGCAGAATATGGGCGTAGACACCGCCAATATAGCGATAGAGCGGTAATCCCAGAGAATTTGCGGCAGCCTTGGCGACTGCCAAGCTGGTTCCGAGTATAGCATTGGCGCCCAAATTCGATTTATTGGGAGTGCCATCCAGAGCCAAGAGTGTTAGGTCTATGGCGCGCTGCTCAACAGCATCCCAGCCGGCCAATTCGTCTGCAATAGGCCCATTGACATTTTCGACCGCCTTAAGTACGCTTTTGCCGAGATAGTGCTTCTTATCACCATCGCGCAATTCCAGCGCCTCATGTACGCCAGTTGAGGCGCCTGAAGGCACTGCGGCACGGCCCCAACTCCCATCGAGTAATTGAACTTCGACCTCTACGGTCGGATTGCCGCGCGAATCAAGGATTTGGCGGCCAATAACAGAGATAATTGTAGTTGCTTCCATAGAAAATTCCTCTTTCTTAATTATTATGTTGATAGCAAATCTGCTATTAAGTTCTATTCTTCACCAACCCTGAAGTATAATCCATTATGATACGATCGTGGAGACCTTTGCGAGGCATCAAGCTGAATATAATGCAGGAGCCGACTATGGAGAATGAAAACAATCTCTCTTTCGACCCCAGAGACAAAAAGCGATATTATTTCCACGAAACTCGCACACGGATTGCCACCGTTGCATTGTTGAAATTTATTTCCAGTTTCATTATGAAAATCGAGGCCCGGGGCTCCGAGAATCTGCCCAGCGATGGAGCGGCAATCCTGGCCTGCAACCATGTGACTAATTTCGACATCTTCCCCATGCAGTTGGGGATCAACCGACCGATCTTCTTCATGGCCAAGGAAGAGTTGCTGCGCAATCCGATTATTGAATATATATTTCGCAAAGGGGGGGTTTTTCCTGTGTACAGGGGCCAGAAGGATGAATGGGCCAAGCGTCACGCTGAAAAAGTACTCGAACATGGGCAAGTATTGGGCTTATTCCCTGAGGGCACTCGCAGCAAAGGCCGCGGCCTTCGTACGGCGAAGACCGGTGCAGCGCGCTTCGCTATCAATATTGGTTGCCCCATTGTCCCGATGGCTGTGAATGGATCACACCGAGTATTTAAAGAATTTCCTCAGCGCACCAAAGTGATAGTGACATTGGGAGAGCCTATTTACCCCCAACCCAATGAGGGAGCATTAGCCCTAACGGATCGGGTGATGTTTACCATTGCAGAAATGCTGCCTCCTGAGCTGAGAGGCGTCTACGGAGAGAAACCCTCCGGCTTCGATTTTCTACCATGATTGATGATTCAAAATAAAAATCGTGCCGTGGCGAAACCACGGCACGATTTTTATTCAGTTTGTTTCAGGCTTCATAAAGTTTATCCCGAACTGCTTCAAGAAACCCTACGAACAAAGGATGTGGGCGCGTTGGGCGCGATAAGAATTCAGGATGGAATTGAGTCCCCAACATAAAGGAATGGTTTTCCATCTCGGCGATCTCGACCAACCGTTCATCGGGGGAAAGACCTGAGAAGCGCATTCCTTCTCTCTGTAACACTTCTCGATAGGCATTTTTGAATTCGAAACGGTGCCTGTGACGCTCATCGACACTGTCTGTGCGATACGATTTTGCAGCCAACGAGTCATGTTGAAGCTGGCAGGGATACAGCCCCAATCGCATGGTGCCGCCCATATCGGTCAGGTCGCGCTGGTCAGGCATCAGATCAATTACAGGGTGGGGAGTAGAGGGGTCGAATTCCGTCGAGTTGGCTTCATCATCATTGAGCACTTGCCGGGCAAACTCGATCACCATCACCTGCATTCCCAAGCACAGGCCTAGGTAAGGGATGTCGTTCTCACGGGCATAGCGCGCTGCGTGAATCTTACCTTCAACGCCGCGCTCGCCAAACCCACCGGGGACAATAATGCCATCAGCGTCACGAAGCAACTCAACCCCCCGTCCTTTCTCAAGGTCAGAGGAGTGGATCCACAAAATTTCATCATCCAACCCGAGGGAGAGGGCGGCATGCCGGGTAGCTTCCCTGACACTCATATAGGCATCGTGCAGTTCGACATACTTACCAACAATGGCAATCTTAGCCCTAGCCTTCTCTCGACGCATCTCGTCAACCAGCTTCTCCCAGTCACCCCATTTGGGTTTCCTGCGTGGCTTCAATCCAAGACGTTCCAGAAGAATATCTCCCAATTGGGTTTTCTCTATAAGCAAAGGGATCTCATAAAGCAACTCGGCGGTCACCATGGGGATCACAGCACGCGGCTCTACATCGCAGAAAAGAGCGATCTTATCGCATAATTCCTGATCCATCTCATAATCAGAGCGTGCGATGATTACATCAGGTGAAATACCGATTGAGCGCAGTTCACGAACAGAGTGTTGAGTGGGTTTGGTTTTCAATTCACCAGTAGCGCCAATTCGGGGCACCCAGGTAAGATGGATATACAAGCTGTTCTCGGGGCCGACATCTCCACGCATCTGGCGCAACGCCTCGAGAAACGGCAGGCCCTCGATATCACCCACCGTGCCGCCAACCTCGACCAAAATGATTTCTGCTCCCGTGGTTTTGGCAACCATGCGGATGCGACGCTTAATTTCATTTGTAATGTGAGGGATCACCTGTATGGTGCCCCCCAGGTAATCACCGCGCCGCTCTTTGGCAATCACCTCGGCGTATACCTGGCCCGTGGTCACGTTGCAGACCTTGTTCAGGCTAATATCCACAAAGCGCTCATAATGGCCTAAATCAAGATCGGTTTCAGCGCCATCATCCAGAACATATACCTCACCATGCTGATAGGGGCTCATCGTGCCTGGATCAACATTGATATACGGATCAAGCTTCTGAATCGAGACTTCGAATCCGCGCTCTTTAAGCAAGCGACCGATCGCAGCCGCAGTGACACCTTTGCCAACTGAACTTACAACACCACCGGTCAGGAAAATATACTTTGTATCCATTTCTATCTCCTATGAAACCACCGATAACCTCCCCCGTGCCCATGCATTGGGTTACAAGCGAGGCGGTTTCCTTGCCGCCATCGCTGTATTGTTGTACATGGTCACAGCGGAGCAAAAAGACGATAGGATTACGCCCTTTCGCACAAAAAGAACCGGGGAGGGCCGTTTCCGGCAGCCCTCCCCGATGACTGTCTTCGAATTCTCAGGTTTTTCGAACCATGAGCTTATCCAACAACACGCGCTAAGTCCTCTGCAGCCCTGCGCATCTCCAAAAATACCAAGCCCAATTTCGCACCTTCACGGGCTAAAGCAGTCAGGACGGCCTCTTCCCCCACGGCAGCCAGGAGCACGTAGCCCTGGTCGCCATGGATGTAGACTTGATCAAGGGCGCCACGGTTCAATTCGCTAGCGATGCGCTCCCCCAGGCTCAGCATGGCAGCGGACATGGCCGAGACCCGGTCTTCTTCCACTTCCACAGGCAGTGCAGAGGCCATGATCAAACCATCGACGGAAACCACTGCAGAAGCCTCTATCTCTGGAGAAGCTGCCTGCATTTCACGCAGGCGATCAACCATTAGTTCAGTGCGTGACTTGGTCATTGCTTATTTCTGTCTCTTTTTCTTCACCTGGGCAATTTTTCAAAGTCTACCATATAAATTGACCCAGGGCAATCGCATATGAAAGAAAAAGGGTAAAATTCTCCGCTTGTAAGATG
>CAYTKR010000054.1:0-31973 GCA_964438295.1 uncultured Anaerolineales bacterium
CTTGGCTGGATCCCGGTTGGGTAAGATGTGCCGCCCAATTACGGCCATGAAGATGATGCCCGTTAGCGTGACGAAAAAACCAATCGGTGTGTAATCGAACATCCCAAATGAGTACAAGCCTCTCTCTTCCAGGGCACTGCTGATGAGGATATTTGGAGGCGTCCCAATCTGGGTCATCAAGCCCCCCAATAAGGACCCAAAAGCCAATGGCATCAACAATTTCGAAGGGGGGCGATTCGTCCGACGACTGATATCCATGACTACCGGCAAAAGCAAGGCTGCAACGCCAATATTATTCATGAATGCAGATAACACTGCTGTGGTCACCATGATCAAAACAATCAGGCGGATTTCCCCTGAGCCCGCAAGTCGCAACATGTGACTGCCAATGATATTGCCTACACCTGTCCTGGAAAGTCCCCCTCCAATGATGAACACTGCCCAAACAGTGATCACTGCGGGGTTGCTGAATCCAGATAAGGCTTCACTGGGAGTTATCAGTCCAGTTAATGCTAACGCGCTTAACACCAACAGAGCAATCAGGTCGACGCGCAAACGTTCGCTGACGAATAACACCAGTGCAACACCCAAAATGGTTAATGTAAGGGCAATTTGGGAGTTCATAAAAATCTATTCCTTGATTAAATCCTCCATGATGCGAGCCATTTTCTCAGATAGCTGGCGTCTATCAAAATGTTCACCGATGTACTTGCGACCATTATTTCCCAATCGAGCTGCCTGAGGGCGGTCAAATGCCAGGGTACGGATCGCAGCCGCGAGGGAGTCCGCATCACCTGGTGAAACGAAGATCCCAGCATCCGCGGTCTCAACGACATCACGAATTACGCCATCGATGGCCAGGATCACCGGTCGAGCAGCCGCCATATAATCAAACACCTTATTGGGGTAAACAGTTTTGTACATCTCGATAGGTTTGAGAATAGCAACGCAGGCATTGGCAGCCGCTAGGGCTGCGCTCATCTCGTTTTTTGGCACGGGGGGGAGGAAGTGGACATTGTCCAATCCCATCACTGCGGCGTATGCCACTAAGGCTGGTTTTTCTTTGCCATCACCCAGCAGGACGATCGAAATTTCTGAGTGCTCTTGCAGTTTTGAGGCTGCATCGAGCAGCACATCCAGATCGTTTGACATGCCATGCGCTCCGGCATACAGGGCGATGAATTTCCCCACGAGGTTATGGGTTATTCGAAACTCATCTCCAGTTGCATTGGGATCGAACATGCCGGGATCGGCGCCATTGGGAACCAGAGCGATATCCCCACCTCCACGTTCTTCGATGTGGGAGATGAAACCCGGCGAATTGACCAACATTTGATCGGCACGCTGGTATAGGAATCTTTCCAACCATTCTGAAGCTTTGATGATCAGATTGTTATCGAGCACGCCCACCGCGATGGCGAATGCGGGCCATAGGTCGCGCACTTCAAATAAGAACGGCACCCTTTTGATGCGAGCCAATAACCAGGCTGTCACTCCCTGGAAGATGGGTGGGGAGGTGCCCCAAACCAGATCCACATCCCGCACGCGCAATCCGAGTAGAAAGGAAGATGCCATAAAACTGAAGAAACTAAAAACTCGATGCACGAATGAGCGGTGCAATGCGGAATATGTGTAGGCGCGATACACCCTTACTCCCTTTCCCTCTCCCTTAGGGAGAGGGGAGTGAGGGGTGAGGGAAGCAGAAGTACCCGTAAGATAACTCACCCGGCTGGCGATCACTGTGACGCGATGTCCAGCATCTACGAGATTGCGAGCGATTTCGTGGTGGCGAGTGCCGCCAGGTTCGTCGATGGCGGCGAAGGCCTGATGGATTAACAAAATGTGCATGAATGTTGGATTTCGATAGTTGGTTAGTTAATTGCGATTTACGTGATTTTTGACGATGATCGCGGGGGCTTCGAGTTGGTTGTTATCGAAGATCACATCTGCCTGCTGTTTGGGCTTAGCTTCCTTAAAGTATAACCGCTGGCCGGGCACATACCGTTGCCAGTATCTCTCAGATATGGCTTCTTTCGATTCGCCTAGCCCATTAAGGAGATCGCGCCTCACAGCCCGGGGCACAGAGATTTCAAAATCAACATTGACAAAAATGCGCAAATCCCAATGGTTGACCAGGACAGGTCGCAACAGAAATACGCCGTCGAATAGCAAGATGGCATCAGTGGAGGTCTCAAGCTTAGGTTCAACCGCAGGGGCATCGGTCCGATAATCAAACACACTGGAACGATATTTTTTGTTCCCGCCTGGACCTAAAGGGATCAGCAATTCACGCAAAAGAGCCGAAGTATCGAAAGAATCCTGGTAATAGCCTTGTGGGGAATCAGAGCCCTGGCGGTAGCGTTTCGCTCTCGGATGATGGAAGCCATCGATCGATGCTCGGATGACAGGCCAGCCCTGGGACTCGATACGCGGCGCCATTTCATCTGCCAACATGGTCTTTCCTGCCGCGTCGACGCCGTCAATGGCCACCCTGAGTGGATGGTCCTTTACTATAGCGACGATCAAATCCACCAGCTGTTCCAGAACCTCGCTGCGCTTATTCATCCGAAGGGAAACTCCACTCTGTAGAGATTGTCAAAGGGATTGAACCTTCAACGCTCACTGAATAGGAGAGCGCGGGGATATTCACGCCATAGGTTGGAGATACCCAGCCCCACGTCGGATCGGCGGGTAAATCTCCGTGGAGGATTTCTCCAGCACGGACAACGGAAGATTGAAGATTTCGGATTGTGGACCATACGGTCAGGTTTACCCAACCATAAGGTGAGAGAAGGTCAATTTTCAATCCCGTATCATCGATCTTCCATTCCCAATCGGGAAGAAGCCAGTGCAGGCGAATACCGCGAGATGCGGAGTGTCGAGAGCGGGGTGTGGGCAGCAGTTGGTCCTCAACGATCCAGCAGTCAGCTTGATGGGCTGTGACTGCGCGTTGATGAATCACGCCCAGGCGGCGATATCCATTATGTTGGGCAATGATCTTTTCCCAAGCGCCATCTCTTGAGTGCTCATGGTCCATGATCTCTGCTTGAGCCCAGTCCAGGTAAAGAAAACGACCTGCGCGGGTCATTTGCTGGCGTCCGTCGACCAGGATAGTGTTGTGAACAGCGGTATGTGTGAGGGCATTTTCCCAGGGAGGTTCAGCATTGTAATGGTATGTACCTGCGTCCTGAGCCACATTTAGCCCGCGCCACCATAGGTCAAGATGAAGCTGGTCGGCATGGCCGGGGCGGTCGCTGAAACGAGCCGCGCGCAAGTATGCCCAGGATCGTCTTGCTTGAAGGGTGGAGAGCGCGATGGATTGTTTAACGTTTACCTTTGTATCGTGAGAGGACGAACCGAACCATAAGCCCATTTCGTCCCAAGGTCCCGGCTCGAAGGCTGGCCGATCGAGAAATGCTTTGGATGCCGCCTGAAGGACCGGGCGATAATCTTCGAAGGGCAATGGACTCAGGGGAAGGATATTTGCACCATCGTTGGGACCGAGATTGGGGGTGCGGCCAGAGTCGGAATCGGTTAATGATAACAACCATTGGGTAGCAAGTTTCAGGTTATAGGTTGCACGTTTCCCAAGTTTTCCATCGAAGGATGCTTTGCCTTCTTGAAGCGCCCATACCCAGAGACTGAGTTGCAGCATCAGCCGATGGTAGTTAGTGCTGTGTTGCATGTAGGAACCATCTGCGGCGATCTGGGTTTCCAGACCGCGGTTGAACCATTTCCAACCCAGTTTTGACCAGCGAGTGGCCTCAGGGTGGTCGGGAAGTGCCAACGAGGCGGTTATCATTCCGGCAGCTTCACTGAGTAGGTGATTGTTATTTTGGGCGCGGGCGTAGATCAGTGTTAGGGGGGTTCGGGCAGCGTGTTGAGCAATTGCGCTGGCGAGTTGCGTGGCGCGGCGTGCTGTGCTGTGAGTGGACTTCGAAAATACTTGAACAGAAAAAACGAAGGCGATAACTCTCAAAGCAACTTCCTGTGCAGAGATCCAGTTTGGACCCATATTTTGGGGATTCGTATTCTGGAAATTTTCAAAGTATTGCCAAAAGGTTTCTGAGTAGCGCTCGTCTTCTGTCAAATAGTAGGCTCGTGCCAAAGTGAACGCCCACCCAAATCTTGCCGGTTCCCAAATGAATTTAATATCCTTTATGCCACCCTGCTCTCCTGCACGCTTTCTCCCTACTTCATAATCTGTCCAATGAGTCAACTCACCTGGAGGAGTTATGACCATGGGAACTGGGTTATCACCAAATAGGCGCACTTGACCAGCCACAATTTCATCGGCCTCTGCGATCAGTTGCGAAATACCTTCATCCCCAATGGCAGTGGCCACTTGCTCAATATCTGGAAGATTTAGAATATGTTCATGTTTGCCACTGCCCACCATCCGCTGTCCAGAAGTTTTTTGCGAACGCAACCTATAATATCTCGATCGGAGTAATAACTTGTACAACGCGTAAAGCCCCAGTTGTCTGGGGCCTAATTCAAGCAGGGCTTTCAAAGCAAGGTGGATTCTAGTGATAACTTTCAATCGGGTTAGTCTCGTTCCCAAAGTTGAAGTTTCCCAACATCATCGGCTTGCCAAACAGCCAACTCTGACATCGGGAAGTGACGGGCATTCGTGGTGGCCAGAGCAATCTCCAATTGAATTGCAGAAGCTGCGATTAAAGCATCGGCATCTCCTAATGAGATTCCGCGACTTCGCCAGGTAAAGATGAGTTCGCCTGCATAATCTGCAATCGAAGAATCCATTGGAATTGTTACTAACGAATCTAGAAGTCTAATGGTTTTATTCCGTTCGAATTCTCTCATTCCACGCACGATTTCAAGTCGGGTATAGGAAGATATAAACAATTCGCCTTCATCAGCAAGTTGATCTATTAATTCTGGATACTTTGGCAAATCTCGCAAATGTCGAATCAGAATGCCGGAATCGAGAAAAACATCACCCATCGTCTCTGCCCCACTCTTCAGACAAATCACGAGATCCGATTTTTCTTTGATCTTCGATCCATCGGTCAATATCTTCCCCAGTTGCTAATTCTGGATGATCTTCGTCTTTCCAGGCACCTGCAGATGCTTTCACGGCGGCTTTCAATTTGAGTCGGCGTAGTTCTCGATTTAATACATCCGTAATGAATCTCGTTCGTTCCCGCGCAGGAATCTGTGCGCGTAATTCATCCACCAAGGGTTTAGGGAAATAAAGATTTAGGCGTTCCTTTTCAACACTATAGTTCGCAGTTACTTCAGAAACCTTCCTAGGGTTCTTCATGGTGCATTTCCTTTGCACTAAAACTTTACACCATTCTATCACTCAGAATATCGAGGTCAATCGTAATCACCCCTCCACCACGCAGCGCCTCAACTGCGGCAAATGTGGCCTCAGTTACACCAAATAGCTGGTCGTATGGGATTGGCGGTGGCCCACCACTGCCGATAGCGTGAACAAATGCTTCCCAGGCCGCGCGATGGCCCTTATCCTGGCGCAGCCGAGCGCGTTCAAGCTTTCTTCGCCCGTTGTGCACCATCTCCAATGAGCGGAAATCATCTAATACAGCCACACGCCCACCGGAAAACACTTCTACGCGTTCCTTCGGAAACGCCTTATCGCCATTTGCCAGATATGAGACGGTCCCAATGGAACCGTCGGGGTACGTAAAGGTCAAAATAGCATTGTCCTCTCGATATGTCCCAGAGTCCGGGAGAGCCCGTGCTGTAACGGAAACAGGTGACAAGCCAACCAGGAACGTTAAGAAATCAACAAAGTGGCAACCTTCTCCAATGATCCGCCCGCCACCCTCTTCAGGATCGTGCAGCCAATGGGTTAGAGGAATATATCCAGCATTTACCCGGTAATGGGCGACCAAGGGTTCCTTTCGATTGACAATGAATTCCTTTAATTTGCTAGCCATTGGAGCGAAACGTCGATTGAAGCCAGTGGTCAAAAGACAGTTTTCGGTATTCCGGAGCTGCTCCCTGACAACAGACAACTGGTCTCGGCTAACAGCTAAAGGCTTCTCTACAAAGACGTGTTTGCAGGCTTTCAGCGCGGCTACGGCCTGATCGGCGTGCAAATTGTGCCGAGTCAGGATGGCAATGGTGTTGATTTCGGGATCAGCGATGATTTGGGAGGCATCACTGGCTGAATATTGGAAACCGAATTTATTCCCAGCATGTTGAGCGCTTAGACCTGATCCAGACACGATACCTACGAAATTCATATTCGGGATCTTGTGAACTGCAGGCAACATAACTTCCGTAGCGAAATTTCCTGCGCCGAGAACACCAAGTTTGATTTGCGCTGATCGCTGTGGGGAGGGCGAATCTGGTAAAGAAATTTTCGCACTTCGCTCTTCGTGCTCCGCACTCTCAGGGTAAGTCAGCAAGACTCCCAAAAAAGCTTCGTCTTTCTTTCCTGTGATGAGTTCGTAGGCCTCAGGCGCATCTTCGATGGGAAAGCGGTGCGTGATGAGAGGGGCAACATCCAAACGGCCTGAACCGAGCAGATCGACAATCGACTGGATATTGCGGCCTTCGGTCCAACGAACAAAGCCTATGGGGTAATCATGGCCGAACTCTTCGTACGATGGGTCGTAGCGACCAGGTCCGTAAGAGCGCGAGTTGACGAAGTTGAGCTCTTTCTGGAAATATTCCCGGCGAGGGATGTTCAAGCCGACTGCCCCGACAGCGACAATATTGGCTCGATCGCGCGCCATTGCACCCGCCAAAATCACGGGATCATCCGAATGAGTATCCGCACAAATCAAAACCGAGTCCACGCCGTGGCCACGCGAGAAAGCCAGGGACGCATCTTCGGCCTGTTCGCGAGTGACAGCCTCGGCCCCCGCGCGCCGGGCCAGTTCGACCCGCTCAGGGTCAAGGTCCACCCCAAAAACGTGGCAACCCGCCGCGTGCGCAATGTCCACAGTCAATAATCCCAATAACCCCAAGCCGATTACCGCGATCCGCTCACCCACCTGGGGTTGAGCCAGGCGGAAGCCATGCAAGGCGATGGCGCCTAAGGTTGCAAAAGCAGCTGATTCGAAATTTACATCTGAGGGGAGATGGGCTAACAAATTGCCCGGTACCTGAGCAAATTCGGCGTGGACTGCATACCCTCCACCTGCGCAGGCGACGCGGTCCCCTACTTTGAATCCCTGTAAGCCCTCACCCACAGCAATGATGGTCCCTGCAGATGAATACCCTAAAGCCATGGGCTGATCGAGGCGATTGAAGGCCGCATCCACAGTTGTCAATAAGCCTTCCCGGCGAGCCTTATCAAGCACCTGGCGGACAAGATCCGGGCGAGAGCGAGCTTTGCCGACCAGGCTTTTTTCAGCGAATTCCACGACCATGCGTTCAGTGCCCGCAGACACTAATGATGCCGCGGTACGGACCAAGGCCATGCCGGATTTCGGTGTGGGGACGGGAACATCGGCGATGGAAGTCTCGCCAGTGCGAAGATTTTGTATTAATTGTTTCATTGTTGTCAAAATGTGCTCTTGTTTGAAATGCATAGGGTTGTGGCAAGTGAAGTTGGGCTGGCGAAGCAAATGCACGGTGACCCAAGCCACAAAATAGATTAATTGAATCGAGTATACCGCGACTTGAAATATCACGGTACTGGCGATTGCGACAGAGATCACAAACCCTCTGCCATGATATAATTTCCTCTCTTTGCAGATCAAGTAGGAGAATCCGTTGAGCGAAAAACGCTTTAACAAACTTGCCAAAATTCTCGTTGGTCATTCAGCTAATATAATGCCTGGGGACCGGGTCCTCATTGAGGCCACAACTGCGGCCGAGCCGCTCATTCGAGAGCTTTATGCTGAAATTCTCGAACATGGTGGGCATCCCCATTTACAACTCGCTTTCCCTGACCAAGATGCAATATTCTTCAAGCATGCAAATGGGGAACAGTTGGATTTCATCCCTACATTTCGAAAATTGGCGTACGACGAGTTTGAGTCTCGGATTCGCATTCACTCAGAAACAAATCCTCGAGCCTTGACAGAGGTCGACCCTGCTAAGCAAACTCGCCGGCAAAAAGCTGTGGCACCCATCTTACACACTCAGATGAAGCGCGGGGCGGAAAAAGCCTTCAAATGGGTTACGACCCTCTACCCCACCCAAGCTTATGCAGAAGAAGCTGGGATGGATTATGAAGAATATACAGATTTCGTCTTACAGGCTTGTTACGCCGACGAAAAAACTACCGATCCGGTTGGCTCATGGAAGTTGTTCGAGAGCAGACAGAAAGAGATCATCGATGTAATCGAGGGCAAGGACCTTGTCGAACTGCGAGGCCCCAACGTCGATCTGAGATTATCGATCAAAGGACGCACTTTCAAGAACTCCTTCGGTGAACATAATATGCCTGATGGAGAGATCTATACTGGACCTGTCGAAGACTCTGTCAATGGCTGGGTAAGATATACCTACCCTGCAATTACTGCGGGGCGCGTGGTCGAAGGCGTAGAGTTAACTTTCGAGCAAGGCAAAGTGATCCAGGCGAAAGCGGAAACTAACCAGGATTTCTTATTGAAAATGCTCGATAGTGACGAAGGCGCACGCTACATTGGGGAATTCGCCATTGGAACGAACTTCAATATCGACCGTTTCATCGGTCATATCCTCTTTGACGAAAAAATCGGCGGCACCTTTCACATGGCTCTCGGCGCGGGATACCCCGAAACCGGCAGCTTGAACAAGAGCATTATCCACTGGGACATGATTTGCGACCTTCGTGAAGATTCCGAGATTACCGTGGACGGGGAGTTGGTTTATAAGAATGGGGATTTCGTGATCTGAGATAGGTAAGCGGAGTAAGCGGAGAAAGAAATGCGTGGAGCGTTTATTGCTCCACGCTTATTTTTTAATAGAACGCCAGCGGCGTCTCTCCCTACGAGCGCCAAAAACCGCGGCGCACGGAGCGAATTTCTGAGGCGGTGATGAATGTCTCATCATCCACTTCGTAAATCAGTTTCTCAACCTCACTCACCTGTTTCCGACGCACGTTGCAATTAAGCATGGTCACCATGCCGTCTTTCCCCCGGGCTGGGACCTCTGTAACCGCAAATCCTTCAGCGCGCAAACGCTCGCCAAGCGCGCTTCCAAAACGAGGGCTGATGACCTGTAAATGGACGAATCCAATTGCCAGCCTTTCTTCGATGAATATCCCCACCACATTTCCAGTTGCAAACCCAGCCGCATACCCGATAATGTTGATTGGGTTATCTAGATTGCTGAGCACAGAAGTGATTGCAATCACGAAGATCGCTGACTGGCAGAACCCCAAGAACCAGGCAATGGGTTTACGCCCGCGCATTACGAATAAAACTCGCAACGTATCGAATGTCATATCGGTAACACGCAGCCCAAAGATCAGCAACGCACCTAACAGGGCATGAATTGAAAGATACATTTCCACGGTATTGTCCTCAAAGTCAGCTGTAATTAGTCTCCTGACCGAATCTCACTGACACGGTCAATAGAAAGAAGCGATCGAAATAACCGATTCGACGAGGTTTGCTTATGAACTTAATTCGGAGAGCGGCCAGGTGGGTAGTGCGTCCATATCTAACCCGTCGCGTTGATCCGCAATGAAGCGAAAACAACCGGCGCCCGCGATCATGGCGGCGTTATCGGTACAAAGATTCAACGGCGGGATGTGGACTTGTAACTGAGATTGGTCCTGAAAACGTTCTCGCAATGCTCGATTAGCCGAGACACCCCCAGCTACGAGGATTTCTTTGGCATTAAATTCTTTGGCCGCTTCTAAAGATTTCCCTACCAACACATCGACCACCGCTTCCTGGAAGCTGGCTGCCAAATCAGCTACGGGGAGCTGTTGTGTGTTGGCTTCTATTTCCCGCACAGTCCGTAAGACCGCGGTCTTCAACCCGCTGAAGGAGAAATCCCAGGTGCCGGGTAACCAGGCGCGCGGGAATTTCACGGCATGAGGGTCACCAGCCTCGGCAGCTCGCTGGATGGCCGGCCCACCAGGGTAAGACAACCCAATCAAGCGCGCCACTTTGTCAAAGGCTTCCCCAGCAGCGTCATCCAATGTACCACCCAATCGGCGGTATTGACGATGGTCTTCCATGAGCACTAGTTCCGTATGTCCACCAGAAACTATTAGCGCCAAGAGTGGGAAACTCGGCTCTGGGGGCAGTTCTCCGCTTAACTCGTGCAACCAGGCTGAATACAGGTGTCCCTCGAGGTGGTTGATTCCCAAAAGCGGCAGACCACTACCCAAAGACAGACCTTTGGCAGCATTGATCCCCACAACCAATGAGCCAGGCAATCCTGGGCCGCGCGTGACGGCGATGGCGTCCACCTCTCTCAAGTCCATATGCGCTTCACGTAGGGCTTGTTCGATAATTGGATAAATGTTGAGGATATGCTGGCGAGAAGCAACCTCAGGAAAAACCCCACCAAACTGAGCATGCAAGTCCACCTGAGACGCGACAACGCTCGATAATAACACTCGGCCGTCTTCAACAACTGCCGCCGCGGTTTCATCACATGAAGTTTCAATCCCTAATACGCGAACGTTTTCCATTCTCTCAGAGACCCTGTATCACCTAGAAAATTATGCATTATTTATGGGCAATACCAAATCCAGTGGATACTCAGCAAGAATTTCCATGCCACCATCCGGTCGTACCCAGACGGTATCTTCCAGGCGGCAGCCCATGCCCTGATCCGGATAATAGAGACCTGGCTCAATGGTAACAACCACTCCGGGGTCCAGATTGTCATCCTCAGTCGCCGTACTGCCTGACCAAGGGCGCTCGTGAACATGCAGGCCCAGCCCATGTCCGACGCTGTGGACATAGCCTTCTTGAAGCGTGGGATCATCATCTATTGAGGGATGCCCCTGTGCCTTGAAGAGTTCAGTCGTCCTCTTTTGGTAATCAGGGAAGTATGCGCCCATTTCTAACTCAGCCATGATCTTTTGGTAAACTTCGAAGACATCATCATATAATGCCTGAACGTCATCCGGAGCATAACCCAAACACCAGGTTCGAGTAAAATCGTAGAAATAACCTCCGCCAGCTTCACACGGGAAGATGTCGAAAACTATTGTCTGTCCAAGCCTGAGAAAATCTTTTGGGTTCCCCGAGCTGTGCGGGACACCTGCATCGCGCCCAATAGCAAAGATTGTACCCTCAGGGTTCTCAGCACCTTCCATCGCTAGCCACAAATTAATTCGCTTCTTGATATCCCCAATAGTAAGCGCTTCCCCGCTTCGATCTACGAGCACACCATCTTTGGCCTGATGAGAGGTCAGGAAATCTGCCACATTACCCACCACAGAAGTAGTAATCGCCCCCATCTCACGCATGTGCTCGATTTCAGTTTCATCTTTGGTGGCCATGGCTTCCTTTAGCATGGAATTGCGCGCCTCTTCACCTACAATTTCCAGGTCGGGAAGCAACTCTTGCAATGTAGAAAAGATTGCATACCCTGCGCCTAACTCTACCTTGCCATAGATCGCCAAACGTCCCGAAGATACACCTTGCTCTGCTAGCATCATCTGGTATCGCAATGCAAGCGCCTTGATCGCATCACCACCTGCTTGCTTGAGCAATTTTGAATAGCCAAACTCCGCCAGGTTCTTGGTATTCAAACCCGTGGCGGCAGCTTCATCGCGCTCCATAGGATTGTAGTAGAGAGTTGGATCTGCCCCGCGCGGCTTGATCAATTCTGCGCTGGTCATATGTCCACCACCGGTCAAGTAGTACATGGCCGGGTTATGCTTGGCTGGGCCTGTCACCAGGATGGCATCCAGGTTATGTTTTTTCATCAATCGGTCGAGATCAGATTTCATTTCATTTCACCTTTGAGAAGTTATTGATGTCCTATTCTAACGCGAATATTTAGTTTGACATGAATTTATTGAATAGTCTTCTAGGATCTCCCACCAATCGAATATCAGTCGAGATTCTTCTGAATACTTTGGAGCAGATCTTCATCTTGTTCTGGCAAAACCGTTCGGGGATCGAATACAACCAGGTCAGATTGGATGCGGCCAATGACGGGAGAATGATTCTCGCGCATCCGCTTCAAAAATCGATCGGGGTGTGGAATATCGAGAGCGAACAAAAAGGTCGGCAGGGATTCACCAGGCAGGCTACCGCCTCCCACAGTCGATTGGCCTGGAATCACTTTGCCGGATTTGAGGGTGGTTGCCCAACTCTGAGCGCGGGTTTGTATTTCTGCTTGATCCGCGGAAATCATGCGCCAAATGGGAATCTCAGTTTCAGCTTCATCTTTCAAGTAATGTAGCAAAGTCGCTGAGAGCGCTGCCAGAGCGAGTTTGTCCGCGCGCACCGCGCGGGCCAGAGGGTGTTTCTTGAGTCTCGCTACCAACTCACGCCTCCCGACGAGGATTCCAGCTTGAGGACCCCCCAACAATTTGTCCCCAGAAAAGCAAACCAGATCAGCACCTGCAGATAGAGATTCCCCCACCATCGGCTCGTGAGCCAACCCATATTGTGCCGTATCCAGCAAGGTGCCCGAGCCGAGATCATCCAAAACGGGAATTCCAGCAACATGCGAGGCAGAGACGATTTCATCTAAGGATGGTTCAGTGGTGAAGCCAACTATGGCAAAGTTCGAGCGATGGGCGCGCATCACCAACTTGATCGGCTGATCATCGATGGCTTCCTGATAATCCCGCAGGTGAACGCGATTCGTGGTGCCAATCTCAACAAGTTTAGCGCCAGACTGCTTCATCACATCGGGCACTCGGAAACCTCCCCCAATCTCAACTAATTGGGAGCGGGCTATGATCACGCGTCTTCGGTTAGCCAGCGCAGTAAGCGCCAGCAAAACCGCAGCCGCGTTGTTATTGACCACTAGGGCAGCCTCCGCCCCAGTCAACCTAGTCAGAAGCGCTTCAGTATGTATTAAGCGGGAGCCGCGTTGCCCCTGGTCTAAATCATATTCCAGATTTGAGTACCCAATCGATACTTGAGATGCGGCGCGAAGTGCTGCAGGGCTTAATGGGGAACGACCTAAATTGGTATGAATGATCACCCCCGAGGCATTGATCACTGGGCGTAGAGTTGGTGTGACCCAAAACTCGAGTTTGGCCGTGACACGATCGATCAATTTATCTTGAGATGGGATTGCTTTTCCAGTTCGAAAGGCAACCCGGGCGTCATCCAACGTTGCGCGCGCAGCCTCGATAGTGAGTGGTCTGCCATACTGCGCAATCCACTCCTTGCCTATTGGAGTGTTTGTCAATGTATCGACAGAAGGGAGGCCGCGCAAATCAGACATACAGTAAAACCTGCAATATGCAAATGGATAAACTTGCAACCACTCAAGGGTCCCAGCGGCTGCCTTCCCACAATCTGACCATCCACTCCACGAACCCTATTCCAAGTGCAAGCAAAATGATCAAAGCTGGGGTGAGAACTCGAAAGAGTTGCAGCCAGGCTAATGCCGATATGAAGAACCCAACCAAAAGGGCCTCTCTCAACACTGTAGCTCGTCTGGCGGGGGGGTTGGACGGGAAACGGCGATTCAGGAAAGCTGTCACCGGAAGTATAGATCCAGAAATTGCCACAACCAGCAAAAAGAAAAACAGCCAGCGAGGACCAAGTGTTGGTAACGTGCGGAAAACTACCGCTACCAAGCCCACCCAACCAAGCAAGGCCATTAAGAAAGCGATAAACAAAAAGTCTTTGACAGGAGGAGAGTTGTGAGAATTCATCGGAGTTGTCGTTTAAATCTGTTAAGATTCTAACACATTCGAGGAATCAGCGATTTTCACGGAGTAATCATAAAATCTGATTCACAATTACGCATTACATCTCTTTCAAGTTTGTTCCGCTAGTCAGTGAATTTATTAAGGTATACCATCCCCTAACCCTGGAGCTATAATGCCATCTACTATACGAACACCCACATATGGGGGTTCCTTCTTATTTGTTCCCATACTTAGTGGGATATCGCTTCGTCATTGATCCTAAATGATATGTGCCTATACCCTATAACCGCGGCAGTTTTCTTTAAGGTAGCAAATCTTAAAATCTTAAATTCTTTTAGCTTGGCGTAGGGTTAACGTCTTGCAATACATGCCCACCCTCTGGTAATATCATGCCACTATCACGAAAGATTGCAGCGATAGTGGGGTGCAATTCCTCAAAGTTTCACGGCCAGTTATATAGATTTTACTACAAAATCCTCATCCAAAAGGGCAACGATGAGGTAGGGTTCGAGTACGTCAATTCTATCCACGCGGAGGAGGAACGCCAACGATGAAAGCCGCCCAAGCCTGGCAAGCTGCACTTGGCCAATTACAACTGGAAATGCCGAAGGCCGCCTTTGATACCTGGGTTCGCGACACAGAACTGATCACCTACGAGGATGGTGCCTTCACAATTGGGGTAAAAAATGCCTATGCGCGAGACTGGTTAGAGGACCGTCTTTCGAGCACAATCTCCAAATTACTTTCGGGCATCATGAACCGATCGGTGAGCGTCCGTTTTACGGTTTGGCAAGTCACTGAGCAAACACCCAAAAAGGAAATTGTCGATCATCAAGAGGATATCTCAGCTCAGTTTACGAATCCTACACTGAATACTCGCTATAGTTTTTCGAGCTTTGTTGTGGGACCAA
Source organism: uncultured Anaerolineales bacterium (assembly GCA_964438295.1). GTDB lineage: Bacteria > Chloroflexota > Anaerolineae > Anaerolineales > UBA11858 > NIOZ-UU35. Next base: position 14,650 of record CAYTKR010000054.1, read on the forward strand.
GCAATCGCCTTGCTCATGCCGCGTCACTCGCGGTAGCCGAAAGGCCTGCGCTGGCTTACAATCCCTTGTTCCTATATGGGGGCGTAGGATTAGGGAAGACTCACTTGCTACATGCCATTGGCAATCAGTGTGTGCAGTCCGGTCAGAATGTGTTATACGTTTCCTCAGAAGAGTTTACCAACGACCTGATCAATGCCATCCGCTCCCATACCACACAGGCTTTTCGTGAAAAATATCGGCGAACTGATGTTCTTCTGATTGACGATATCCAATTCATAGCTGGTAAAGAATCGACCCAAGAGGAATTCTTCCATACCTTTAATACCTTACACGGCCAGAATAAGCAAATTGTGATGACTTCTGATCGTCCCCCAAAGGCCATGGTCACCCTGGAAGAAAGGCTGCGGTCACGTTTCGAGTGGGGCTTGACAGCTGACATCCAAGCCCCGGACTTCGAGACGCGTATGGCCATTTTACACTCCAAGGCCGAACGAGCAGGGTATGTGATATCGGATGAGATCATCGCCATCATCGCGCGCAAATTCCAGTCCAACATTCGCGAGCTCGAGGGCGCGCTCACCCGCATCGTGGCCTTTGCAGATTTGCGCGGCATCCCCATCGATTCCGAACTGATTGACTCAGCTCTGGCAGATCTGTTGCCCCAGCGCACGCAACTGCAGCCTGATCAAATCATCGATACCGTCGCCGATGTTTACGGTGTTGCATCAGAACGCATCCTAGGGCGAGAACGCACCCAAACTGTTGCCCGGCCGCGCCAGATTGCCATGTACTTAATACGTGAGGAAACCGATATCTCTCTTCCCCAAATCGGAGAAGTCCTAGGAGGCCGCGATCACACCACTGTGATGTATGGTCACGAGAAAATTTGTGATCTATTGGAACGCGATGACAAGGTTCGACGACAAGTCATCGAAATCAAGGAACGACTTTATAACTAATACGACTTACGCAATCCAGCCCAATCCGCTTCAAGTGCGTAACTCCTGACTAAATTAGGTGAGGCATAAACTCGACCCTAAAGGCATATGCCTTTAGGGTCGAGTTTTTAATCAAAGAAAACTTATCTATCGTTTAAATCGCTTGGGGAGTGAACGTATCCAGTCAACGATTTTCACCCGCAGTTTATTCCAGGGATATTGTACAGGCACAGATTCTCTTTCCGGTTCTGGCCACGGCTCGAGACTAAGCATTTTGCGCGCCACATAACGGCCTACGAATGTAAGTGTCGCCAGTACAGGTGCAGCCAGCACAACCCCCAGCAAGCCCAATAAACTGGCAGCCACAATCGCAGCAACCAAAACTGCTGCGGGATGCACGCCTAATGTTTGCCCCATAATACGAGGTGCCAGGATTCCATCAAAGATTTGATCCACGATAATGGCGATGATGAACACCAGCAGCATGTGCTGCAGCGGCTCGAGGCCAAAGTAATTGCTCTTCTGGAACAAGGTCACTAGAATTATGACGATCCAGGTCACCCACTGACCAACGTAGGGCACGAAGCGCGCGAACCCCGCTAAGACTGCGATGGCCAGCACATTGCGCACTCCTAAAACCGCCAACAGGGTAGCGTAAACCAGGATGGTCAGTGTAAACAAGATCACCTGACCTCGCAGGAAGGCATTCCAGATCCTCGCAAGTTCACGACCCATTCTCCGCAAATCGTTTTCATATCCTGGAGGAAGATCAATATCGACCAGCTTATCTGGCACCTGGCCCGTATCGGCCAAAAGGAAATAAGACAGCAAAATAATGAAGAACCCCCACATAAATGAAGACGCGGTTTCTGCTGCAACAGTTCCTAATACTCCGCCAGCCTGACCTAGGACAGGTCTGACAATTGAAATCACTTGCTGGATCAACGCTTCCACATTGGCAACCGAAAGATATTGTGAAATATCGATCTGGAACGGCCCGATCTGGTAGACGGTTGTAGACCAGCGCAGCACCAATTCTGGGAGTTCGTTAATAAAGCGTTCGATCACCCCGATCAGACTCTCTAATTGCTGCACCAGAGCCAAACCGGTGAATGTAAATGAGGCAACCAACACGATCACGAATATCAGGTAAACGATATTAACCGACATACGCCATGAAAGGCGAGTGGCATCACTCAATTTGGAAATCAATGGGTGCAGCAAATACGTAAGAATAAAGGTCAGCAGCAATGGAGCAATGATGCTCTGAAATCGGACTAAAAAGGCTGCTACTATGGCAACAATGGTCAGGCCGACTACTAGCTTGACATTGCCACCCCAAGGAGGGGACTGCTGCATTGATTGAGGCGTGGTCATACTTCAGCTCCATTTAGGTCTTCACTCGAAAACTTCCCCCCAAACGACCACCAGCGCGGATTTGGAGGGGGCAGAGGCGAGGTGGCCATTTCTGGAAAAGGGTCGGCATCCGTGAGATTGGCGAAAATGTAACGCCCAATCACTCGAGCCGAGGCAACCGTTGGGGCTGCCAGCAACACACCCAAAACTCCAGCCATGGCAGCTCCCGCTACAATCCCTAAGATCACCATCAGGGGTGGCAAATGCACCTGGCGGCCAATGATGCGCGGGATGAGATAGTTCAAATCAAATTGTTGAAAAACAACGTGCAACCCGATGATGATCAGCGAAAAAATCCAATTGGGGAGATTCATCCATGTAGACCCAGCGAAGAGCGCCAGGATGGTTGCAATCGTGAGCCAGATTCCATGACCAATGCTGGGCAGGAATTCCATCAAACCGGCCAAGACACCCATCGCGAAGGCAAAAGGCACTACCCATACCAAAGAAGAGATTTCATCCACGGCAAACCCCAGAGTCTCCTCAAACAAGGGTTGGAGGATCTCTTGAACAACACTGACAATCTGATTGAAGATGGCGGCCCTATCAATGGTTTGACCGGCAATGATATATTGATGGCCCAAAAGCTGTTCGAGGAGCAACTGAAAATCCAGATTTAGATCCGCGATTTGCTCTCCAAGAGGGGGTAAAAATACCACCGGGATAAGGCACACCAAAGTCAGAATTACCAAAAATACCAACCCGGTGATCAGCCCCCGCGAAATAGGCAATTGCTCTTCCATCTTGTTGACCGCCGGTGTCAGCACAAACGCCAGAATCAGTGCCAAGATAAAAGGGGGAATTGCCGCACTAAATCGAGAAAGCAAATATATGAACAAAACCAGGATCAGAATACTAACGGTCAGTTTCGTACGCGGCTTCCAGGGACGGCGAATTTCATTCGTGTTCGCGTTCATCTATGATCTAATTTACGTTAGCAAACAGAAAAAGTGTCATAAGATCCCCACTAGCAAGGCGGCCGCTACCCACCACCGCTCTTGAGTTGCCCCTGGACGATGATCCGTTGATCATCAACAAGATACGGGTAACAAGAAATCAAGGTGGTAATTGGTTTGGCAGTCTGATCCAGGAATTCCACCTGGGTTGGCTCGACGATCTCTTTATTGAAGATTACATACGTGTACACCCGCTGATGGGTATGAATGATAATCTCATCGCCAGGTTCGAGTTCTTCCAGATAGCGGAAGATCTCGCCAAAGATATCGTTATGAGCAGATAATACAATATTGCCATTCTCCCCTGGATTTACAGAGCCGACGTACTGGCCAACCCCTTTCTTCAATTGTTCCCAACCATCCCCCTGGACAATCGATGCATCGACCCCAATGGCGGGAATTTGAATGCGATGCGCTTGGGCAGGTCCAGGAGTGGGGATCGGCACATTGGCCAGCGACTGCACCAGGGGGCGCAAGTGCTCAGGGATTTCAGCCTCGTTCGGCTGGGCCACTCCCTCGATGGGAGGCGTATGTCCAGAGGGCAATACCACCGCCCGGATCAAGGGAGTGGGAGTTAGGGTGGGCTGTTCCAGTGCGCGGGCCACTTCCTGGTTCAACTCTTGGATGACTTCTAATCCATTGAACAGAACGAACACCAGACCCAACACCGCCAAGATCTCAATCGCCAGTAAGAAATAATCCAAAACCCTCCGCCTGGGTGAAGGGGCGCCCTCATCTTCAGTGTCTGATAGTGGTCCTGAGCGCAGATCATCCAGAGACGGCGCTTCCAGGTCGGAGGCAAGGGTGACAACACGCCCGGTCTTGCGGAAGCGTTCCAAGCGTTCTTGACGGGCCGCGCGTTGCTTTTCGACAAGCAAGCGGCGGAGTTCTTCTACGGATAGGTCTTTGGGGGATTTTCTGCGAGCCACGGCATGATTATACCAGGATTGAAGGATGGATTATGGGACTCCTTTGGCGTTGGCCCTACGAATTGAGTATTGACTCCGCCCCTAGGCTTTTCTATACTGAAGTCATTCAAGCGACCAAACGGAGTGGGCCGCAAAAGGGGTATGCATAAGATAGGTCAACCCTTATGGCAACCCCTTTTTAGGAAATTTCAGACAGGAGATTATGCTATGAAATCATTCAGCCTGTTATCTGCCGTTATCTTCGTAACCTTTTTAACCGGGTGTTCAGGTATCCAGGATAATCTCACCGAACCTATTATTGGGATCGACACACCCCTCCGAATCGACGGAGCTCAACTCACAGTACTGGACGCGCGCATCCGCAAAAGCATGCAAACTCATTATTTGATGAGCTACCCGCCAGCCGGGAAAACCTTTTACGTGGTCACAATCAGCATCGAGGGAATCAACGCGGATCCAGATGAGACCTTAGATTGGGGAGTTTCCAACTTGATCTTGAAAGATGAGTCTGATCGCCTCACTCCCACGCATGCGCAACGCACCATCGCAAATGAGCACGTAGCTTATAAGGTAGGAGAACAACTCACCTTCCTTTATATATACTACTTCGAAGTTCCTATTGAGAGTGACTTCAGGCAATATTCGCTCTCGCTAGATGTTCACTCAATCTCCCTAGGGTCAATGGTGCAGATCCCAAACGCAGCAGATGATGATGGGGTAGAAATCGATCTGTACAACGTCGTCAGCGGCGGATCGAACAACCAGGCTGATGCCTATCACGCCACAGTGAGCGGAGGACAATTGAACGCGGCCAGCGCTTCCCATGCCACTGTCGGCGGCGGGCGGGAGAATTCGGCAAGTTATTTCTATGCCACCATCGGGGGCGGATATGCCAACGTTGCCACGGGACGCGATACCTTTGTGGGAGGTGGCAGCCGCAACACCGCAGGAGATGCCCGCGCTACAATTGGTGGTGGCATTCAAAATGCTGCCAGCGCGCCTGACACCACCATCGCTGGCGGGGCGTATAATCAAGCATCTGATGACTATGCTGCCGTGGCAGGAGGAACACGCAATTCGGCGGGAGGATTCAGTTCTGTCATTGGCGGGGGAGCAGGGAACACGACCACTGCAGATCAGACCACCATCTCGGGTGGGCTGGGCAACCAAGCCACGGCACCCTATAGCACTGTCAGCGGGGGTCAGGGCAATATTGCCAGCGGGGCATATGCTTCCATCCCAGGAGGGTTGCTCAACACGGCTGGCGGTGAGTTCAGCCTGGCTGCCGGTCACCGCGCCCAAGTGGAAGCAGAACATTCTGGCGTATTCATCTTCGCCGATTCAAACGATTTCGACTTTGCATCCAGAGTCTCTGACGAGTTCGCCGTCCGGGCCACGGGAGGCGTGCGCTTCATAAGCGGCATCGATCAGGAGGGCATCTCTGTCACCGGTGTCAGCTTACCCGCGGGCAGCGGATCTTGGGCAACCCTTAGCGACCGTCATGTTAAAGAGAACATCTCCCCTATCGATAGCGATCAAATTCTAGCGACGGTCGTGAATCTCCCTATCGCCATCTGGAATTACTCCTCGCAAGATACGGCCATACAGCATATTGGCCCTATGGCCCAAGATTTTTACGTCAGTTTTGGGCTTGGGGAGGACGATAAACATATCAACACTGTAGATGCCGATGGTGTCTCATTGGCTGCCATCCAGGGGATGTATGCCATCGTTCAGGAGCAAGAGGCGAAAATCAACCAACTCCAAGCTCTAATTTGGGGCATTACAATCGCGTTGATCCTCTTCATTTTCATATTCATCACTCTCTGGATGATGAACATCAACCGGCAGAATTCCCAACTTCAAAGCGCGCATTCAATCCATCTCCATAGGGGGTGACATTTAGTTTGGAATTGATATTACCAATATCACTATTTTCTCAAAAACAGGCCCTCTGTAATTGACTTTTTGGTATCCCAAGTTATACTGGCACATGCATCCAAATTGCGATCACTGGAAGACTCCTTTCCCAAAGGTTACGAAAACCTAAAGGAAGGGCGTCTTATTCCGCTTATTTCGAAAGGATAATTCTATGGCACTTTTCTCACCCAGACGATACCAAGCCCCCTTTAGACCCTACGACCAAAGCGATGTGACCCCCTTCATGAAAGTTTTCACAGCGGGTGAAGGCCTCATCAAGGGCATTCTTTTTGGATGCCGTATGTGTGGGAATTGCATCTTGCAGGAAACTGCCTTTGTCTGCCCAATGACCTGCCCCAAAGGCCTGCGCAACGGCCTTTGTGGTGGCGCAACGCCCGAATCTTGCGAGGTCGATGAAACCCGCCCTTGTACCTGGTACAAGATCTATGACCGGGCTGAACGGATGGGCCGCGAGCATAAATTACTGGAACTTAACGCTCCGCTCGATGGCTCACGCGTTGGTCGTGAAACCTGGCTCGATGTGGTCAATACCTGGCGAGAAATGGACGATAGTCCCAAATTTGTTGAGAGGTTCACCAACCGCGCGAAATTCGATGAGGATTGGGAGCGGGTCTTCTACAAGGTGCGCCAGCCAGATTGGTGGCAAGGTGATAGTGAATACCACCCACCCGCGTATGAAGAACCCACCTCTCTTTTGGAGGCCAACCTGCGCACTGGCGAATTCACCTGCACAGCAGAGATTGCGCCCCCCCTCAGTGTAACCACCGAACCAATCTGCAAAAAATCTGGTTGGTTGTGCGAATATGTCCCTGCGGCCAACTTTACGGACAACGCCTCGGCCTCGGCCCGTATGGGAAGCATGGCAGCCAGCAAGATTTGTCTGGATTCTGGTTTAGAACCGGTCATGCAGTTGCAGGCTCGCGACCGCACGCGCGTTGTCCTAGAATCAGATGCCATGGGCGCCGCCGGATTGGGCATCAAGAACATTCTCTGTCTCTCTGGAGATCACCACCGCTTTGGGCCTGCGCCAATGACCAAACCCGATCAATTCGACATGGACGCTGTCCAACTGCTATGGATGCTGCGCCGCATGCGAGATGAAGGCATTTACCTGGATGGGCGCAAAATTAAGTATCGCCCTGAATTCTTCCTGGGAGCAGCAGGGTCTCCATTTGGCGCGCCGCCTAAGTACGAGGCGATCCGTGCTGAGAAGAAGGTCAACGCGGGCGCACAGTTCATCCAGACCCAACCGATCTTCGATTACGAAGGTTTCCTGGATTGGTTGGAGGCTCTGGATAAACGCAACCTGCTCGACAAGGTCTACATCCTCGCAGGCATGATCCCCTTGAAGAGCGCCCGAGCAGCCCACTTTATGGCTGATGATGTTCCCGGGGTGGTCATCCCTAAAGAGTACGTTCAGCGCATGGACGATGCTGGAGACAAAGATGGTCAGATGGAAGAGGGTGTAGCCATCGCCCTGGAGATGATCGAGAAACTCAAGAAAACCCCAGGGATTGCCGGTATCCACTTTATGGCCGTGCACTGGGAGGCGATTGTGCCTCGCTTGATGGATGAGGGCGGACTACCCAAAATGAAGATCAAATCGCTGCCCACCATGTAGGTTTCTGATTTCGTTTCATAGCAATACACAAACAAGACCGTGCTGTTTGGCTAGCACGGTCTTGATTTATTTATGAGATGTTGATAAGAAATTCTTGGATTTTGACTCAATCGTTTATACTATCTCATCCAAATTCCAGACAGGAGCGTACCATGAGCAATACCAGGAGACGCAGACGAGAAGATCCTCGCCAACGCCGCAGAGCGCGCGCAGCCAAGATTGTCAAAATGAGTCAACCGATCCACCAGCTGCCTATTTATGAGATCGTATCAGAAGCTGGTATCCAGTTGGTCCACGACAAATCCATGCAAATTCTTGCTGAAGTTGGGATTGCCTTTCACCATGCAGAGGCGCGTCAAATCCTAAAAGCAAATGGAGCTGAGATCCAGGGGGAGATAGCATTCTTCGAGCCTGGACTGATTAACGAGTTCATCTCAAAAGCCCCCATGCAGTTTACTCAATTAGCTCAAAACCCTGAGAAAAACTTGGTAATTGGTGGGGATCACCTGACCTTTGCCCCGGTTTATGGACCTCCCTTTGTCTATGATCTGGAAGGAGGCCGCCGGCATGCAACACTTAATGATTTCCAAAATTTTGTTAAACTGGCTTATCTCAACCCATATCTGCACCACTCCGGTGGCACGATTGTCGAACCCACCGATGAGCCCCAGGAAACCCGGCACCTGGATATGCTGCTCAGTCATATCAAATATAGCGACAAGGCGTTCATGGGTTCCGTTATGTCGGGAGAAAACGCACAAGATAGCGTCAAAATGGCAGAGATCCTCTTTGGCGCTGAGAAGATGAGTGCACATCCAGCACTGATCTCATTGATCAATGTGAGCAGCCCGCGCCGATTCGATGATCGCATGTTGGAAGCATTGACGGTTTACGCACGTGCCAACCAAGCCACCATCATCACCCCTTTCATCCTTTCGGGTGCTATGGCCCCTGTATCCCTGGCCGGAACACTGATCCAACAGAACGCAGAAGCTCTGGCAGGAATTGCCTATGCGCAAATGGTGCAGCCTGGTGCGCCCGTCGTGTACGGCTCATTCATGACCAATATCCACCTGAAAAGCGGCATCCCCATCTTTGGCTCCCCAGAAAGCCAAATTGCCTTATTGGCCAGTGCGCAACTGGCCCGGCGATATCGGCTTCCCTTCCGCAGCGGAGGCATGTTCACCAGTTCAAAAATAACCGATGCACAAGCGGGCTATGAATCAATTATGACTATGCTACCAGCAGTCCAAGGACGCATAAATTTCATCCTTCACGCCGCGGGATGGCTGGAAAATGGCCTGGTCGCAGGATATGAGAAATTCGTGCTCGATTGCGAAATCTTGGGCATGTACCACAAGTACCTCAACGGGTTAGATCTTTCCGAGGATAGTTTAGCGATGGACTCGCTCGGAGAGGTTCCCCCTGGCGGCCATCATCTGGGCACTCCGCATACGATTAAACACTTCGAGACAGCCTTCTATGAGTCGAAGGTGTTCGATTACACGATTTTCGATCGTTGGATCGAGGATGGGGGCCAGGATGTATCTCAAAGAGCGGCTATTAAAGTCAAAGAACTACTGGCAAGTTATCAAGCCCCCGCACTCGACCCTGCGATTGAAGATGCGTTAGCAGAATATATTTCGCGCAGAAAATCGGAAATCGCTGTTAATATTTGATAAAAATTACCCTATTCAGATCGAAAAATCCAGGCAAAAAGGGGCAAAAACAAGTAAAATACTCCTCTATGGCTAAATATAAGATCCTTTACTGGCATGGTATTCCATCTCAGGTGCGTGCCACAGATGAAGATGGGCGCATGGGCAAACAGCTTCCTGCTCGATTTCAAGAGACCATAGACGACGCGGCCATGGCCCTGGGTCTGTTCGGCTCCGAAGAATACACCGATGGGTTTCAGTGGGGCGAGGAAATGGAGCGCGCCGGCAGCGCACAAGAAGTCGCTGACGCAGTCGTTGCTGAATTGGATACAAAATTCCAACGTATAGATTGGCGAACTACCGTCAACACCTTAGGAAAAAGAAAGCGATGAGTGCAACCCATACCTTGATCCTGATGCCCTCGGGTCGCCGAGGGCAAGTTGAACATGGCAAAACCATCTTGGAAGCTGCCTTGGATTTGGGTGTGGAAATCGAAAGTGTTTGTGGCGGCCGTCAGAAATGCAGCAAATGTCTGGTTCAGATTGAAGAAGGCGAATTTACTAAACATGGCATCGTATCATCCGAGAAGCACATCTCATCCCCACTCGATGAGGAGGTAGCCTATTTAGAAAAGGAAAGCATTCTTAACCGCAGGATGTCCTGCGCCTCACGAATACTTGGGGATGTGCTGGTCACTATACCCGAAGAGAGCCGCGCTCAAAAACAGATCATCCGCAAAACCGCCACCGAGCGGACCATAGAAATCGTCCCGACGATCCGCCAGGTCTATGTAGAAGTCGAGCAAGCCCAACTGGGATTCCATCGCGGTGATTGGGGCCGCCTTCAAGACGCGCTCACAGATCAGTGGGGGCTCGAGGATCTATCGATTGACATCTATGCGCTGAGAGGTTTGCAGCAGACGATCCGAAGCGGAGATTGGAAAGTTACCGTAACAATATGGAATGAGAGTCAGGTCATTGATGTGCAGCCGGGCTTCCAGGAAGGCGCCTATGGCCTGGCTGTGGATGTTGGCAGCACTACAGTTGCAAGCTATCTCTGTGATCTGCGCACCGGCGAACTGCTGGCCACCGAATCCATGATGAACCCACAGGTCTCCTATGGCGAAGACCTGATGAGTCGCATCTCGTACACCAGCGAACGATCTGATGGTTTAGAAAAAATGAACTCGGCCATCATTGACGCCATTAATTCATTGGCCAACCGGGCGTCGCGCTCGGCCAAGATCGCCAGGAGAGAGATCTACGAAATCGTGCTGGTGGGCAATACCACCATGGTGCACGTTCTGTTGGATATCAACCCCAAAGAAATTGGTGAAGCACCGTTTGCGCTGGCCACACGCGATGCCGTAGATGTCAAAGCCCGCGAACTGGGCCTGCGCTTACATCCTGCAGCGAATGCTCATATCTTACCTGCCGAAGCAGGCCATGTGGGCGCCGATAATGTCGCCGTGCTGCTGGCTGAGCAGCCCCACCAGCAGGAGGGCGTCATCCTGATCGTCGATGTGGGCACTAATGCTGAGATCGTGCTCAGCAGTCCAGACTGGATGTTCAGCGCCTCAAGCCCTACGGGTCCGGCCTTCGAAGGCGGTCAGATCACTTCGGGGATGCGCGCCGCTCCAGGGGCTATCGAACGGGTACGCATCGATCCTGTCACCAAGCAGCCCCGATTTCGCGTGATTGGCAATGAACATTGGTCAGATGAGTGGTTGATCGGAGACTCTGTGCCGGTAGATCAGCAGCCCGAACAATTGGCGGCCGGGATTTGTGGATCCGGCATCATTGAAGTGGTTGCTGAACTCTATTTGGCAGGGCTGCTGACTCCGGGGGGCAGGTTAAACCCCGAGGTGGATTGCTCATCCATGCAATGGGATCAGGATCGGCGTAAAGGGGCATATATCCTGGCCAACGCGGATCAATCCTCAACAGGCAAACCGATTTTAATCACCCAGAATGATGTCCGCAATATCCAACTCGCCAAGGCTGCCTTATACGCGGGAGCAAAGATCCTGATGCTGCAATCTGGGATCGAGCATGTAGATAAGATCATCCTAGCCGGCGCCTTTGGCAGCTATATTGATCCCAAGCACGCCATGGTTTTGGGGTTGATCCCCGATTGTGATCTAACAAAGGTGCACGCCGTGGGCAACGCCGCCGGAGATGGGGCGCGCATCGCCTTGCTGAACCGGGAAAAACGTCACCAAGCGAGTGAGATTTCGCAACAGGTGCAGTATATTGAAACGGCGGTCGATGAAGGTTTTCAAGAAGAATTTGTCAAAGCAATGCACTTGCCCCATAAAAGCGACCCGTATCCCAACCTGGAGGGTATACTCCCTGAAGTAGACCCGGATACGCCCAAACCACGCGCCCGACGTCGCCGCAGACGGCAGATCGCTGACTAACCCCAGATCTGCCAACTTCCACGGCGATTTCTAGCAGGCTTTTATCACGATCTGTTATCTATCGTCAAAGAATGTTATTATTCTTCTTCCAATTATTTACTGAGGAACAACAATGAATGATGAAATCAATTTGAAAGAAATGCCCGTCGATGAAATCCTGGAACTGATGCAGGAAGATCTATATGACGGTTTAGAGGCTGAAGTTGTCGAAGAAGTTGAGGAATTGCTGGCACGCGAGATTGAGCCACTCGAAATCATGACCAAAGGTTTGGTTGCTGGTATGGACGTTGTCGGAGTGGACTTTCGTGATGGCATCCTGTTCGTCCCAGAAGTGTTGATGGCTGCCAAAGCAATGAAGGCTGGCATGGCATTACTAAAACCGTTGTTGGCCCAAACTGATGCCCCTAAAATGGGCACCATGGTAATTGGGACCGTCAAAGGGGACATCCACGATATTGGCCAGAACTTGGTGACGATGATGATGGAAGGGGCGGGTTTCGAAGTGATCAATCTTGGCATTAATAACTCTGTAGAGACCTTTATCGGAGCCATCCAGGAGCACAATGCCGACTTCTTGGGATTGAGTGCCATGCTGACCACCACGATGACATATATGCGTGTGGTCATCGATGGTCTGAAAGAACAAGGACTGCGAGATGATGTGATCGTACTGGTGGGCGGCGCACCCCTGAACGACGCCTTCGCTGAAGATATCGGCGCCGATGCATACTGCAAAGACGCTGCGGTGGGCGTGGAGACGGCGAAGAAGTTTATGGGAATAAAGAAATAACCACAAAAAGGGTGTGTCCCGCACACCCTTTTTGTGGTATTTCTGCTTTTGGAGAGATGAACATGAATCCTATACATGAGCTACTCAATTCTGGTGAACCTATCCTGCTCGATGGTGCTATGGGGACCATGCTGATGGACGCAGGGTTAATGCAAGGTGATCCCCCCGAAGAGTGGAACGTCAGCCACCCCGATCGCGTTCGAGCGGTCCACCGCGCCTACATCGAAGCCGGTTCACGCGTCATCCTGACAAATTCGTTCGGAGGCACACGGTTTCGGCTGGAGTTGCACAACCTGCAAGATCGGGTGGTGGAGCTAAACAAAGCCGCCGCGGAATGCGCCCGCGCCGAGGCCGATGCCGCATCGGAAAAAGTTGTTGTGGCCGGATCTATCGGGCCAACGGGTTCCCTATTCGAGCCGATGGGAACCTTGACCTTCGATGATGCGGTGGCTGCATTTGCAGAGCAAGCTCAAGGATTAGCCCAGGGTGGCGTGGATCTGTTCTGGGTCGAGACCATGAGCGACCTGAATGAGGTCAAAGCCGCGATTGAAGGTGTTCGATCGGTCAGTGATCTACCAATCTCGGCGACTATGTCGTTCGATACTCACGGACATACGATGATGGGCATTAGCCCTGCAAAGGCGGTTGAAAGCCTACTGGAAGTTGGCGTAATCGCGGTGGGTGCTAATTGCGGCACCGGCTCGGACGAACTCGAAGTCGCAGTTAAAAACATGCGCGCAGCGAACCCTGATGCTGTGCTGGTTGCCAAAGCCAATGCCGGCATCCCCGAAGTTGCGCCTGGGGGCAATATCATCTATACCGGTACACCGGAGGTGATGGCGCAGTACGCTTTGAATGTGCGCGAAATGGGTGTCTCCTTGATTGGCGGCTGCTGCGGCAGCTCGCCTGAACACATCAAGGCCATGGCCGAAGCGCTGAAAAACTAACATCCCTTTTGTGGCTCTCTGGGAAACGCAGTGTGATCCCCCAGTAATTCCTGGAGAACCCATATTTTTCTAATAGTATGCAAACAACGATTAGCTCAAAAACCAAGACGGTCATCATCGGACCGAATCAACCATTCACCATCATAGGGGAACGTATCAACCCAACCGGGCGAAAGATGTTAGCCGCCGAGATGGCTGCCGGAAATTACGAACGCGTCGAAAGAGACGCTCTGGCACAGGTCGAGGCTGGGGCGCACATTTTGGACGTCAATGCCGGAATCCCCATGATCGATGAACCCGCCGTGCTGGAGGAAGTTGTCAGGCTGGTCCAGTCTATCACCGACGTGCCTCTATGCATTGACTCATCCATCGTTGCAACGCTGCAGCGTGGTCTGGAGGCTTACGAGGGCAAAGCCCTGGTCAACTCTGTGACTGGCGAGGAGGAACGGCTCGAGTCTGTGCTGCCCCTGGTCAAAAAGCACGACGCAGCAGTGATCGCCATAACTAACGACGAGTCCGGTATTTCCGATGACCCCGATGAGCGTTTTACCGTCGCCAAAATGATCGTCGAAAGAGCTTTGGACCACGGCATCCCAACGGAAGACGTGGTCATCGATCCCTTGGTGATGCCCATTGGCGCCAAGGGCGATGCTGGCCGAGCTGTTTTCCGCATCATCCAGAGAGTGACCGAAGAATTAGGCTGCAACACGGTCTGTGGTGCCTCCAATGTCTCCTTCGGATTGCCCAATCGCAATGGCATCAATATGACGTTCGTGCCCATGCTCATCGCCGCAGGCATGACCGCTGCGATCACCAATCCTTTGGAAGCGGAGATCAAGCAGGCCATTCTGGCTGCCGACGGCCTGATGGGCAACGACGAGAACTGCGCTGCTTGGATTGCAGCTAACCCGGTAAAGGGTCGAGCAACTCGAGAGCGCCGTCGCAGCCGGCGGCGAGGTTAGGAACAATTGCTCTGACTACCGGTCTGATTATCTGTGGGGCATTGGGGCGAGAGGTGACTGAGATTGTCGCCAAACATGATTGGGACGCAAAGATCATCGGCGTCCCGGCCATTGACCACGTCTTTCCGGAGCGTATCGCTCCGCATGTAGAGCAGCGCATCTTGGCACTGCGCGAGCAGTATGACCGTCTGATCGTGGTGTATGGAGATTGCGGCTCGATGGGCGCTTTGGATGGGATGTTAGAACGCTACCCAGACATCGAGCGCATCGCTGGGCCACATTGCTATGAAATGTACGGGGGAGACTTATTCAACGAGTTATTGGAGGAAGAACCCGGCACCTATATCTTGACAGATTTCATGGTGCGAACTTTTCAGGGGTTGATCATCAAGAGTATGGGGTTAGACCGTTTCCCCCAGCTTCGGGATACTTATTTCCACAACTATAAACGCATCGTCTATCTGGCGCAGACCGACAACCTGGAATACCAAAAGAAAGCCCAGGCAATTGCAGTATCCCTGAGTCTTCCTCTTGAAATCCGTCTGACTGGGTTTGGGGATCTTGAATCTCGATTAGTAGAGATGATGGACAAATAAACAGGATTCACAAAGGGTTACCGGGGTGATCCTCCAACAATGGTGCTATATATTATCAGAGGTATAATTAAAGCCGGAAATCCATCGAGACCCTTAGATCACACCCGCCTCTTCGACCCGGAGCAAAATACCCTCTAAGCAATGGATAACAGAATAGATACTCGGGCAAATGAATTTGCAGCTATATACAAAATTGCTGAGAAAATTCACGCCTCTCGTTCCATCGATGAAGTCATCAGAATTTCCACCAAAGAATTAAAATCCATCTTGAAGCTGGATATAGTGTATCTATTTTTGCGCGATGGGCAGGAATATACTCTCGCTGGATATTTGCCCCATTCCAAGAAATTTTATGAAGTAGGGAAAGATTGGATCGAGCAGAGTTTGTGTGGGATAGGAGATGCCACGAATTCAACTGTATGCTTCGATGATATCTTATCTGAAAAACAATGTCTCATAGATTTCTCCAAAAAGGCGAGGATTCGATCGATAATTTCACTACCCATTCAAGCCCCTGATGGAAATCTCGGTTTTATTAGTATGGCATCCCGGTCAGTTCGAGAATTTAGTAAAGAACAGTTTTTTCTCGAGGCGATGGTTTCACAGGTGACAATTGCATTGTCAAACGGAAAATTGTACCAACGTACACGTCAAAAACTCGTAGAAGGGAATAGAGCAAGAGGCAGATTATCAAAATATCAATACCAGCTCGAAGACATGGTTCGAGAGCGTACAAAAGAGCTCCAGAATCAGTATCAAGAAATTGAAAAAGAGGTTGCAGAAAGAAAAAAGGCCGAATTGGCAGAACGAGAGCAGCGTACCCTTGCTCAAGCATTAGAGGAAACAGCAGCAATCCTCAATAGCACACTCGACCTTGAGGAGGTTCTAGACGCCATTTTGGTAACTCTCGAAAATGTTATTCCGCATGATTCCGCCAATATAATGCTAATTGCTTCTGATGAAAATGTTGCCTTTGTAGCCCGTTATAAAGGAAATCCTAAAGTCAAAAACTCGGACACCTCACCCACATCACACTTCATTATCAGTGAAACTCCCACTCTCAGGACGATGCACGAGACAAAAAGGCCGTTCGTAATTCAAGATGTCAAGGATGACTCGTCTTGGATCGATCAGATTGGTTCTGATTGGATACGATCTTATATGGCTGCACCAATTACATTTGGCGAAAATGTGCTCGGATTTCTGAATATTGTCAGTAATACTCCCAAATTTTATACTCAGTCAATCGCAGAGCGTCTCCAAGCTTTTGCAAACCATGCCTCCATTGCAATCCGAAATGCTAGATTGTTCGAGCAAGCTCATGATCTCGCGGTACTCGAAGAACGCCAACGGATAGCACGAAATATGCATGATGCGGTAAGCCAAACACTATTTACAGCAAATGTTGTCGCAGAGGCGTTACCAGCACAGTGGGATCGGGACCCCCATAAAGGGATGGAGGGTTTAGAAACTATCAGGCGTTTGGTGCGCGGTGCATTGGCTGAGATGCGCACAGTTTTGGTAGAACTTCGCCCGGATGCAATAACAAAATCAGATCTTGGGGAGCTGATCACGCAATTAGCCTATGGAGCAAGGTCATATTCTGAAATTGGGATCACACTAAATATTCAGGGAGAACATCGACTGCCCCCAAATATTCAGTTTGTCATTTTTCGAATTGCTCAAGAAATATTCAATAATATTATCAAACATTCTCGCGCCAGTCATGTAACGGTCAACTTTCTAAACGAGGGTCACAAATTGTATTTGGCGATTTTTGATAATGGTTGCGGCTTTGTATTAAATGAAGTGGAATCCAAGCGGTTAGGAATACCCATCATAAAAGAGAGAGCAGATTCAATTGGAGCATCATTGAATATCTCAAGCAGCCTTGGAGAAGGGACATCAATACAACTTTTATGGGACGATTCTTCGGAGAATTCAAATGAATAAGATAGATAAACCAATCAGGCTAATGCTTGTTGATGACCATGAAGTGCTCAGAAGCGGATTGATTTATATTATTGATGTTATCGATTCGATCGAGGTAGTTGGGCAGGCATCCAATGGCGTTGAAGCGATAGAACTTTATGAAGAAGTCAAGACCGCCCGCATAGCGGGCGGCTTGCTCAGGCCCTATAAGGGCCTGTT
>CAYTKR010000055.1:0-31036 GCA_964438295.1 uncultured Anaerolineales bacterium
CAAGAACCTGCGACAACCTTCTTCCTTATTTGTTAAAGTGATAGGTAGCTAGATAGAGTATTTCTATTCTCCCCTGACTGACAAAAGATGCCCCAAAGAGTGCGATCACTCCCAAAATAGCGACTACGACAATTAACTTGAGGGAATGCTTTATGAATAGATCTTCCCAACGAGATATCCCTACACTGAATAAAGAGATCAGGACAATGGTCAATACCCCATACAAAAGTAAGGCTTGACTGGTGTAAGGGGGCTCGATGGTCAGCGCATTGTAGATGTATAACGCAATGCTGATAGCAGCAAATGCAAACATCACAAAACGGAGTTCCTGGTTGATATTCTGCCTGACCCGCGGTGAAAGTTTATTCATCAAGTAATCCCCATTCAACAGCCAGCCGTGCAGCGTGAGTGCGGTCGCGGGCGTTTAATTTATCCAAGATATGACTGACATGATTCTTGACTGTGCCCTCCGAGAGGACTAGCTGTTCGGCAATCTCAACATTTGATAGACCATCTGCGAGCAGATGGAGCACATCCCGCTCGCGCGGTGTGAGGCGTTCGATAAAGTTGGGATCTGCTTCGTTGGGATGAGTGGCTCGACGGATAACCTTTTGGGTGACTGCCGAATCGAGCACAGATTCACCTCGGTGAACCGCGCGGATCGCGGCGGCCAGATGATCTGGGTCGGCGTTTTTGAGCAAGTACCCCGCTGCCCCAGCGGAGAGTGCTTCAAAGACATACTCATCATTATCGAAAGTAGTCAATATGATCACGCGCATGTCCTTGTGGCGAATGCAGATTTCGCGCGTGGCGGCCACGCCGTTCATTCCAGGCATGCGCAAATCCATCAAGATTACATCGGGTTGTGTTTTAGGGATTAACTCCAGGGCAGATTGTCCATCTTCGGCTTGGCCGACCACCTCTAAATCTGGGATCAGACCAAGTAACGCTGCTAATCCCTCTCGGATCAACCTTTGGTCATCAACAATGACGATACGGATGTTGGCCATGATGATCACTCAGGAGGACTAACCCATCGGATGGCGCATCCTCTGCCCCCCGATTAAATGCAAGTGCAGGTGATAGATCTCCTGTCCACCATCGCGATTGACGTTGATGATCAACCGGTAGCCAGATTCTGCGATGCCCTCGTCTTTGGCCAGGGCTTTGGCCGTGGTGAACAAATGCCCCACAAGAGCCTCATCCTCTGTCGAGAGGTCATTGATCGTGGCGATATGTTTATTGGGGATGATCAGGATATGGGTTGGCGCTACAGGATTGATGTCCCGGAAGGCTGTGATCTGCTCATCCTGGAACACTATATCGCTGGGGATTTCTCCAGCAATGATTTTGCAGAAAAGACAATCACTCATTGGCGTCCTCCTTGGCAGGTCCTTACGCAGATATCAGATTTGGGCGTATACAAAAAATTGGGTTCCTATTTACAGGTCTACTTGTATGCTAATTGTATCTCACCGTAAAGACCTTTTTCGTTCACGCCGGTCAAGGTCACTGGTGTAATCTGATTCCATAAGCGCTGGGGGGCCTGAGCGCGCACGCGCAGATAATTATCTGTCAAGCCACTGACTGTCCAACCTTCAGGACCAAGGGATGTGGCGCTTTCCCAAAGCACAGGGATATTCTTGCCTACAAAGCGTTCCTGGTATGCTGCTTGGGCTTCTTCGAAGAGCGTGCGCATCTGAGCATTGCGTTCTTTGCGGACTTCATGAGGCACATGGTCGGGCATGCGAGCTGCGGCCGTTTGGGGACGAGCCGAATATGTGAAGACATGCCCCCCCGCGAAGTTCATACGCCGAGTGAAGGCCAGGCTCTCTTCGAACTCAGCCTCGCTCTCCCCGGGGAAACCAATGATCACATCGGTGGTGATTGCAGCATCGAGGATGGCCGCGCGGGCAGCGGAAATTAATGCTGCGTACTCAGCGGGGGACGTTTTGCGGGCCATGCGTCGCAACGTTTTTGCGCACCCAGATTGCAAAGGAAGATGTAAGTGCCTGGCTAGACGACGATTTTGCCAGAGGCTGAAGAAATCCTCATCGAGATCCCACGGTTCCAGCGATGAGAGTCGCAGACGCGGGATTTCGGTTTCTTGCAGAATAGCTTCTACCAGGTTTTTTAGGTGTTGCGGAGTACCGAAATCGCTCCCCCAGGAGCCCAGATGCACCCCAGTGAGCACGGCTTCTTGAGTGCCCCCTCTGTGCGCAGTCCGGATATCCTTGATAATCTCTGGGATTGGACGGCTAACTCCGCCCCCGCGCGCAACTGTGGTGATACAGAATGTGCAGCGGTTATCGCAGCCGTCCTGGACTTTGATGAAAGCTCGCGTGCGCAAGCGTGCTCCAGGGATCGGTTCTCGTTCTACGGGTTCGAGATCGAAAGATTCGGCGGGAATTTGAAGGATCTCATATACCAATCCATCTTTCGCAATGTTAGGAATAACCTTACTGACCCCGGGGAGGATTGCCGCGTTTTGGGGTTCCAACGTTGCCCAACATCCAGTAGCGATCACTTCAGCGCTGCCCGCACGCGCCGCCCCGCGAATCTTCTTGCGCGAGTCGGCAGCCGCGGCGGTTGTGACCGTACACGTGTTGACCACGGTTAGGTCTGCCTCAGCAGGATTCGAAACCAACGTATGCCCGGCGGCGCGGAATTGCCGGGCGTAGGTTTCGATCTCACTCTGATTCAGGCGGCAGCCAATAGTATCGAGATAAATTTTCATCACATAAATAAAACGTGCAAACGTGCTTACTTGCCAACGATTTTAGGGTTTCTTGACGACAAAGTTGTCGAAATGAATATCTGTGCCAGGTTCCGCGAAAGTTCCCGCGATCAAACCGACATCACCGGATGAAAAAGTCGTATCCTGCACATCGGCTAGTTGAGTTCCGTTGGCATGAAGTACCAGGTGCGAGCCCACACAATCTGCTTTAATACGGTTCGTCGTATTTCCCTGCTTGATGGCATCATCGGGATACATTTGGTCTGTGCCGATCAATTCCTGCTCGCCATTGACCACTTTGCCGATCCCATAGTAACCATCACTGCTGATGATAAAGAAATAGAAGTTATCGACATCCTGATAGCGGCAAATGATGCCAAAATCATTATCGTCTGGGCCAGCGATTTTTTCGGCGTCGACCTCAATAACCACATCGGTGAAGTTTAATCCGGGGTTCGCCCAGATGTCAGTTTCATCTGTGTTGACAAACATACGATAATAGCCGTTCTCATAGTCTGTAATACCTTCGGTTACCTCGACCTGGTCCCAGCCACTGGATGAATCTGAAAAATCATCTTGGAAGAGTACATCCGGAGGAAGCGCGGGTTCTCTTGCAGCGGGTTCCTCACCACCGAAAACGCTGCACGCCAGTGTAGCAAGTAGCAAAGCAACTATGATAGCTAGAAGATGTTTTCTTGTATGCATGATTTTCTCCTATCGGCATAAGGTTTCCATGAATTCACAAATTTCGCTAAATTGTAGCATATCGGAGTGATTTGGTGCATTTAAGGTGCCGAGTTTTCTTGTATCAGACGCCGGGCATATTCGGCAGTGCGAGAGTGTGGAGCTAAGCTGATTGCCAGGGAGAGATGAGTTTCTGCCATAGCGGGTCGTTCGGTCAATGTGTATAGCAATCCCAAATGCAGGTGCGTTGGCGGGTAGTGTTCATCGTGCTGAAGAGCCTGCAACATATAGCGTTCCGCATTGATATAGTCCCCCAGGCGGAATAAAACCTGTCCCATGACATCAAGAGAAGCTGGATTATTCGGCGAAAGAGATACCGACTGGCGGGCTGCGGGCAATGCAATACCATACAAATCGAGGTTGTAACGAATGCAGAACTCGGCCAGGGCTTGATAAGAAGATGGATCGTATGGGTCGAGTTGTATGGCGCTTTCATAGAGAGTTTGTGCGGTAGCTAAGTCGCCAAGTTGTGCCCACATTTCCCCCAGGTGGATTTGGAGAGTAGCGTTATATGGGTCAAGATCGGTGGCGGATTGCAAATACACTAGAGCTTGTTGGTGATCTCCCTGGCGCTGCCAGAATATTGCCATGAAAGTGTTGGCGGCTAGAGATTCAGGGTCCAATGTCAGTGCTTGCTCTAATTCTGCCAGACCCCTCTCCGGCGGCGGATAGTCGAGCTGTTGGTAGACTTCTCCTAGATAGGCCCAGGCTTCAGCATAGTCAGGTCGCAGTTGGGTCGCACGCTCAAAGGCGTGGGCGGCATACTGCCATAAGCCCTGCTGAGCGAGTTTTTGTCCGGATACCAATAAGGTATAGACAGGCTCGTCCTTTGGCAAAGCGCGTTGAATGACGAAGGCTAATTCTCGGGCAAAGGTTTGCCCGTTAGGATCATGTTCCGCTGCCTGAAGAAGGTATGGGGGAGACGATGCAGGTTCGTGGGCGGCAAGTAAGATACCCAGATCGTAGTAGAGGTCGGAGATCGGATATTGGATATTGGAGGTTGGAGATTGGAACTCTAGGATCTCTTTCAGTGCGCTGATGGTTCCAGTGAAATCACCTTTTGCAAAATAGGCTTTTGCCAGGCGCGCGAGCGATTCTTCCGATGATGTGAATTTCTTGTTGAGTGTTTCCCATGTGTGGATGGCCAGATCTGTTTCGCCAACAAACTGGTAGGCATTTCCTAATTCCAGGTATCCCCAGGCAGTGAGTTGGTTTATAGCTTGGGCCTGATCAAAATACTCGATGGCTTTCTCGTATGCCACCTCGGCCATCGCGTTGTGCCCAGCTTGCTCCCAGAGATCTACCCTCCAGGGAATCTGCTCGGCGAGCTGGGCTAGTTCATCAGCGGCCCGGAGGTTGTTTCGACTTTGGGCCTGGCGCGCCACCTCAAACCCCCTTCTGACAATATGCGGTTGAGGGGCGATACCCAAAAGTGAAATGATGATCGTTAGGCCAAGAATCCGCTGGATGATGCCTGCATCCCAAAGTTTTTTCATACGACAATTATACAGGTGGGGCGTACTTCCTCAAAGAATTGCAAGAGTATTGCTGCTTGATTCTACATTCAAAATGCTATACAATAAATTCAAGTGACCTACTCATAGCAGTACAAAGGAAGCAAGATGGAAACAGAGAACAATGAAACCGGTCACATCGATACCATAAAGGTCGCAGCGCAATCCCGTACTTCTGCTGTGGCCGGCGCGATTGCGGGCGTCTTTCGGGAGCACCAGCGCGCCGATGTACAGGCAATTGGGGCCAGCGCAGTAAACCAAGCCGTTAAAGCTCTAGCACTCGCCAAAGGATACCTAGAAGAAGACGGCTACAATATTGTGTGTATTCCCTTTTTCGTCGATGTGGAAATCGATGGTAAGGTGCGCACAGCGATCCGCTTCACTGTCGAGCCTCACTAAGCCCAAACTTTCCGAGCAGTTTTATATCCCATACTGCGGGGAATTTATTCGCGCGCAACATTATCACCCCGAATTGCTTGTGATATAGCAGCATGGTAGAATCCCCCTGGTATAGATCAAACTTCTAGAACCAGAGGAAGATAAAATGGAAAAACAAGTTGGTACATTTGCAGTCAAAAAAGGATTGGCTCAAATGCTCAAGGGCGGTGTGATCATGGATGTAGTCACCGCTGAACACGCCCGTATTGCTGAAGACGCTGGTGCAGTGGCTGTTATGGCATTGGAGCGTGTCCCTGCAGATATTCGAGCGCATGGTGGTGTGGCGCGCATGAGCGATCCTGGGCTTATCGAAGAGATCATGGAAACCGTTTCTATTCCGGTGATGGCCAAAGTGCGCATCGGTCACTTTGTCGAGGCACAAATTCTGGAATCCTTAGGTGTGGATTATGTAGACGAATCTGAAGTTCTCACCCCTGCCGATGAAGAGCATCACATCTACAAGCATGACTTCAAGATTCCCTTTGTGTGTGGTTGCCGCAATTTAGGTGAAGCGCTGCGCCGAATTGGAGAAGGCGCGGCGATGATCCGCACGAAAGGCGAAGCTGGTACTGGTGACGTTGTCGAAGCTGTGCGTCATGCACGCTCCGTACTGGGCTCCATCCGCCAATTGCAGAGCATGCCCGATGAAGAACTGATGGCATACGCTAAAAATATCGGTGCCCCTTATGAGATTGTTCAGGAAACCAAGGAGTTGGGCCGCTTGCCGGTAGTCAATTTTGCTGCTGGGGGCCTCGCTACTCCCGCAGATGCCGCCCTGATGATGCAATTGGGAGTCGATGGTGTTTTCGTCGGCTCTGGTATCTTCAAGTCAGGCGATCCCGCCGTTCGGGCTGCGGCTATTGTAAAAGCCACCACTCATTTCAACGATCCCGCTATCCTTGCGGATGTAAGTCGAAACCTAGGTGAGCCTATGGTAGGGCGTCAGGTGACGGATATCCCCGAAGCGGAATTGATTGCGCAGCGTGGATGGTAAATCGGACCGGAGATGGGAGACGGAGGACAGATCAGAATCTCGTCTTTTGTCTCCAGTCCTCATCATTGTAATGAAAATCGGAGTCCTCGCCCTACAAGGCGACTTCATCGAACATATTCATGCCCTCCGGCGCATTGGTGTCGAGGCTTGCGAGGTTCGCCTACCAGGTCAATTAGCAGAGCTCGATGGCTTGATCATCCCGGGCGGAGAATCGACCACGATTGGGAAGCTGGCCATCGACTTTGAGTTGTTGGAACCACTGCGCGATTTTGGTCGTCAAAAACCTGTCTGGGGAACCTGCGCGGGCGCGATTTTCCTCTCGAAGGATGCGCGCAGGGAGCAGCCTCTGCTTGAATTGATGGATATCACTGTGGAGCGCAATGCCTTCGGGCGTCAGGTAGACAGCTTCGAGGTAGATCTGAGCGTCCCTGCCCTGGAAGCGGTAGATCCCACTGGGACGCCATATCACGCAATTTTCATTCGCGCCCCACTGATCGAATCTGTCCAAGCTGATGCCGAAATGCTGGCCTCTCTCCCAGATGGTCGCATTGTTGCCGCACGCCAGGGTCATTGGTTGGCGACGGTTTTCCACCCCGAACTCACTCCCGATGATCGCTTTCATCGATACTTCGCAGAGATGATCCGCACGATATAAAATATATGCTGCGTCCCCTAGGATGGCGAGACCTGCCAACCCTTTACCGCTATCGCAACCAGGGCGTATTCTTGAACAGCGCGCTGGTGGCAACACGCGGCACAGGGTTGATCCCCAGTGTTTTGTTCGCAAGCCTGAACCCCACCACTGGTTTTACAACCTGGGTGTGCATGGAAGATTGTGACGAACATCCATTAATGGGTCAGAGTCTGCATGTGGCCTCCTCCCAGACGGCACGACTTTCTTTCCTCGCTCCTCGCGAAGCGCTGGAATCCCCCAGCACCCAAACATTGCTTGAACAACTTGCGCGCCAGGCTGGGCAGCGGGGTGCCTTTCACCTTTTGGCAGAGGTGGAAACAGACTCTTCGGTCTTCGAAACCTTGCGGAAAGCCGGGTTTGCTACCTACGCTAGACAGCGAATCTGGAGTTGGGATAAAGATCCTGCGAAACCCACAAGCGGACGGCATTGGAGCATAGCACAATTTGGTGACCTGCCGCGTATTCAGGTGCTTTATCGTCAGGTCGTGCCAGAATTTATCACACAGATTGAGCCGCTAAACGGAGGCTCGTCGCTGCCCGCGTTAGCTTATTATGAAGGTAACGAACTGATCAGCTTTGCCATTGTCAGCTATGGAGCACACGGCATTTGGGTGAAACCATTTCTACGTCCCGATGTAGATGAGATCGATTCCTTGATCAAGAAACTGATCGATGATATTCCAGACCGGCGATCGCGCACAATCTACCTTTGTGTCAGAGCTTATCAGCCTCACCTGGAGCCAGCCCTGGAAGCTTTAGATGCAGTCCCAAGCAAAGGTCAAACCGTGATGGTCAAACATATGGCTGCCCATCATAAACTAAGAGAAACTTTTAAATTGCCCAACCTAAATGGACAACCAGAAACCCCTCTGGCCCAGACACAGCACAATGTCTATTCCAGCGGTGAGATCGTTAACCATGCAAGCACAAAGAATAACCGATGATCTTGATGCCCTGATGGCGGTGCTGCCTCCTGATATCGCGCAGGCGATCAACGAGGCTAATGATAGCGCCAACTTCTTAGAAGTCGTATTAGATTTGGGTCGAGTCCCCACGGCGCGTTTCCTAAAAGGTGAAGTTGTCCTACGGGAAGAGGAAGTCAGTCGTGCGGATATCGACTCTGTGGGCTCGCGGGTGGGTGTATTTGACGATGACAATCGCGCTGGTTTGGAGCGCACTTTACACCGCATCTCTGCCATCCGCAACCGGCGTGGCGCAATTGTTGGCCTGACCTGCCGGGTGGGACGCGCGGTTTATGGCACTACCGAGATCATCAAAGAATTGATCGAAGATAACAAGAGCATCTTGATCTTGGGACGCCCCGGCGTGGGCAAGACGACCATGCTGCGCGAGGCGGCCCGGATTTTGGCTGAATCGAAACGAGTGGTGATTGTCGATACTTCCAATGAGATCGGTGGCGATGGGGATGTGCCCCATCCAGCAGTGGGACGTGCCCGGCGGATGCAGGTGGCCAAACCTTCGCTGCAACACGAGGTGATGATCGAGGCTGTGGAGAATCATAATCCCGAAGTGATTGTCATCGATGAGATTGGCCGCGAATTAGAAGCCATTGCCGCTCGCACTATCGCTGAGCGCGGTGTACAGTTGATCGGCACCGCTCATGGCAACACTTTAGAGAATTTGCTTCTGAACCCCACACTTTCTGACCTGGTTGGGGGTATCGAGTCAGTCACGCTCTCGGATGACGAAGCCCGCCGCCGGGGTACTCAAAAGACCGTTTTGGAACGACGCTCTCCACCCACGTTTGATGTGCTCATTGAAATCCAGACCCGAGACCGACTGGCAATCCATAGGGATGTTTCCGGCGCTGTGGATGCTTTATTGCGCGGCCACCCCCAGACTCCGGAGATCCGCTCGCGGGATGAGAATGGCGAGATCAGAATCAAAAAGGGGAGCAAAGCTGCAAGATTTGACCAGACGGTGGGCGGGATGCGTCGTCAGCATAAAACCGCGGATTGGGATGAGTCCGTCGAAATCGTGCAGCCCGAGTATGAGCGGCCCGATCAGCCCCGCCAGGTGCCACTTCAGGAAATCCGAATCTATTCTTACGGCGTGGCTCGCAATCGTTTACGGCAGGCTGCCCGGCAGCTCAACGTGCCCATCCAAACGGAAACGGATTTGCACCAGGCTCAGGTGGTTGTCACCCTGCGGCACCATTTCCGCAAACGCAACCAAGCCATCGTCGAAGCGGAAAACTTGGGGATTCCCATCTACGTGCTGCGCTCGGATACTCGCACTCAGCTAACCCGATTCCTGAGCGGTCTCTTTAATTTAACCCCCTCCCATCCGCGAAAGAATGGTGATGAAGAGACTTTGCAGCATACCCAACGCGCCATCAAGACTGTGCTCGATGGCGAGCGCTGGGTAGAACTTGACCCAGCATCATCCTATATCCGACGTTTACAGCACCAGATGGCCCGGCAGGCTAATTTGCTCTCTTATTCTCACGGTAAAGAGCCTCACCGGCGGGTGCGTATTTATCGTGAGTAATGAGCACACCCATATTTCGATCGTAGCCAATTAATTTATGTTTATCACACTCGAAGGTCCCGAAGGTAGTGGAAAAAGTAGCCAGCTCCCCCCTCTAGCTGAATATTTGAGCAATAACGGCTATGATGTGCTGACCACGCGCGAGCCCGGCGGTACGCCCATCGGCGATCAGGTGCGCACTGTGCTGCTGGATAAGGAAAATACTGCCATGCAGCCACGCACGGAAATCTTGCTTTTCCAGGCCTCGCGTGCCCAGTTAGTTGATCAGGTCATCCGGCCGCACCTAGAAAAAGGTGGGGTGGTGTTATGCGATCGCTACGCTGATTCAACTCTGGCCTACCAAGGATACGGATATCGGCGAGATATCAACGAGATTACCGCAATTATCAATTTCGCTACTGGGGGCCTCAAACCAGACCTAACCTTGCTCCTGGATGTAGATGTGGAAATCGGTCTCACACGCCGCCAGAAGGGGGGAGATGTCAATCGGCTGGATATCTTCGAATTGACCTTTCACCAAAATGTGCGTGAGGGATACCACCGTCTGGCAAAATCTGAACCTCACCGTTGGGTGACCATCGATGCTGGTCAGCCGACTGAGAGAGTGCAAAGAGATCTCCGCAAAGTTATTCTGGAACGCTTGCAAGAGCAGGAATAATCGGCAACGAATCGCTTTTCTGGGTATTCCCGAAGTTAACTTAGATTTTGGGGTATGGGACGTGCTCCGCATGCCCCATACCCCAAAATCCAAAAGATCATCGGTGGTTATTGGAGAACCATCAATTTTTTTTGTAAGAGAATTATCGTATAATCAATCGTACCCCAACAGCCATCGTACGCAGGAGGCAAGCTCATGGGGCACGTTTTTATCAGCTATTCCCGTCAGGACAGCGCTACAGTCCAACCTGTTGCCGACAAATTAGAAAAGGCTGGACTGGAAATTTGGATCGACCGCCAGGGTATCAAACCGGGGAAACCTTGGCGTGGGCAGATTGTCAAAGCCATCGACACTGCTGACTCATTTGTTCTCAATCTTTCACCAAAGTCTGCTGCATCAGTTAATGTACGTACCGAGCTTGATCTGGCCCAAGAGAACCCAGATCCATTTGTGCTGCCTTTTTTGCTTGAGGACACCCCAATCCCCAATGAAATGCGCTATCAGTTGGCTGGGATACAGCGGATTGAATACTTCCAAAATCCGGACGTAGGGTATGAACAACTTGAAGAGTCTTTACTAGCGCGTCAGTCTAAATGTCGGCAAAAGCCTGGTCAACCGGAAACCCATAAAGAGATCGAGATCGTCATCGATGGCGAAACAGTTTCTTCTTTCGATGATGATAAACAGCAAGCGTTATTGGAATTGTTGGCAGAAGTTACTGGAGCCTCACCAGAAGATTTTGATATTTCTCGCATTGAAATCGGTAGTGTGCATTTCTTTTTAAAAGCACCCCTTGATACTGCTTACGAGCTAAAAGCGCAAGCCCTCAACGAAGACTCTCGTCTAATCGGTGCTGGTATATCCGCCCTACGGTTTGTAGGAGATCAGAAATATATCCCGCTGCAAATCCCCACACGCCTTGCTTTACCCTCTCAAGAAGAAAAACCAACTCGAAAGTTGCGATCGAAAGCACTCATATTGCTTCTGGCCATCATAGGGATTGCAGCGATCTTATACGCTGGTATGCGCGTCTTTGATTTACGGTTTCCTTTCCAAACCGCGACCAGTACACCCACCTGCACGCCTACGAAGACTCTTACACCACCTCTCACCAACACCCCGACACCCACGCCAACAAAAACTCAAACACCTACCCCGACAACAACCCCCGAAGCCGAGATCGAGTTTTGGGCTGATCCTGACAAGATAGTAGCCGGAGATTGTACGACCATTTCTTGGAAAGTAAAAAATGCCGCCAAAGTCATATTTGGCGGTGAAGAGCAGGAATTCGAACACTATTACGAAGATTGCCTGTGTAAAAGTGAGACCTATACGCTGACTGTGATCCATAAAGACGACACAGAGGAAAAACGCAAGGTGAACGTCAATGTGGTTGGCACCTGTGATGCTGATGGAACAACAGGCGACTCTCAATCATCACAAAGGTCTGATTCACAGCAAGGTTCTGGATCAGGACAAGATACTCAAGGCCCGCCAGCTCCAAAGCAAACTGCGCCGGATAATGGCAGTGATTTGGGGTGCGTTGGCAGTGTCGTTTTGCGCTGGGAAGCCGTCTCTGACCCCAGTGGAATTGACCAGTACCAGGTCGAAGTGCAACGGCATTCCGGAGACAATAATTGGACCAATGCCCCCGGAAGCATTTATACAGGCATCAAAGGCACTAAAAAGGAAATTTCTGTGGATTGCGGTTGGGAATATCGCTGGCGGGTGCGAGCAGTCGATGGAAGTAATAATATTGGCGATTGGTCAGGCTGGTATAGTTTTGTGGTAACACTTACCTAAATTACTCTGTAATTTCATAGTTTTGCTGTCAGGTTATCTAGAATATGCTATATGGTTGTGCTCCACACAACCATATAGCATATTCTAGAATCCTCCTGTGTTAAACTTGGAAGGAAAATGATCTCTTTTAGGAGGAAAATCCATTGAAAAAACTAAGATTTTCTGTATTCCTAGTTACGGTGATTGTCTGCTCTTTGCTGGTTTCTTCTTGCGAGAAAGATCAAGATACCTATTCGGAGGTAGATGTCGCCGTGGCTGTAGCCCTGACGCTGACTGTTTCAGCGTCGGAACACCAGCAGGAGCCTGTTCAGTCCTCTGCTGACGTTCCTGAAATTGCGCCAAAGGAAACCTTGCAACCTCTCAGCCCAGAAGAATGTAACAACCTAGCTTTAACTATTGGACAGAATCTGGCAGTTGTTGGGCAACAGAGCCAGGCGTCCATCGAAGATCCATTCAACCAACTCAGTGGCACAGGTTGCCAGAGTCAGTTCGTTGTCAGCAAGGCTGATTATGCGCATTATGGTAATGTCATCCAGCCCGTGATGAACGCTTTGGAAAGCCAGGGCTGGGCAGAAGATCTACTTTATGCCGCTTCGGGGCCTGGCGCCCAAATTCATGGTTTTCGAAAATTTGATGCTTTGTGCAAAGCGAGCGTTAACTTATCCGCAGTAGATGAAGATCGATGTAGCGATTTTTCATCTGCCGATACCTGCTGTCCCAGCCTGGAACCAGCGCAATGCCAGTTTATTGTTACCTTGGTCTGTGCTAAGGGCGACTTGCCTGCCCCAGAAATACCCGTGTCTCAGAACGATCCTGTACGCATCGAGTTCACAGCAGGGGGAACATCTACACAGTTATCTGGGATGCTGGCATCCGGCAGCCTCGATCATTATGTACTTAGGGCTGAGGCCAACCAGCAATTAAACACCACCATCTATCCCCCTGGGGCAGTCAGCGTGGCGGTAATCGGAGCAGATGGAACAGTGCTTAAATCGGACCTAGATAACACATCCGATTGGACGGGTGTGCTACCGGCTTCCCAAGATTATTTTATCGATGTGCGTTCGATGATCACGAGCGATACAGAATATACCTTGGAAATTTCGATCCCCCCCCTGACACCTGTCGCCACTGCAGGAGAGATTTCTGGCGGGATTACGTATCCTGGAGAAGGGATTCCAACATTGCACATTGTCGCCTATAACATCGAGTCTAATCTCTGGTATTACATGAAATCCCCGGAGAATTCAGCATTCTATACCTTGATCGGTCTACCTCCGGGCAAGTATCAAGTCGTAGCCTATACCCAGGATGATCTGATTGGTGGCTATGCAAGCGGGGGTGAGTTGCTTGAAGTGATTGTTACTGCTGGTGAAACCACCCAAGGTATCGATCTGGTTTCATGGTACGAACCGGGTTCTGTAGCCTTCCCCCCAGACCCGGTGGGCTGGTAATGATAGAAAAAGGTGGGGATTACGACGTAATCCCCACCTTTTTCTATCTAAATGTCAAAGTCTCCACCCAAACCCCCGTCATCCCCACCTAAATCTGGAATCGCTTTCTCAATATCCTCTGGGCTTTGCCCTTTCTCCAGTCGATCCACGACCTCATCGAATTCTGGGCCAAGTTCTTCCCCCATTTCGCTGCTCATCTTGCGCATCATTCTTCCCAAGGCGCGCGGGTCATCCTCTAAACCCTCCAAGGCAGAGGGATCGGATAAATCATCAAAGCGTTGATCGTCAGATTTGGCGATACGCACGCGGCTCAGACGCCGCTGCACATTCGCGCTCTCACAATGGGGGCAAGTTACTTCACGCTCACTGTATTCTTGATAGGATAAGAATATTTCAAAAGCTCGTTTACAATCCAGACACCGATATTCATACGCTGGCATAAATTTTTTCTCCATGGTTCTCTGGGAAACGCAGTGAGACTATCCAGATTTAGGGGTGAGTGGAGTGCTTCACGCCCTACTCACCCCTAAATCTGGGGGGATTTCCCTGGCAATTCCTTGAGAACCTTTTCCATAGCTGTTCAGTTACTTGTCATCCATATTATAATCCGAGCGTTTGGAGATTGTCATGACTCATAATCAGAAGCATATCGAAAATAAAAAACCTGAACCTCTATTGATCGTCATCTCTGGCCCGTCTGGTGTAGGCAAGGATACCGTGGTCGATCATATGAAAGCTCACGGTTTGCCATTCCATTTTGTTATTACAGCGACTACTCGCCCAGCGCGTCAGGAAGAAACCCACGGTATTGATTATTTCTTCTTCTCGAAAGACGAGTTTGCAGAGATGATCGAAAATGACGAGTTGCTGGAGTATGCCTTTGTCTATAACGATTACAAGGGCATACCAAAATCTCAAGTGCGCGAAGCCCTGGCAAGCGGAAAGGATGTGGTTATGCGTTTGGATGTGCAGGGCGCAGCCACCATCCGTGAATTGTGCCCGGAAGCGGTGCTGATCTTTTTAACCACTGAAAATGAAGATGAACTGGTTCGACGTCTCAAAGACCGCAAGACCGAGAAACAGGACGAGCTGAAATTGCGCATCGCCACCGCCCGCAAAGAACTTGAACGTATCGATGAGTTTGATTATCAGGTCATGAATCGAGATGATCGATTGGATGAAACGGTGGACGTCATAAAAGCTATTATTCACGCTGAACATCATCGTGTAGATCAGCGAAAGGTTACCTTGTGAACGATCAAATTCCCCAACCACCCCAACAGGATGCTCAAGACCCTAAGGGCAGGCCTGGCTCTATACCCCGAGGAGGCAGCCAGCCCTCTAGGACTCCCCCAACGCCCTATGTAACCTATACCATCCTGGGCCTGACGGTTCTCATTTACCTCTTACAGATAGGTACGGAATATATACTGGGATTTGACCAGGCTGCGTATTGGGGTCTCAAGGTCAATGAACTCATTGCTGCCGGACAGCTTTGGCGCTTGATCACGCCGGTATTACTACATGGCTCGATTATCCATATTGGATTCAATATGTACGCCCTTTATCTGTTTGGCCCGCGCTTAGAGAACAACTTTGGGCATTGGCGCTTTTTGGCGTTATATTTGATCAGCGGCTTTGCTGGAAATGTTTTTTCGATGATGTTCACCCAGGCCCCATCTTTGGGTTCATCGACGGCCATATTTGGATTGCTGGGAGCCCATGGTATCTTCGTCTATCAAAACCGGGAGTTCTTCGGACAGCCCGTCACCCGCGCCGCTTTGAGTAGGATCATTCAGGTGGCGGCAATCAACTTGCTCATCGGGTTATCTCCGGGGATTGATAACTGGGGGCATGTTGGTGGTTTGATCGGTGGAACTGTTTTCACTTGGTTCGGAGGCCCATTACTGGGCGTCAGCGGAATTCACCCAAACCTTACTGTGACCGATCAGCGCGAAAACGGCGAAATCCTTCAGGCCATTGCCATCTCAGGAGGATTCTTTGTATTCCTGGCCGCGGGTGCTCTCTACTTGATGACCCGATAAGCGAATATATAAAAAGGAGAGCGGGTTGGTGCTTGTCGCCAACCCGCTCTTGTTTTTTTCCCTATTTCTGGAATTTAAAAATCATCTAGATCCCAACCGTCATCGCTTAGAAAATCTTCATCATCTGGAAAGTCAAACCCAACCTCGATACTGTCGTCAGGAAAACGCACCCACAAGAGTAGCATCTCCCCCTCATCGGTTTGCAAATTGCGGGCAGCCACAATCGGTACTTCCGCAGGCAGACCTTCCTGCGTACGGTATTCTAATTGAATAGTTTGCTGTTTATCCCAGGCGCGCTGACAGCGTTCAACAAGCTCTTTTCCGTTGAATGTTCTCAATCGTGTTGCAACAACTTCACCCTGAAGTGAGCCCTCCACCAATCCATGAACCCAGATATCTGGGATCAACTCAAAAGTTGGTGATGGTCCTTCAATAATTGTAATCTTATCGTCCATAGATCCTCAAAACAATGTCTTTGATGCCGGAATCTTACCACAAAAGATGATCTAGTTATTTGAAAATCTGCAGGGTCTACCCCTAAATCTGAGGGATCACCACGGCAATTCCTAGAGATATCGTTATTTATTATTACGATCAAAGGCGGTGTAGGTTTCTAAAAGGGTCATCATCACGCGATCAGTGAATGCTGAGATGCGCCTGAATAAATTACTCCACACATATGGGGAGTGGACTGAAGCTGACTCATATACTCCATACATGGCATCCAAAAGATTGGAGCGGAAGAAAAGAAAGGCTTGCGCAGCTTCCATGATGCTCAGATCATACCTGCGTGCCCGAACAGCATACTCGTAGCCCAGGGCGCGTGCTTCCGCTTCGGCACCGTCGTCATCTTCCGAGGTGAGATATGCACTCAATCCCTGCATCATCGAACGTCCACTAAGACGATACTGGTGGCGGGCTTCCTGATCCAATTTTGCATACCAGGATTCTTGCTCCATACGGCCTTCACCAATATGCAAACGCGTGCGCTGTAAGGCCGTTTTTACAACGAGATGAGCTTCGTCAGGTGTGCTGGCCTGGTGGGCTAATCGCCAAAGTTCAACCTCATCTCTTCGAAAACGACGATGTCCGCCGGGCGTACGGTGAACGGGGATGCTCCCTTGATCGGCCCAATTGCGGACCGTGCTGGGATGAACACCCA
The DNA here is from genome assembly GCA_964438295.1 of uncultured Anaerolineales bacterium. Taxonomy (GTDB): domain Bacteria; phylum Chloroflexota; class Anaerolineae; order Anaerolineales; family UBA11858; genus NIOZ-UU35. The sequence continues at coordinate 16,755 of CAYTKR010000055.1, forward strand.
ATTCTTTTGCAATCTCACTCAAACTCATCCATTCAGGAGTCATTAATCTCTCCAAGCAAAAATATTACGCGTCTCCTGCGATTGCAGCGCGTTCCACGACTGAAAGGTCTTCCGCGCGCTGGCGAAATGCATTCACGTCAATTTGCCTTAACATGACCAAAGTGATCAACACCATAGCACCCATCATACCAAAAACCACCATATACCCTAAAATGGAATCATTCGTCAGCTGGCGGACCACATCACGAACAGCCCCACCTAATATCGAGCCGATCAGCCGCGAGATCGCGTTAGCCATCCCCCAGGCTCCAATGAACAGCCCCACCTGACCATCGATGGTCATATCCAGCATCAAGGATAAATTTGATACTGTGGATATCCCAGTGCCCAATCCCAGGAATACCAGACCTGCATAGAATACACTGGATTGTCTGGTGAATCCGCTGAGGGTGATCAGTAAGAAACCCACCACCACAGACCAACCGCCCCAGGCTGCCAGGGTGCGCTTGTCCATTTGAGTTTCGAGCCAGCCCGTCAGCAACAGCGCGATTAAAACGAATACGCCCCAGATGGACGTGATGCGAGTGGTTTCGGTGACGGTCATGTTGAAGGCTTCACCGGCAAAGGGCTCCAGCAATATATCCTGGCCCAAAATGGCTACCAGCAACAAGATTAGGTACCAGAAAAACCTGCGCGCTTGTGGGTTGCCCATGACGCCGCGAGTCATATGAACCCAGGAATAACGCGTTTCCGCATCTGCGGCAGCCTGGGTTTCTCTCTTTTCAAGCCAAAGCAGGCCGATGATGCCGAGAATGAAGGCAGCCCCACCAATCCACTGGAATGAGGATACCAGGGCTTGTGGGGTGTAGGGATCGACCATGCGGCTGAGGGAAATTGAAGTCAGAATGATGCTGACGATCATCATGAACCACATCACGGCGATTGTCCTGCCACGTCCATCGGTTCCCGAAATCTCTGTGGCCAGAGATAAATATGAAACCGCGGCCAGGTTGTAGCCCATTCCCCAGGCGCCAAAGGATAGCACGCCAACCAAAATACCAAGCCAGAAATTCTCAGCTATCGCAAAGGCCACAAAGGGAGAAAATGACACGCCCAAAACACACAAGATCAAGCCCAAGAGAATGTAGGGGGTTCGCTGCAAACCAAAGAACCGGTTTCGATCGGAATGCGAGCCGATATAGACCTGGATCGGTGAAATCAAATACGGCAGTGATGCCATCAATGCGACCAAAGTAGCGGATAGGGCCAATTCCTTGATCATTACTCGATTGAGCGTACTATTGATGGGAACCAAGGTCATAGTAATTGCAACATGAACCAAGCCTAATTGAATGCGCTTTCGAAGCATAAATATTCCTTTTGTATGATTAGTGCCAAAGCTCCCAAAATCTACCAAAACTTATAAGACCTGGCAATGTAGATTCACTCAGTTTTAACAAGGCAGGTGATTAGAATTAGGGCAGAAAAAACGACCATCGAATTTCGATGGTCGCTGCTGGATTGCTATCTAATATACTTAGATATTTGGTTATCGATCACACTATTGCCTTGCCCAAAGGAACGTTGCCGTCAATACCTGTCTGTGTGGCAATATTTTGAGCGAGTTTTTCATAGTAACCTGCCCGGCAGGTATCTTCTTTTGAAGTTCTCGATGTGAAAAGGTTTGAATGCGAGGTATGGTACTTTGCGTGCAGGTATTCCAAGGTTTGTTCGTAGTAGCTTTCCAGGCTGCCACCCTGAATGATGATTACTTTTGTCATTTAATTCTCCTTGCATTGGTTTAGCCGGGGTGGAACCAGCCAGGCGGAAATTATACACAAAAACTGAATATTTGAAAATTAACGGTTGATTATCAATTTCGTAAGCTCTGGTCTCGATCGAACAATGAATGCTTTTCTAGAAAGGGGATATTTGGAAAAAATTTCTCCATTCGGGTTTGATTCTGAGGGTAAGGGGCATGCTCCGCACACCCCATACCCCCAAATCTGCCACCTTCCAAGGCGATTCCTGGAGAGCCGATTTTGGAAGCACTATTTATAGATTCTCCCATGCTATAATCTTCCAGACCATTAGATAATGGCATGAAGCGACGACAAATATGAACTTCTTAATCACCGGTGTGGCAGGCTTTTTAGGATCAGCATTGGCAAATCACTTGGCTCACGACGGCCATCAAGTGCGCGGCCTCGATGACCTTTCCAAGGGCGATCCTGAAGTGTTGGATAAAAGCGTTCACTTTACGCGTGGAGATGTCAATGATCGACCCAAACTGTGGACTCTGCTCCAGGATGTGGATTGTGTTTACCATCTTGCCGCCCGAGTATCGGTCCCTGAGTCGGTTCTCTATCCGCGTGAGTACAACGCTGTCAATGTTGGTGGGACTGTCAGCCTGATGGAAGCCATGCGCGATGTGGGTGTTCGCCGGGTGGTGTTCATCTCTTCTGGAGCGATCTATGGAGAACAGTCTGAACAGCCCTTGCATGAAAACTTGCCACCTAATCCAGACTCTCCGTATGCCGTATCCAAGTTGTCGTCTGAATTCTATGTGCGCACTGTAGGGCAGCTTTGGGGGATTGAGACTGTCAGCTTACGCGTATTCAATGCCTACGGCCCGGGTCAACACTTGCCGCCGTCTCACCCGCCGGTCATACCGAATTTCTTGCGCCAGGCAGTGCGTGATGGCAGCATTGTCATCCACAGTGATGGGGGGCAAACCAGGGATTATGTGTATATCGATGATGTTATCCGGGCTATGATCGCCGCTTCGACGGCCCCATCTATCGATGGGCAAGTGATCAATGTGGGTAGCGGCACAGAAATCAGCGTTCGAGGCTTGGGCCGTTTGGTAATCGATCTGGTCAACAGTCAGGCAGAAACCATATTCAACCCGCGTTCCAACTCAGGGGTTGCCCGCATGTGCGCAGATCTGTCCCTGGCGAATGAGAAACTGGGGTATCAACCCCAGATCACTTTGGAAGAGGGGCTGCATCTGACCATTGCAAAAGATTCTCGCTTCAGAGAAGAATAGCCAAAATCCAGCGTCACTAAAAAGTGCCTTTGGGGGTTAATTACGATGGTAGTGTTGAGAAGTGTCTCAGCTTAAATTTACAAAGTCGACGATAGATGATTTGAGAGTGAGTGCTGAAGATTCATGTGCTTCGTCAATCATCCATCTTATCCCTGGAGGAACAATGAAATTACTTGAAGGAAAAACAGCCCTGATCTTCGGACTGGCAAATAAGCGGTCCATTGCATGGGGCATCGCCCAAGCATTCTATCACCACGGCGCGCAGTTGGGATTCAGCTATGCCGGCGAAGCGCTGGAGCGGCGCGTAAAACCACTGGCCGAGTCTGTTGGCGTGAGCTTTGTGGAATCTTGCGATGTCTCTAAAGACGAAGAGATCGAGCAGGTTGCAGCCAAGGCCCAAGAAGTTTTTGGTGAGATCGATATTCTGGTGCACTCCATTGGGTTTGCCAATCGCGACGAATTGCAGGGCCCGTACTACAACACCAGCCGGGCGGGCTTCCAATTGGCAATGGATATCAGCGTCTACTCCTTTACCGCCCTGGCAAAGGCTTTTCAGCCGATGATGCGTTCAGGTGGCGCCATGCTGACCTTGACCTACTACGGTGGCGATAAGGTCGCCCCAAATTACAATGTCATGGGTGTGGCCAAGGCCGCTCTGGAAGCCTCCACTCGCTACCTGGCGTACGACTTTGGGCCGCAAAATGTGCGAGTCAATGCCATCTCTGCTGGGCCCATCCGCACCCTGGCGGCGGCTGGCGTTTCGGGATTCAAGTCCATGTACAAACAATTCACCGATTATGCCCCCATACAGCAGGAGATTACCATCGAAGATGTGGGCAACACAGCCGTGTACCTGTGCTCAGACCTGGCTGCTAAAACCACCGGCGAGATTGTCTTTGTAGACTCGGGATACAACATATTAGCGGTGCCAGCGCCGCGCGAATAGCTTAGGCTGAGTTTGCATTAGGAAATTCCCAAAGGGCTCTCTAGGAATTGCCAAGGTGATTTCCCAGATTTAGGGGTGAGTGGGTTTCTACGCACCCCACTCACCCCTAAATCTGGATTGTCCCACGTCGTTTCTCAAAGAACATCCCACTGGACCACAAGGAATTTCTAGGCTGGTGATATAATTCGTCGAGAACCTCAAATCACCCTTTTCACACTCACGGAGGGTCATCCCAGATGCAGATTTTCTTGATTTTTTCACTTGTAATTGCCGTCCTGGCAACAGTTTTCGCGGTTCAAAATGCACAACCCGCTACAGTTAGCTTTCTGATTTGGGAATTCGAGCAATCCTTGGCCTTGATACTGTTGATGTCACTCTTAGCTGGGGTTCTGATCAGCTTGTTTGCATCCATGCCTTCCCGCGTCAAGAACAGGCTAACCATAAACAGCCTCAATAAGAAACTCGCTCAAGCAGAATCCATGGTCAAACAACAAGAAGAGCAAGAAAAAACCGAACCCCCAAAAGAACCGGCTGCAGCCACTCCGCCAGAAAACCAATAAAGCTATACCAATAATTTTATCCACAAAGAGAGGGGCAGACAGGGAACCATCCTGCCTCGCATCGTGGTAAACTTCCCTCATCATGTTCAAACGAAGAGATGAAATTCCTGAAACGGCCAGTCTTCCCGCGCCCACGACCCGGGTAACTTCTGTGTTGGGGAGTGGTATCGCCTGGAAAGGTGCCATCAATGGCAGCGGAGGTGTACGCGTTGAAGGTGCATTCGATGGGGATATCAACCTGCGCGGCATGTTGGTGGTGGGTCAGACGGGGCGGGTAACTTGCGATCACGTGCGCGCCAATGTCGTCATCGTCGCCGGCGCGCTGCGTGGCGATATCACCGCCGAAAAGATCGAGATCCGCAGCACAGGCCGAGTGTGGGGAGATGTGGTCACCGCGGCCTTTGCCACTGAGGAGGGGGCTTTCTTACGCGGTCAGATCCGCATGGAGGAGAGCATCGAGCTGGATTTGTCCCCCGATGAGGAAGACGATTCTCACGCCGAAGGTGCTGCGGAAGCTGAAGCCGACTCAGATACTGAATCACAAGCGAATTCTAAAGACGATTGAAGAAAGGTTGGTTACTCCCCTTTGGGCTGATATTATTCTTAGGGATGGCTGCCTGTAATGTACAGGATGTCCCCAGCCAGCCTTCAGTTGATTCAGCGACCCCGACGATAACTTCATCCCTTACAACGATCCCCCCCAGCGTAGCACCTGCTTCAGCAACTGCCATTCCAACTCAAAAGGCAAGCGCTCTTTCAGCCACGTCTACCGTGACGAGCACACACACTCCTTTGCCTTTGACTTGTTGGAACGAAGGCGGGCGCATTGAGATCCAACAACTCCAAACCGCAACTTTCCCATCTCCCCTTTATTTTCGAATCTACCTGCCGCTTTGCTATGATGTGCAGACCACCAGGGAATATCCAACTCTTTATCTCTTGCATGGCCAAACCTTCACTGATGATCAATGGGACCGTTTGGGGGTCGATGAAACTGCGGACCAATTGATCGAGGCCGGGGAGCTTCCGCCCTTCATTATCGTTATGCCTCGCGAAGAGGATATGTACACTCGGCCACCGGAGAATCTATACGGTGAGACCATCGTAAACGAGCTCATCCCATACATTGATCAGACCTTTCGTACTATAAATCAACGCGCCTCCCGGGCTATTGGAGGCATCTCGCGGGGGGGGAATTGGGCCATTCACCTGGGGCTATCCCAATGGGATGTTTTTGGCGCTATCGGAGCGCACAGCACGCCTACCTTTGCAACAGACGGGCCACAGCGTATTCGAGATTTTCTCTCGGCTATCCCTGATGACAAAATGCCGCGCATCTATTTGGATACCGGCGTTGACGATGGATGGAATTCCTACACCTTCGATCTTGAAGCTCTTTTCACTGAGCAAAATATCCCCCATGAATGGTATCTCTTCCAGGGGACCCATGACGAAGAGTACTGGGCAAATCATATCGAGGAATACTTGCGCTGGTATGCACATGATTGGTAACACAAGCTGATCCGAAATCTGTCTAGGAGTAGACGTATCGCCGTTAAAATCGGGGGACTACCCCGGTAAATTCTTGAAGCTTGAGCGGTTCCAATTGGTTAGTTTCATGGAATGATATAATCACTCCATGACCCTTACCTTAGAGCTAGTCGAACACATCGCTGAACTTGCCCGTTTGGATCTCACCGAAGAAGAAAAGGCTCGTTATCGGGAGCAGTTATCCGCTATCCTCGCGTATTTCCAAGAACTCCAGCAGTTAGACACTGAAGATATTTCACCAACCTCTGGAATGCAGTCGGGGATGAGTATGCTGCGTCCTGATGAAACTACCAACGGCCTGGGCATCGAGGAAGTCCTCAGCAATGCCCCAGATGCTAAAGACCGGCAGTTCCGGGTGCCGCCCATTTTCGATTGAAGCGCATGTCTACGTTAACGGATCTCAAGCTAACCCAGATTACTCAAGCGCTCACCGCTGGTGAAATTTCCAGCTGCGAGCTCACCCAGGCATACCTGGACCGCATTGATCGTCTGGAACCTGAATTGCACGCATTCATCACATTGGATCAGGAAAGCGCGCTCGCTCAAGCAGATCTGGCTGATAAGCGACGGCGAGAAAACGAGGTTGCTGCACCACTCTTAGGCGTGCCGATTGCGATCAAAGATGTCCTGGCGGTGAAGGGGATCCGTGCGACTGCGGGATCAAAGATCCTAGAAAGTTTTGTTCCGCCTTATGATGCAACTGTGGTCCAACGATTGCGCCAGGCTGGCATGGTCATCTTGGGTAAAACCAACACGGATGAATTTGCCATGGGCTCGTCTACAGAGAATTCCGCCTACGGGGTCACGCACAACCCCTGGGACAAGCGTAGAGTCCCAGGCGGCTCTAGTGGGGGCAGTGCGGCAGCCGTTGCAGCCCACCTGGTTCCTATCGCACTGGGCACAGATACAGGCGGAAGCGTGCGCCAGCCTGCTTCCTTCTGCGGAGTGACGGGCATTAAACCTACCTATGGGCGCGTTTCCCGCTATGGATTGATCGCCTACGGCTCCTCGCTGGATTCAGTCGGAGTTTTGGGGCGGGATGTGGAAGATATCGCCTTGATCTATAACACGATCAACGGGCATGATCAGCGGGATGCCACCAGCTCGCGCAAACTCAAGGATGAGATCCAACTTAATGGAAACAGTAGCCTGCAAAACGTGCGCGTGGGCGTTCCTGCTGAATATTTTCAATCTGGCCTTCATGCTGAGGTCGAAGCTCGGGTGCGTGGAGCCATCCAGGTGCTGGAATCCCAGGGTGCTGAAATTTGCAGCATCCACTTGCCGCATACGCAATACGCCGTCCCGGTCTATTATTTGATCGCCCCGGCAGAAGCTTCTGCGAACCTGGCACGTTTTGACGGGCTTCGTTACGGCCCGCGCCTCGAAGGTGAAAATCTACGAGAAATCTACACTCACACCCGTGGCGAACTCTTTGGGCGCGAAACCAAACGTCGCATCATGTTGGGGACGTATGCGCTCTCGGCTGGGTATCAGGATGCTTATTACGGCAAAGCGCAGAAAGTGCGTACCCTGATCCAGCGCGATTTTGAGCAAGCGTTCGAAAAAGTGGATGTAATTGCTGCGCCTGTAGCCCCAACGACAGCGTTCGAAATCGGAGCGCATCGCGGTGACCCCTTGTCGATGTACCTAGAAGATATTTTTACCTTGCCAGCAAACTTGGCAGGTATTCCGGGGATCGCTTTCCCAGTGGGTTTCGACTCCCAAGGCCTGCCCGTAGGTATGCAACTGATCGGCCCCCATTTCCACGAAGAGTTATTGATGCATGCGGCTTATTGCTTCCAGCGTGCAACCGATTGGCACACCATACAACCAGATTTATAATTGCCACGCAGAACACCTGTTTGAAAGAGTGTCTTCAAAAAGGGTGTGCCAACTTTTTCCTTGATCTGTGAAGGAACAAAAAATGCTCTTTGGGAAACGCCGTGGGACTATCTAGATTTAGGGATGAGTAGGGTGCGGAGCACCCTACTCATCCCTAAATCTGGGGGATTGCCCCGGCAATTCCTAGAGAACCAAAAAAAACTAATCTATGCTAAGACGAAAAAAAGCTCGCCAGACTGGACCTCTGGAAGCTGCTGAAGAAACCTCTCAGCTTTATCGCGTCTTGGCGCGCGCCAATCAGATTGCCAGCACGACTGAACTGGATGAGCTTTTGCGCGAAATGCTCGACCTGATTATCACAGTGTGCGGTGCAACTACTGGCACTATGTACTTGCTAGATAAGGAAACCAATGAGCTCATTTTTAAGGTTGTACGCAGCGATAAGGCCGATACCTCGCTCATTGGTAAGCGCATTAGCGCAGATAAGGGAGTAGTCGGCGAGACAATCCGCAGCAGAATTGCGATCGTTGTCAAAGACCTGGCCAACGACCCGCGCTGGTATGGCCCGGTGGGTGATGGCGGAACTCATCTGACCAATGCGATTGCCTTCCCACTTTTATTGCGCGGTGATCCCATCGGAGCGGTGCAGGTTTTCAATTACACGCATGCTCCGCTCCAGCTGATGCAATTCCTGGGCAACCGCATGACTTCGGAATATGAAAAGGCGATGCTGCTTCAAAAGAGCGAAGAGCACAGCCAACGCTTGCAGGTTTTGATCAGCTTGATCGCCCAAATAAGCACCACGCTGGACCGCGACCAAATCCTCAGCCTGATTATCGATAAGGCGCGTGGCCTGCTGAATGCCGAGGCCAGTTCATTGTTCCTCCTTGATGAAGAGAATGACCAATTGATCTTGCATCTTTCCAAAGATGTACATAAGACCACGCTGCCGCCACTCCGCATTCCCGCCGATACCGGCATCATTGGTCATGTGGTTAAAACAGGTGAAGTCGTCAGCACCAAGAACGTAAACGAGGATCGACGACATTACAAGGGAATAGACAACATCAGCGGAGTGACCACAGCTTCTCTGCTAGCGGTGCCATTAAAGATTCCCAATGTTGTCTTAGGGATGGAGCGCGGCACTGCTGAAGGTCAAATCATCGGCGGGGTTGAGGCTGTCAATAAGATCGATGGGTATTTCGACGAGAACGATATCCAATTGTTGAGCACCCTGGCTGAACAAGCTGCGACAGTGCTACACATTGCTCAACTCTACACAGATGCCGATGAACTGTTTTTAAATACAATCAGAGCCCTGGTCGCTGCTATCGATGCCAAAGACCCCTATACCGTAGGCCACTCCCAACGTGTGAGTGATTTCAGCGTCACCATTGCTGAACAGCTTGACCTATCCCCCGAGGCTCGCCATTGCATTCGTATTGGCGCGCTATTACACGATATCGGTAAGATCGGTATCCCGGATACCATACTAGCCAAGCCTGAGCGTCTCACCCCTGCAGAATATGCGATCGTGAAGAAACACCCCACAATTGGTGCCAATATCATCAAAGAGGTGCGCCTGTTGCAAGAAGAGCTTCCAGCGCTTTCACAGCATCACGAGCATATGGATGGAAAGGGGTATCCCAAAGGATTAAAAGGGGATCAGATTTCACCCATCGCCCGCATTGTGGCCGTAGCGGATGTCTTCGACGCGATCACGTCCGAGAGGCCATATCGCGCGGCGATTGATTCTGCAACGGCTTTGCAGATACTCCGCCAGGAAGCAGGTACCCATTTAGATGAGCAATATGTAGATGCTTTTATTGAAGCCTATGCAAATGGCAAAATTCAACCCCAGAACCAATAATCACACGAAGCTGCAGGATGATCGTTCCCTGTAATTTGGGCTGGTTTGTATACCCTGGGGGAAACCCATCCCCATCATCACAGTAGAGAGGACTCAAAGTGTTCAAATCAATACCGAATTATGCTCAAGATTTTCTCGAATGGTCTTGGGATCAATATCAGCCCTTGGTTGATGATCTGCTCGAGATGCAATTGAACGAGGAAAATGTCGACCAGTTTCTCGGCGATTGGTCACGGTTGTTGGAGTTTTGGAGCGAAACGCAAGCCAGGCATTATATTGATACCGCAATGGATACCACCGATGAAGCTGCCCAAAATCGCTTGGAAACCTTCTTGGAAAACGTGTTTTCGCAATCGAAAGCCGCAGACCAAAAGCTCAAAGAAAAATTCTTGGCCAGTGGATTGGAGCCAACCGGATTCGAAATCCCTCTGCGCAATTTGCGTGCCCAAGCAAACCTCTTCCGAGAGGCAAACTTGGAGTTATTGGCAAAAGAGAAAAAACTGAGTTTGGAATATGACAAACTCATCGGTGCTCAAACCGTCATGTGGCAGGGTGAAGAAAAAACCATTCCCCAACTACGCCCAATATACCAGGATTCTGACCGGGTTGTGCGCGAAAAAGCCTGGAAATTAGCCAGTGAGCGTCAACTGGAAGATCGCGAGGCCATCAACCACCTGTGGGGCAAATTTATGCCTCTCCGCATGAAGATCGCTGCTAACGCCGGCTTACCGGATTATCGAGCCTACCGCTGGAGTGAGTTGTTGCGATTTGCATACTCCCCTGAAGATTGTGTGACCTTCCAGCGTGCTATCGAAGATGTTGTTGTACCAGCCGCTGAGCGTGTATATCAGCGCCGTCAGGAGCGCCTGGGGGTTGACACCCTTCGTCCCTGGGACCTACTCGTGGATCCGCTGAACCGTGAACCGTTACGTCCCTTTGAAGATGTTTCCCAATTAGAAGAAATCGCCGGGGTGATCTTCCAAAAGGTAGACCCTCAATTAGGAGGACATTTCGCTCTCATGCGGCGCGAAGGATTGCTCGATACAGTAAATCGTAAAGGCAAAGCGCCTGGCGCTTTCTGCTATCCTCTCATGGCGACTCGCAAACCCTTCTTATTCCAGAATTCGGTGGGATTGCATGAGGATGTTCAGACCATCCTGCATGAAGCCGGGCACGCCTTCCACGTTTTCGAGTCGGCCGATCTACCTTACTATCAGCAATCAGAAGTGCCCATGGAATTTGCCGAAGTCGCCAGCATGGCCATGGAGCTATTGGCCGCTCCATATCTCACCAAAGACCAAGGAGGATTCTACACAGCGCAAGAGGCAGCCCGGGCGCGTATCGAACACTTGGAAGAAAATCTCACTTTCTGGCCTTACATGGCCGTCGTGGATGCCTTTCAGCACTGGGTCTATGAAAACCCCGAAGCTGCTACCATCCCAGCCAATTGCGACGCGCAATGGGCAGATTTGTGGGATCGTTTCATGAAGGGCATCGATTATTCAGGGCTCGAAGATTCAAGAATCACTGGCTGGCAGCGTAAGTTACACATTCACCAAGAGCCGTTCTATTACATCGAATACGGCCTGGCCCAGCTAGGCGCGGTGCAGATTTGGGCGAATGCCCATGTGGATCAGGCTCAGGCTGTGGTCGCTTATCGAGAGGCTCTCAAACTAGGCAGCACGGTAACCTTGCCTGAGTTATACGCCACGGCAGGCGCCAATTTCGCCTTCGATGCTGAAACCCTGCGCGCAGCGGTCCTTCGAATGGAGAACACGATTCAGGAACTAGAGATTTTCTAAGTCATGCCATGTGCAAGTTTCCAGATCGGACTGTCATTCTGAGACCCAGCAGGGGCGAAGAACCTCAGAAAACTTTGGCTAAATCCTTCTCTGGCCCACCGTAAACGTGTAAAGCAAGGTGTGCTCGGGTTATTGCGATAAAGAGCCGTAATCCATTATGATCGGCTCTTCTCCTGTCTCGATGAGCGTACGGGTTTTCTCAAGGAAAGCGCGATCATCCTCGGTCAGGTTCTTCATATCAAGAATTTGATAGCAGAATGAGTACAGGATAATCCGCTGTAAGAAAAGGAAATCCGGGATGCGCTCCAGCCAGTCAACAGAAATGGGCCGTACTCGCCGGTATCCCCTGACCAGGTGCTCAAAAAATTTCTGATTGAATGCCTCCACGTTTTCCCCTTCGTAGCTGGCACCTGCATAATATAGTGAGACTGCTAAATCCTTGACGAACCAGCCGTACTCCGAACTGTCGAAATCGTAGACAGTGATTTGGCCTCCTTCCACGTTGAAGTTCCATTGGGTCAGGTCCGCGTGAGTCAGGCCGTATACTTCAGAAGATCTTGGCAAGTTGTGCAATTTTTCGAGGTGTGTGCCGGCATTTTTTAGGAGCTGTGTTTGATCCCTGGGGATGAATTTCTCTAGATCCAAGACATCATATTCATGCCATTGGGGACGCTGAATACCCAATCTCGGCGCGTGGTGTTGGGCGTGATCGTGGATGTTCGCCATCACTTTGCCCCATTGTTCAAACAGGGCAGTGTTCCAATAAATGTTCTTAGCCTCATAATCATCATCTAGAAGCACGCCGGGTGCGAATTCAAACATAGTCGCCGTGAAGTGTGTCCCACTGGGATCGTGTGGGATGATTTCTGTGAATTCACCTTTTTGCGATCGCAGAGCCGATGCTACAGGAATATCGCGGGATGCCATGTCATTGATCCAGGCTACTTCCCCACGGATATGCTGCTTCGGGCGGTGAAGGTTGTGAGTTAGCCTCAAAATACGCTGCTCACCATCGGCCTCACAAACGTATACAAAATTTTCGAAGCCTTCCAATTCGACCAGGGTATCGGGATCAATCCCAAAACGTCGCGTAGCTTCCAGTTTTATCTCATGGATGGAAATGTTTTTGGTTTCTTTTAACATCGTTTCCTTTTGTTAAGTAGATTCCGGAAAACCTATTAATCATGTCATTGCGAACCCTGAGCTTGCCGAAGGGTGAAGCAATCTCACCCCTTAGCAGGAGATTGCTTCGCTCCCCTCGATGTGCGCGCCCATGGCAGGCGCGCCTGCCCGAAGGGCCGCAAAGCGTGGCGGCTCGCAGTGACAGTAATTTCAAGTACTTTTGGTAAATACTTCGGTGGGTTCCTTGTTAAATCGCAGCCAGGCGGGAGCAGGTTTATAACCCAATTGCAAATTCAACTGGAACATGGGGTTGTTCTCCTCGTTGGAGGTTTCAATGAATTCAAAACCGTCTTTTTGTGCAACTTCGATGGATTTAACTTTCAAAGCAGTAGCAATTCCCCTACGTCGGTAATCACGCTTGACCCCAGTCAACCCGGTGTAGACAAATCGATCGTCTGCTTCAGTCTGCCAGAGGAACGATAGAGCAATCATTTCTCCCTCATCTAAGGCGAAAAAGCAGCCCTCGGGGTAAAAACCGGGGTAGTTGGGTTGAGTCTGGTAAAACTCCAGCGATTGTTTTTCAAGCGGCGCGGTAGCGGGGACATCTTGCAGAAGTTCCCACTCAGCCTCGCGCCACTTCGGAATCCACTCTGGATCGCGGGATTCGAGTTTTGTTATAGAAACAAATTCGATCCCCTCCCCTTCTAACTTGTTGATGAGTGCGGCAAACTCGTCTTTTTTGAAGTTCTGCACATCCAGGATGGAGCGCGGCGAACGCATAACTTGCTCGAATCCCTGCTTACGATAAAACTCGATTCTCTCAAGCTTATCTTCACGGGCAAAGGCGGTTAGCAGAGTTGGGTTGTGCGGCTGGATTTGGGTCAAGATGAATTCATACAGCGTAGTTTGGTAGGCCTCATCCAGGTGATCCAGCGATAGATAGATGGCAACAATCAACCGGCCGGGTTTGTATTCGCCTGGGGATTCCCAATAACCACACAATCCTATGATTTCCTTATCTTCGAAAACTGTAAAACGCTGGTACAGATATTTCTTTTCACGCGCCTCATCATCATGGCGAACTTCATTCGGAGAATAAATCTCGTCCGGATAATAGGCATTCCAGATTCTTGTAAAAGCATCATACTCGCTATCGGTAAATCCAAATGGTTTGAAGGTTAAGTTGTTCTTCATTTCAGGTTTCTCTTTTGTCTTTCTAGCTATCTGATAGATTCATCAAAATGGACGCGGAAAGGCCAGAAAATGTGGAAAAAAGTGGTTCAACTTTATCACCTTATCCAAATAAACCGCGTTCTTTTGCGTTTATCCGCGTCCGATAAAAAGTGTCAGGTAACAAGTCTCTGGTATGCATAAAGAATTTGAGCAATCGCCTGATCTCACTCCAAGAAGCAAAGTCACCAAGCTTTTCTTTGGATAGTACTTTGCGTCTTAGTGGCTTTGCGTGAAAATGTTCAAATTGACATTACCGAACGCGCTGTATTCATCAACACTTTCCTCAGACCATGATAAATCGGAACAA
>CAYTKR010000056.1:0-30064 GCA_964438295.1 uncultured Anaerolineales bacterium
ATGCTGTTGAAGGCCACCAAGCCAGCCGCATATTCGGGGTCACCCTTGGCGAGGTCATTCCAGACGATCACCATGGCAATGCAGCGTGCCAACCCGATAAGGATCAGGCCGACCATATAATCAGGATATCCTCGCAGAAAGATGATCGCCAGCACAAACATCAAGATCGGACCAATGAGCCAATTCTGGATCAGGGAAACACCCAGGATCTTCCAATTGCGGAAGACATCGCCCAAATCTTCATAGCGAACTTTTGCCAATGGGGGATACATCATCAAGATCAGGCCAATGGCGATAGGGATATTGGTGGTGCCTACCGAGACAGACATATTAAAGTCAGCTACACCCTGGGGGAAGAAGTATCCAACTCCGACACCTAATGCCATGGCGAGGAAAATCCATAGGGTCAAAAAACGGTCGAGGAATGAGAGGCGTTTGGGCGCGTTATTTTCGTTTGTCATAGTCTCTCCTTAGCGATTGAAATTTTAGGCAGCAGAGTTCGTCAGAGCGCTGCCAAAGATAATCCAAAAATATACCCTGCCAGAGTGCTGAAGATCGAGACCAACACGACATACACAGCAGTTTTGTTTTTGCCCATGATCTTTCCGGTGACCAGAATGCTTTGGATGGATAGTTCGGGGTCGGCGATCAAGTAAGCAAGCAATGGGCCGCGGTGCATGCCCAAATCCAGGAACATGCGGGCGATGGGAACTTCCACCAGGGTGGGGAAATACATGAACACGCCAAAGACCACGCCGATGAAGTTGGCCAGCAACGTATTTCGACCTGCCAGGGTCTGCACCCAGGCTTGAGGAATGAGCACTTTGACCATGCCGGCCGCGAACACGCCCACGATGAGCAGGGGGAAGATTTGCTTGACGAATTTCCAGGTTTCCCACAACCAACTGGAGATCTGGTCTTGGGTCAGGCCGCGTCGGGCGGTGACTGCCAGTGAGGCCAGCAGAACAATCACAGCAATAGTCCGGCCGGTCACGTCAATCGTCAGACTGGCTGTTTCGTCCAATCCAGGTGCAGCCACAAGTAAGGTGATGACTACCAGACTCAGCGTGATCGCTGTCCACAGGTTTAGGCCTTCCAAGACATGCTCGAATCCTTTCGAGGCGGCCAAAGCGATCAGGACTAACAAAATGATGATCAACAAGCCTTGCAGGTTGAGGTGCATCGCGCTCAGTGCGGAGAGCATTTCAGGATGGAAATTCAATGGAACTCGGATCGTTACGTAGCTCTGTTTAAGCAACTCGATCTGCAGGGTGCCCGCGATGAGCGTGATGACCATCAAAATGAAGAATACCCATACTGCGGGTTTGATTTGTGCTTTTTGGCTGAAGAGGTCGCTTTCGGTATTGATTTCTTTATCTTTGAACAATGCGGACATAATCAGGCCAATGCCAATCCCGAAGATGATCGAGAGGACGATACGCGCAATGGCGATATCCATACCGATGGCGGCACCCGTGTAGGCAATCGCTAGGATATTGATGGCTGGTCCGACGAATAAGAACGTGATTGCTGGTCCCAAACCAGCCCCGCGCTTCCAGATCCCAGCGAAGAGGGGCAAGATCGTGCATGAGCATACTGCCAGGACGAATCCGCCCACGGCCGCAGCAGGATAGGAAACCCATTTGCTGGCTTTGGGTC
Source organism: uncultured Anaerolineales bacterium (assembly GCA_964438295.1). Lineage (GTDB taxonomy): Bacteria > Chloroflexota > Anaerolineae > Anaerolineales > UBA11858 > NIOZ-UU35. The sequence continues at coordinate 1,660 of CAYTKR010000056.1, forward strand.
CGAGGTAACGCGTGACGACTTCCTTCGGGATCAACGCCGAAAGCGCGCCGGCGATGAAGAAGGCCGGCACCAGGCACAGGATGACATGCGCGGCCAGATAGTCAAGCAGGCTCAGCCAGCCGGCTTCAAGAAGATTTGTGAGATAAGCGAAGATTTCCGTTGGCATTTGGAGTTGCGTCAAGCTGTATCCAGCGCTGAGGTGATAAAGGTTGTAACTTCCCCGATGGTGGGCACGCGCCCACTACTGACAACCTGGTCGTTGACGATCAGGCCTGGGGTGGACATGACCCCGAGTTCAACGATCTCAGTGTAATTCGTAACTTTGGTGATCTCAGCCTCGATGCTGAGAGAGCCAATGGCTTCGTGAACCATTTTGCTGAGCTTCTCACAGTTGGCGCAGCCAGGGCCAAGAACTTTGATGTTGAGCATAATTTTCTCCTTATTGTTTAGGTAATGCGTTAATAGCTTGAGCAAAGTTGTCCAGGGCTCGCTGGACAGTTGCCCGAGGGCAACCGATGGTCATGCGCGCAAACCCGGCTCCTTCACGCCCGAACCAATAGCCTGGAGCCAGCGCGACCCTTGCTTCTCGTGCCAGGAACTTCTCCAGTGCCTTGGCATCGAAGCCTAATTCTCTAAAATCTATCCAAACCAAGAAAGTCCCTTCAGGCTCGATCAATGAAATCTTGAGAGAATTTGCTGCTACGAATTCTCTGATCAGATCGACATTCCCTTGCAAGTAAACCAGCAACGCATCCAGCCAATCGCCACCCCCTTGGTACGCTGTCTCGGTCGCGACCGATGCGAATACATTGGTCTTGTTGATCTGGTGGCGGTGCGCAAAATCGTGGAATTGTTCGCGGGCGTCTTCGTTGGGGATGATCGTTAGCGCATCTACCATGCCGGAAATATTGAAGGTTTTCGCCGGCGAGATGCAGGCAGCAACGTTTTGGTCTGCACTATTAGATAATGATAGATAGGGAGAATATCGGTGAGGCGGGAAGGTGAAATCCCCATGAATTTCATCGCTGATGACAAAGATGTTGTGACGCTCGCAAATTTCGGAGACACGTGCCAACTCCGCCTCGGTCCAAACTCTACCGATGGGATTGTGGGGATTGCACAAAATCAGTATCTTGTTCCTCGGGTCCGAGGCTTTGGCCTCGAGATCCTCAAAATCCATTTGATAGAGCCCATCGATCAGCTTGAGGGGATTCTTGACAATCTTTCGGTGATTGCTGCGGATGACCATGCGGAACTCGAAGAATACCGGCGGCTGGAGTATGACGCCATCCCCTTCATCTGAGTGTTGGGAAATTAAGATCGAAACCGCGTTCAAGATCGATGGACAGGGCTCGAGATGATCGCGCTCGATTGTCCAACTGTGCCGGTGGTGATACCAATTCTCCAACGCAGCAAAATAGCTTTCTGGTTTAGTTTCATACCCGTAAATCCCGTGATCCACACGCTTTCGAAGTTTTTCGATTACTGCTGGGGGTGCCTTGAGGTCCATGTCGGCGACTGACATAGGGATCGCATCGTGGTTGCCGAAATGCTCTTTCAGGAAAGCATTACTCCACTTCATGGTGGGATACTGGTTTCGATCGACGTGTTCGTCAAAATTCATGCTGAGCTCCTCATTCATTGCAATGGGGGCAATCACATTGGCGTAAGGCTTGGGTATTGGTTTGGGCTAATAAATCTGCCTCGGAGATACCGGCAATCGTGCCTGCCTGATAGATGAGGGCAAGAAGTTCTGCATTCGCCAACTGGTAATAGATGAAACGTCCTTCCCTACGAGTTTTCAGGATGCCGCTTTCTCGCAATGCCATTAAGTGTTGGGAGATATACGCCTGCCGGTACCCCAGCAAAGCTTCCAGGTGACATACGCAAGCCTCACCCTGCCCAATCCCCAGGAGGATCTGTATTCGAGCAATAGGTTGGATTGCTTTGAGCAGTTGGCTAATAATCTTTTCAGGGTTCGATAAATTTATATTCGTCATACTGAATATATTCTACTTCCATATTCGAGAGTATGAATATGACATTTCTCACCAACCCGAAGGTGGTTCTTCCTCAAAGATGTTAGAATCCTTCTATACTTGTAAATCAAATTTTCCTTTCGAGAGTATGCTGAACGCAGTGAAGCTTCTAAAGAATGGGTGATGTAACTCAAAGCCCATTTTAGATCCTTCGATTTGCTCAGGATGACATCATATCTGACATAACTCGCACACCGAGTTATTTACTACATAAATAGGAAGAATTTGCATTCTATGTCTGTTTATTTACACGATATTCCCCTAACTCAAGCTCACCAACGCTTGAATGATGCCCTGCTCGAAGCAGGTTTAGATGGGATTCTGGGTATAGAAGAAATTCCGCTCGATGAATTTGCTTTGGGACGTATCACTGCCGAGCCGGTTTGGGCACAGATCTCTTCACCGCATTACCATGCATCTGCCATGGATGGATTCGCGGTTCGAGCTGTCGATACCGAAGGTGCCTTGGCGACTGCTCCGTTAAGCTTGCAATACGGCGCGCAAACCCAATACATCGACACGGGTGACCCGTTGCCAGGATGGGCTAACGCAGTCATCCCAATTGAGAATGTCGAACCCCTGACCGAAGATGGTTCCATCGCATCAGACCAGCGTACCCCGTACGCCATTCGAATTCGCGAAGCGGTGACACCCTGGGCGCATGTGCGACCCATGGGAGAGGATATGGTGGCCACCCAGTTGGTGCTGCCTGCGGGTCACACACTGCGGCCGGCCGATCTGGGTGCCATTGCAGGGTGTGGTCATGGCACAGTGCGTGTGACCCGGCGACCCAAGGTTGCTATTATCCCTACGGGGACCGAATTGGTGGACATTGGCCAACCGGTAAAGAGCGGCGATATCATCGAATACAACTCGATGGTGATGGCCGCTCAGATCAACCTTTGGGGTGGGGAGGCCACCCGCTTTCCGATTACGCCCGATGTTTTCGAAGAGATCAAGAAGCAAGTCAGCGAGGCCGCCCTAGATCATGATTTGATCTTGTTGAACGCTGGTTCCTCTGCGGGTTCAGAGGATTTTTCTGCCCAGGTTGTCGAGGCCCTTGGGGAGTTACTGGTTCATGGTGTCGCTGTGCGCCCTGGACACCCAGTCATATTGGGAATGGTAGGTAAACCTTTAGGGACCAAGCAGACCCTTAAAGTTTCGGAAGGCATCCCAATTATTGGCGTCCCCGGTTACCCCGTCTCGGCCGCGCTGACAGGGGAGATTTTCGTCGAGCCGTTGCTGGCGCGCTGGCTGGGTAGGCAACCAGCGGAGCCAGCCGAGCTCGAAGCGACCCTAACTCGCAAGATGGTCTCACCTGCGGGTGACGATGATTATGTGCGCGTTGCTGTAGGGAAAGTGGGTCAGCGCACCTTGGCAGCGCCGCTCGCCCGTGGCTCGGGGGTAATCACTTCTCTAGTGAGAGCCGATGGCATTGTTATCGTTCCCAGCGGGTCGCAAGGAATGCCTGCCGGGGAGAAAGTCAGGGTGAGGTTGTATCGCACTCCGAAAGAAATCGAGCGCACGATTTTCGCCATTGGTTCGCATGATATCTCTCTGGATGTTATGGCGCAATTCTTAGCTATACATGATCGGCGTCTGGCCTCAGCGAATGTAGGCAGCCTGGGTGGATTGGTGGCTCTGCGGCGCGGAGAGGCACACCTGGCTGGCGCTCATTTGCTCGATCCTGAAAGCGGCGAATACAATCTGCCCTATATCCGCCAGTATTTACCGGATGTGCCGGTGCGTGTGATTGCCCTGGTGGGGCGTGAACAAGGATTGATGGTGCCGCGGGGAAACCCAAAGGGAATAAAATCTTTGAATGATCTGACCAACCCGAAGGTGAGCATGATCAACCGACAACGCGGAGCGGGTACGCGCATCTTGCTGGATTACCATCTCGCTGAAGCAGATCTCAAATCGGAGGATATCCAAGGATATGAACATGAGGAATTCACCCATCTTGCGGTGGCTGCGGCAGTGGCCTCCGGCCGCGGCGATTGTGGTTTAGGGATCGCCGCGGCAGCTCAGGCCTTGGATTTGGATTTCATCCCCTTATTCAAAGAGCGATATGATTTAATTATCCCCAGGGAAACCCTGGAGAGCGCATTGATATCTCCTGTAATGAGCGTGCTCGAAGACCCGGCTTTCCGGGATTTGGTTGCATCTTTGCCAGGGTATGATCTCTCTCCGATGGGAAAGATCATCGCCGAATTGGAGTAATTATGATGGATGCACTTGTAATTGATGATAATCGCAACCTAGCTGATATGATCGTCTTGATGTTGGAAGTATTGGACGTCTCTGCGCGGGCTGCTTATGGAGCGCGCTCTGCTTTTATGGCGCTCGAAAAAAAGGTCCCCGATGTTGTGTTGCTGGACATCAACATGCCCAATGTAGATGGTTTCGAAGTCTTATCCTACATCCGTCGGAGCCCGGGCTTTGGTGATACGCCGGTGATCGTGGTGACCTCCGATGACCAGCCTGAGACAGCCAGCCGCGCCAAGGACTTGGGGGCAGCCAGCCTGATTGTGAAACCGCTTACAGTAGAGACCCTCGAAAATGCATTAAAAGATGTCGGTTTATTCGAGTAATGCTTTCTTAGTATTGAGGAATCATAAAAGGTGAGGTCACATTGACCTCACCTTTTTCGTATTTTGGAGTAATTAAGTTGACGACTAGCTTCCAGACTCTTTTGTGCTTGGACGCTGATTTGCACAGACTCTCATGTTTTTAAGGGAGTTTCACCTCAAATTTGAGAAAATCAGAGGAAATCTATGTCCTATTCAGAAATTGTCAGATTGATTGTTCGTCTACAATGTTGACATTTTGGGCTTGAGGGCCTTTATCGCCGATGGCGACCTCGAATTCTACACGTTGGCCTTCTTCGAGAGTACGATATCCGGAACCAAGGATCGAACTGTAATGGACGAAGACATCCTCGCCTCCTTCACGGGCGATAAAACCATACCCTTTGCTGGCGTTGAACCACTTGACGTTTCCAAATTCTCGCTCTGGCACTGCATTTTCTCCTTTCAAACTACTGAATCCTCGACAGTGTCATCTGGATCGCGCAGCAGGCTCATAGGACGCCGGAGTGACACAGTCTGACTGCTTACAGGCAGAGCTTCCTATGACAAAATACAGCCGAAAGACAAATTTTTATAATAGAAAAAACTGCCAATGTACAAGAAATTTGTAGCATGCCTTTTTGGGCCTGTCAAGATCTTGAAATGTGTTTTATGGAATTTTTAGGAAAGGAATGGGTACTTAATACACCAAAATCTGCGTACCGTAGCCCCGGCGTTCCCACTCGTGGGGTTCGATTTCAGGGGTGGCCCACAGGTACAGCCATTTGGCCTCTTCCACAGTCATGTTTACGCAGCCGTGACTCATTTTGTAACCATAATTATGATGCCAGTACGTGCCGTGGAAGGCGACACCATCCTCCGTGAAGAAGGTCACCCAGGGCACGCCGGGTAGCTCATAGGCGTGGATGTTGTCGGTCATCTTGCCATCACCCATGTGCTTGGAGGGCATTTTGACCGAGACATTGAAGCGACCTGTGGGAGTTATGGTTGGGATGCCATTGGCAGTCCTGCCAGGACTGGGGATACCTGTAGAAACCAGCGTTTGGAGAACGACCTCACCTCGTTCGTAGGCGGTCAGCGATTGATCTTTAAGGGATACTTCGATGCGTTTGTCTTCGAAAGGAACATCGGGGGAGATTGGTTTCAGTTCTTCGGGCATGATAATGCGTACATGCGTGGCGGGAACGTGATAATCGATCTTGAGCAATTCATCAGTGATTCTGTACCAGGCTTCGCCATCTGGGCCTTCTTCGACAGCAGTAATCCAATGTACCGACTGGTAGTACAAGCGATAAAGTTGCACCCAGCCATATGTAATGGTTTTGCGGTATGAACGTGTATAAGGGACAGTGATTTCACCCAGCCAGCCTTCTTCGGGCACCCATGGCAGGGGGGTGTTGAGATTACGTTCGACAATGGGGACATGTGCGCTATGCGCATAGCCACCAAAAGTGCGGTACCAACGGGGAGAATTAGGTTTATCCTCAGGCTCGATGATCACTTCGAAGATAGGGATGAGCTGGTCCCGGTAACGCACTCCCACTTTTTCGCTTTTGTAATCATCCTTCTCAAAAATCTCTATCTCACTAGTCCCGACGCGGCCTAGGGCAATCACATCCGCGGGGAAACCATCGCCTTCGGGAAACCCATCTGAATAGGGATGCGCGGCGATGGAACCAAGAGCAAGAGAGCTTATTTTCAAGAATTCACGTCTGGAGAGCGATCGAACCATAATGAAACATTCTACTATAAGTAAAGTAGATAAATCAAGTCCAAATTTGCGCGAGCGGCGTAGTCCACGAAGCCGCATCGCCATGCAGTCGCAAGAGCGACTGCGTAAGTGCAAGGCTGTCATCCAATCAGCCTTGCGCCTCCACAGTGTGGAACACTATGGATAATTTCATATAACATCAATCTGCGTGCCATACCCGCGCACATCCCAATCACTGCGCTCGCCAACGGGAAGATCATAGTCAGGGGTGACCCAGCGGAAAAGCCATTTAGCATCTTTGTTGCTCATATTGATGCAACCATGGCTCATGGGTAGACCGAAATTGGTGTGCCAGAACGTACCGTGGAAGGCCACGCCGCTCTCGAAGATAAAGAAACTCGTCCAGGGCACACCCGGAAGGATGTACTCGTCAGGAGCTCCTGAGGCTTGCACACCGCCCATATGTTTGGAGGGGGATTTGGAGGTAATGTTGAACGTGCCGCGTGGTGTTTTTCTGCCCGTGGGCACTTCGAGCTCACCTTGGCCTGTGGAGATGCGTGTCCTGTAAATGGGCTGATCGTATTCGAATGCAGTCAGGAATTGGCCTGCCAGGGACACCTCGATACGTTTGGCTTCGAAGGGCAATTCTGGTGAAAGCGGCGTCATTTCTTCGTCGGGGATGGGACGCAGGTGCAGCGCTGAGACGTAGTAGATCAGGTAGTCGGTGAGTTCTGATGTCAGTTGATACCAGGGTTTTCCGTCGGGTCCTTCGATAACGTCTGTGATCCAATGTGTGGTCTCGAAATATAGACGGTAGGTAGGTTCCCAGCCATACGTTTGGGAATAGGTATATGCCTGGGAGTAGGGGACGGTCACCTCAGCCAATTGACCACTCTTCAGAACGCTTTCTAAAGGGGTATTGTAGCGAAATCTGGCGATTTGTAAGTATCCACTATGAATATATCCGCCTGATACGCGGTACCAGATTGGGTTATAGGGCGGACCCTCGACCGGTGTAAGGCGGTAATAGATGTTGAGCAATTCGTCTTGCCGCGTCCAGCGCACCACGCCGCTGTGAAAGCGCGGCTCCTCGTAGATGGCGGCCTGCTGGTCGACTGTAACACGCCCCACCAACATCTGCCCAGCCTGATAATCATCATAGGGAGGTGGAAATGGGTTGAAGGCCAGCGTCCCCATGGCCAGGGTGCTGAGCTTGAGAAAATCGCGGCGGGAGAGATTCGGCAACGACATAGGTAGCTGCGATTGTAATCAAGGATGATGTTGAAAGCAAGCCCGTATCCTCATGAACAGACAAGAAAGCCGTCCTAGACCCATGTATGCTATCGGAAGATTCTTCATTCGCTTCAGCTGCATCGATTCCTTCGCTCACTCAGAATGTTAGAAAGGATATTACCTCTTTAGCCTTGTTGATTGTTGCATGCCCGTCATCTTGATAGATTTTCACAGTAAGGTTAGGTACTAACTTTTCCAATCGTTCGGCGGTCTTTGAAGTATTGAGCATCGTGTCCTTTTCACCTGCAAGGTATAGTACAGGTATTGATAGACAACGCAATTCATCATCAGAAAAAAGCGGTGGCGCACCCATGCGGGGGTTGAAATGCTTTCCTATCAGAGATAAGAAATGCTCCGCTTCTTCAGTGAACTCAGCACCTTTCAGCATATATTTTCTCAATCGATGGCGTCCCCATTCACCCATCGACGATAATATAATCAAGCGCAATGCGAATCCCAATCGGATTGGATAGATACCTGCTGGAACAAGAAGAAAAGTTTTATCAACCCGTTTTTGTTTATGGATGGCGTATTTGATAGTTGCCCATGCCCCCAATGATATTCCACCCATAGAAACATTCTCTAAAGTCAATCCGTCGAGTACTTCATCAAGCCACTCACTGAAGGCAGGGCCATTCCATGAAAAGCGGATTTCATCGCTCTTCCCGGCCTCTCCTGGTATATCTACGGCATAGACCCGAAAATGCTTCCCAAGCTCAACAACATCCCCCATCCACGTTGCAGAGTTGGATGCACTGCCGTGAAGCAGAACTAAAGGAGGTGCGGAAGGATCCCCACTCACAATTATGAAAGTGTTGCCGTGCTTGGTGGGTATCGACAAGTGATTATTTTCAATCGGCCATTGAGTCAGGATTTTGTCATAAAACCCTATCATTTCATCTCTACCGGTCTTTGATTTGTAAATTGCGCCCGTTGTCATAAATTCATCCTTTTATTGTTTCTATTACAGCTCATTCTTTAGCCCATCTCGTAGTTTTTGAACCCATGCCAACTCAGTTTCATAGAACATAATCCAATTATCAGAAATCATGGTCCATAAATAGGCTTCTCTCTCGTTTCGGTTCGGGTTTATCAGATTTCTCCGTTTTTGCTCACGACACATAATCAACTGCATTTGAATTTCTTCTTCATAATTCCTGATCAATTGATGCAATTCTTCAGGTTCCAATTGGTCAGCCCATGCAAGTTGGACCAAGAATGAATTGCGTAGTGTTGGCAATTCCGGCGACGAAAGAACCCATTCTCTCAACTCCTTCAGACCTTTTTTAGTGATCGTGTAATTCTTTTTTGACGGGCCTTTTTCCTGATTTTGAATTTCCCAGGTAACCAATTCATCCTGGTGAAGTTGCACCAATGCCCTATAAATCTGGTTATTGTTTCCAGACCAATATAGGAACATTGAGCCTGCAAACATTTTTTTGATTTCATATCCAGAAAGAGTACGCCAACTTAGAAAGCCCAGGATAGCATGTTTAATTGACATCAATCCTCCGTAAGCAAATAAAAAGGCTCTCGGGGAATCGCCCCGGTGATTCCTGGAGAACAAATACTAGTTTCTAACCATATTCAGAGCAACATATGTTATTAATAACATATGTTGCTCTGAACGTCAAATTGAAAATTTGGCTATTGAAACTAAAGATATGGGATGGAAAATCTCAAGAAGTTTGGTGGTCCTGCAACACAAAAATTTAGCGATTCTGTGTGCCAGGCTTGCGTTGCAACTTGCGCAGGCGTTCGACCATAGCCTGTGCTTTTTCCAGCGCCTGGCGTTCGCTGTCGTCTTCGGGTTCGCTCCATGGTTGGGTGATCCGCCAGGTGATCTTGCCATCGAGCGGATCTTTGGGAAATGCTCCAATATCGTAGAGTTTATGATCTTTGAATTCTACGGGGTTCTCCTGATAACAACTCCAGACCGCTTTTCGGATCAGAGCGGGATCGCCTTCGAATTGTAGATCGATCAGAGTGAGTTGCTGACGGAAGCGCTGGATCAACTCTATGGGCAAATTGTAGAGACACGCATGTAGAGCCTCGGTGCCGATGATACGTTTCTTCTCATCGACTCCATTGGTTATGAGTGCTTTGAGCGCCTGGCCAGTAAGGTGCCCTTGAGACTCTGGACCGCCGAGGATCAGGTTGCGGATGTTGGGATTGCCGACGATATTGCAGATCATTTTCTCCAGGCCGATGTTGGGGGTTTGGATCGAGCCTGAAAGCGCCGCGCCACTCTCGGCCCCCGTCCGAATCAGCCGCTCGATGTCTGGGGGAATCTTATCTTCATCGCAATTCAATATGATGGCAACTGCCACGGGGGAGAAGTCATTCCCCCGGATATAGCGGCCCTCTTCAGAAGGGTAATTGGGATGTGGATTTACTTTTTGCATTTGCATCACCTGAACAATATGCCTGGGTAGGAGAACCAAGGAGAGGTATTCTTCAGAACTCGAGCTGATTGGGGGGATTCGCCCTCTGGCTTCCACTACTTCTGGAATTTAGCCATTGGGGATACCCAAATGAGCTTTGAGAACTAAAGTTGTGTGTGGGGGTCTTTGCAAAGATGTTTTTGGCCACAATAACTAACCGATCCAAGTTCGACTCTTCGTCTCCGAAGGCTTCCAGCCCCACGCTCCACCAGGGCTTCCTCGCGACGTGAATCTGGGTCAATTCGAGATTGCATCCCCCCCTAGAGAATTCAGGAATTTGTGTGGATGTGATTTCTCCTCCCATAACTTGGAAGCAAAATAAGGCGCGCTCTTTTTTAACATCCATCCAAGAGTTGCCATATTCACCTATGGCTTGGTGGTGGCTCTGTCCTAAGGAGATCGAGAAGCTCCATTTTCGCCATCCTTCGACATTACCACGCATACCTTGATTGAATTCGAAGGGACCATATTCGCGCAGACGTTGCTTGAGTTCGATACGACCCTCTCGCAGTTTTATACCCAGGGATGAATTTCCAGGCTCGAGCAAGTACACATCGGTGCGTGCTGGTTGGATTGTGGGCTGAGTGAAATTCGCATCAATCTGATTAAACCAGGCTTGCACACCCCCAGGAATTATCCCCCGAAAAAACCACCTGATTTCAACGGTTGGTAACATGGATCATTGGGCTGGATACTTGTGGATGAAATCTTCTCTTTGTGACATCAGCTTCTTCCAAACCTTGATGGGTACCAGTGTGCGGATGGCTTCGTAGACCTGTTCGACCTCTGCGGCTTCTTCGATCATGCTGGGGATTTTGTATTCAACTCCCTGGGCAGTGATGTCAAGCCATTCTAACGAGCCACCGACAGGCGCGTTCTGAATCTCGGTCCAGGCTTGGCGAAATAGGTTGTCGGTAGTCATCTGCGCATAGATTGCCATCCAAGCCTGGGAGCTGATGTCAAAATGCTCTACCCAGACTGGAAGATCGTGCTGAGGATAATCGGGATAGAACTTGATCTCGCCGGTATTTTTTGGACCTATGGCGATGCTGTATTCGTAATAGTGTGGGGGCGGTACAGTACCTTCGCACCAGCGATATTTAAGGGAGAAATCAGGTGGAGGTTGATTTTGTAATCCCATAAACTGTTCTGAATCTTATGGTCTTAGATCTCTCGCCGTTTTTCGGCTAACCATGTAAAGCGAAAATAGTAGAAGAAAACTCACGCGGGGATAAGCTTCTCTGAGATGGAAACACTTAAGGCCAGGGCACTTCGACTGGTTCAGAGTAGCCGTGCTTCTCGGCGATATACACAAGTCCTCGGGAGGGTAGCAGGCATCCGGGCTCATCGGTCACATACAGGTCATTATCCAATGTGTGGTAAGCGGTCCGGAAATATGCACCACCCTGGCATAACCATAGCTCGATCAAATAACCGCGGCGATCCTCTTCGACGATGTAGTAGGCGTGTTTCCAACTGATGGTGACTTGGTTCTCGTCTCGTGATGCTACCACGCCCTCGGGCTGGCGCACAAAGGTGGATTTGGGCAGTTTGGTTTCGACGACATTGGCATCCATAACGTCGCCGACGATCTCGAAGAGTGAGGCTGCAGCCCAGCAGTGCCGGTCGAGATCGTGAGGCTGTACCCACAACCAGGTCCCGAATTCGTTGCGGCCATGCACCTGGATGGGATCACCCTGGTTGAGCTCATGGGAGTAGAGATAGGCTTTCCCAGGACCATAGCGGCAGAACCCCTGGGCGACAATGACATGCCCGTAGGGCGTCTCGGGGGTTGGAGAAGCCGTGATGGTGGGTGTCAAAGTGCTGGTTGGAGTCGCAGAGGGGGTGTGTGTAAAGGTTAGGGTGGGTGTATCGGTGAATGTCGCTGTGGGGGTCGTTGTGAATGTCGCTGTATATGTCGGAGTAGCCGTTGCAGTCGCTGTCGTAGTAGGGGTTGCGGAAGCTGTGGGTGTTGGGCTGGCAAAAAGTGAGATCGCTGGAAGGTTGCATCCAGCAATCAGAAATGTAACGCAGAGGAGGGCAAGAAAAATTGCAGAGTGTGATTTGGAAGTTCTGTGCTCGCTCATAGACTTATTTTATCGCATCACAGTTGTGAATGTTATCGTTCAATGCCAAAGGTCTCTCTGAATAACTCGTCTGCAGTTTTCGACGTCTCATAGTCTTTAGCGGGAATCTTGTGCTCATAGGCAATGCGTTTCATCAAATTCCTTGCTGTGAAATGCGAACAGACATGCATGACCTCTATTTCTCGAGCAAGAATTCGTCAAAGAACCCGATTACCCGGGACTCGTATTCTTGTGGATAGGCAGTCAGCATGCCTACATGCCCAACACCAGCCTCAACCCAAAGTTGGCGCGGCTCTCCGGCAGCAGTATATAGTCTTTGGGCTGCATCAGGTGGGACGGTCTCGTCAGCCTCTCCATGGATAATCAAAACAGGATGCGGGCTAATGCGCGGAATTGCATCTACGGGGCGCACATCATCAGGTTTTAGCCCGGTCTCAAGCTCAGTGAAGAATTTGATGAAAGGGCGAAAGATAGGATAAGGAGAGACAACGTGGATCATGTCCTCAATCGCAGCAAAGGCGCTATCTGCAACCACGGCCTGGATTTGGGGTTGCTCGGCGGCAGCGAGGAGGATTGTGGCCGCTCCCATAGATTCCCCATAAGCGCCTACACGATTTGCGTGGGCATCAATCAAGGCAAACTCGAGTGCTGCCATTACATCGCGGCGTTCGTAATATCCCCAGGTGCATAAATCTCCACCGCTTTCACCATGTGCGCGCGCATCCCAAGAGATGACCCCATACCCGTGCCTGGCGAAGAAGGAATGCATCAGCGCCGAACGCGCACCAGCATAGCCATGCGCTACAAGGATCACAGCGCCATTCTGCGTAGGCGAATACCAGGCTGCTAGTTCGATATCGTCCTCAGTCGTTAATTTGATCGATTGAAACTCGACATCAAATCGTGAAGGATCATCTCCACCTTCTCGTTGATAGCGGTGAGGATGTGCGTAGCTCTGAGCTCCCTGGTGGCCGAAACGGATTAACACGAAAAACAATCCAAGCAGCATAATCCCCAGGGTGAAGACAATCAAATTTCGCCAGTAGCGGAGATCTCGAAACCGGTTCATTTTTTCTCCGCGATGTACTCAATATTAACCTGTTCGATGATTTTTTCGTTATACAATTTTTCAATCCAACGTTTTTCTTTGCGCAGGATCACAAAATTCTCAAAATATGGGTCCGCTTCATTGTCATCGTGTTTAGCAAAACGAGTGCTTTTGAGCAAATCTTTAGCGGGTGCAGTCTCGCAGAACACGCTGTCGTCTGGATCGTCCACCGATTCGAAATTGACATACACCAATCCCCCAGGCTTGAGAACCCTCTCGATCTCAGACATGGCAACCTCAATATCAGGTTTGGTCATGAACATGATGGCATTGAAAGAATAAACGAAACTGAAATACCCAATCTCGAATGGGATTGCTCGCATATCACCACGGAAAATTTGCAAGGGCATCATGTTTTCCTGGCAAAATGTCGCTGATTCGGTCAGGGCTTGCTCCGCAATTTCGATGCCATAGGTGTTGTAGCCATATTGATAGAACAGCGAGAGCGGGGGTTGTTTTCCCCCCGCACCGCAATCAAGCACAGTCTTTTCAAGTTTGCTGGCATTGCAAAGGCGTAAAAATTTGTATAACGGGGTTGCCCATGTAATTTCGTTCATAAGTAGATCTCAAACTGGGAACTTTTCTGCCTCGTTTACCGTCATCTTGTTTGTATACGAAAGGAACGAAATGATGAAAAAATATCTCCTTATCAACTCACTATTCATTCTGGCGATGGTATTGATCCAAACGTCTTGCACCAGTAACGAAATTGCATTGTCAGACCCATTGGATGGCACATCCTGGAATCTTTTCGCCTACCGCAAATCGCGCCCGATTCCTGGAACCAAAATAACCGCAGAGTTCGAAAATGGTCAGGTTCATGGATCGGCTGGTTGCAATACATTCAGCGGAGAATATACGATATCCGGCGGGATGATCAATTTTGAGAATGTTGCCATCACATTGATGGCCTGTCTTGATCCTGAGGGAATCATGGAGCAAGAACAATTGATCATGGAGTTCATTTGGGATGCCCAAAACTTTCGTTTGTCTGCTGATCAATTGATGATCTATCGCTCCGATGGCGAGGCGCTTACCTTTTTGCCGATGGATATGTGAAGGTGGCATCCAAATCATTAGCCCTTTATTTGCGCGCGGCCTCGATGAGCTTGCGGGCGTTCTCCCCAGTCATTTGCCAGCTGAGGCAGCGTACGCTGCCACCCATAAAACATACCCCCTCGGCGTTAATGGGAATGATCTCTTTTTTAGTCAATGCTTCAATTGCAGCAATAGATTTTTCGTCATTGGAATTCCCAAATACGGGCATGTAAATGTAATTGTATGTGACCGTCGAATTGAGATTGATCCCGCAAGCGGAGACAAAATCTTTCCATATTTCAAGAGAATATTCTGCCTCGATTTCCAAGATGTTGATATCTGGTAAATCCGCCTTCAGCGCTAAGAGCACATCTGTGCGGAAAGGTTCACCATACGTGTTTACAACCACCGTGTCGTCAGATACGAACATCACAATGCCGTCAGCATGACCCATGGGCTCCCCTTCTTCTTGCGGAATGATGGCAACATGTTCGATGTCTAATAAGTATTTGAGTTCTTCTACGATCTCTTCTCGAGTCCAATCGGGGTTATCCTCGAGGATGCGCTCAGTGACGATGATTTTGTCTAAGTTGTTATCGACTACATTTCCACCGTCGAGAATGAGCTCACTTTTATCAAACTCTAACCTATGCTGGGCTGCAAACCGGGAGAAACTGGATTGAATATACCTCGAGGTCGACCTGCTGAGATAACTTGGGGTGTAAGAGAATTGCACCATACGTGAAGGGATCACGGTGGTGAAATCTCGCATCCATATATCGGCGACATCAGCTTCCAACAGGATATCATCGGGCAATTCATTTTGAAAGTAGGGTAGCGTATCTGCGTCAGCCAGGACAATGATATTGTCGTGCCCCAAAACGGCCTTCGCGTAGGCGATGTCGAACTGAATGATCTGGTCAAAGACCTCTTCATAATACGCTTCATTGACCGAAGGAGCAGAGAGCACCAGAAGCATGCGATCATCACTGTGGGTATTGGTGAAAGTTCCAGCATGGGTTATTGGCATATCCGATCCATTTGAATAAATTGATGCTAAGAGAATGAAACCGAAGAGAATGATAAGATTGGTGATAGTTTTCATAATACGAATAATCCTTGAAGCTTCTTAAATCTGAAATTGCACTCTAAAAACAGTACCATCTGAGGGGATAAGCTCAACATCACCATTCAATTGTTCGGTCAGCGTGCAGACTAACTGCAATCCCAGGGTAGATGAATTTCCAAATTCAACACCCTCGGGCATCCCAATACCGTTATCAGCAATCATAAGAATAACTTGATCGTATTGGTCACATGTCAACCCGACCCTGATTTCGCCATGTTGTTGATTAGGGAAGGCGTATTTCAATGAATTGGAGATCAATTCGCTTAATATTAACCCACAGGGAACAGCGAAATCAATATCCAAAATGACGTCTTCAGCTTCGATCTTCGTCTGAATTAGATTAGAGTCGATGTGGTAACTCTGGAAAATATGGTCTATAAGATCCTCGATGTATTCTGAAAAGTTTATGTTCGATAATGTCTCTGAGTGATAGAGTTTATCGTGAACCAGTGCCATGGAGCGAACCCTGTTTTGGCTATCTAAAAAGATATTGTTGACTTGGCGATCTGGCAGTTGTTTGATCTGCAAATTTAGCAGGCTGATAACTACTTGAAGATTGTTCTTGACCCGATGGTGAATCTCTTTTAACAGAACTTCTTTTTCTTCCAGGGCTGAAATGACCTTTTCATAGTAGCGAGCATTTTGAATTGCCGCGGCGACAGGATACGCAAATGCTTCGAGCCGTTGAACGTCTTTCTGGTCAAATTGATTAGGATGTTCCCCATCGACATTTAAAAATCCGACGACAGTACCATCGATCAGGATGGGTGCACCAACGTAAGAGCGCAACCATTCCCACCCTCTACGGGGGGTCCAATTGGGATTATCATGTGTGTCGTCTATCGCGATGCCGTGTCCGGTTTCGATCATATTTCCGAGAGATTTATACTCCGAAATGTGTATCGAGAAATCAGTGATATCCTCAGCAATGGGAGATTTTTCATATCCATGCCAGCGCACAATGCGCGCTGTGTCCGATTCGATTAGCATCAGGTTAGATGTCCTACCCGCAATTACCCTTCTTAATTGTTCAAGAATATGATCCATGACTTCATCGAAATTCAGGCTGCTGCTGACGATCGCGGCAGCATCTTGCAAGGCTTCCGCAAATAAACGTTGTTCTCTCTCTAAAGTGTGTAAGCTGGAAAGCTCTCGGGCTTGTTGCTCCTTCACTTGAATGAGTCGACTATTTTCAACAGCCACTGATGCGTGTCGACCAAGGGTTTGAAATAGCCGTAGCTCATCTCGACTATAAACATTTCCAGAATGCTTGCCGCCCAACGATAGAAGTCCAACCAATTGATTGGCCAAGATCAAAGGAACACACAATTCAATTTCTTGGTTGTCGATATACTGGCGCACTTCTTGGGGGATGTTTTTGGGTGGTTGTAACCGCAATATTGGTTCTTTGATGGAATGCAAATACTTAGCTACTTGGTGAGAAGCAGGAGTCGGAGAACGCTCCCCATTCCCAACGGGTGTGAAAAAGTTCCCCTCGACATCCAATATAGCCAGAGAGGCCCACCTGATTTGTAATCGACGTGGAAGCTCTTCAGTAAATATTTTTGCAAGCTGGTCTGGAAGGATGCTTGTGGCTAGGCGCTCACTCAGCTCATTGGTTAATTTTTGGTAGTCAACTTTTGAGCGATAGAACACCCTGTCGATAAAAATCCGAGTGCGCGCGCGTATTGGTACGAATATAGAGGCGATACTCAAGGTCGCAATGAATACGACCAGGGCCTCGTTTTCACTTTGGAGGAACGAATTTATCAAGTATGTCGACAAACTAACGATTGCAAAATATATGCTCCCTAGAATTACGGTCAGTAATGAGTAAACCAGCGTGCGATTGATCACAATCTCGATATCGAACAAACGATATCCTAGTATGCTAATGCCCAAAATTACGATCATATACCCAATCGAGATCATTAACATGGGATGATGGAAGAAAGGTGGCATGCCCAAGATCAATGGAAGGATATAGCCCGGAATCGCCAGGGCAACGCCTATGGTTGCTCCAAATAGAATCCAGCGAATCTGTGCGCGCGCAACAGGATCTTTAGCTTTGGTGACAGATCGAATCCCAAAATTGATTGCGAGGATGATTTGTATTATGGCTGTCCACCATGAGATATTGTTAGCCCGCATCATTGCCAATCGAATGTCATTTGAGAATATAAATGTCGCGATAATCAACAACATAGGCAAAAGGTACAAAACCCCTGGAACTAAGATCGGATAGCGCTGGAGAAGAGGGTGTTTTTGGGGAAATTCAAGTGTGAAGTAGCAAACTGTTGCCAAACTGATCGTGAAGATAATAAATTCGAACCAGAATTGGATCCAAAAAGGCCAGCGCCAGGGAATGGATGCAAATTGAAAATTGTAGGCATCTCCCACATATTGCAATGCCAGACTTACGCAAAAGAGCATGAATAGACGCGCGCCGCGCTGCTGTGGTTGTTTCAAAAATACAAACAGACCTATGATGAAGTAGCAGAGTGCGGCAAATAACTGGATCCCCCAATGTCCTAAGATCGATCGGAAAGAAAGCGGATTTAGCTCGATCTTTAAATTCAGCGGCTTGTTATCTCGCAGGATTTCATACTGGATCGATTCTCCGGTGAGCCAAGCCGGATTTTGTTCGCCATCTTCTAACCAATCCTGATAGCTTTTCTCACCTGCACGAAGAATGATATCGTTTTGCTGAAGACCTCCTGGTCGGGGTTCGATAATCCATTGGACGAGATAGCCTTGAGGAGTAAAACTTTTCATATCCCCTGTAGCACCATCTGCTGGTAACCAGGCATACATGCTGAAAATGCCCGCAGACAAGATCAGGCTAAAGGTCCAGATGCCATGCCAAAACCAAGATCGCAATTTGATCAAGGTACCCCTTTCCACTTATGATTCATCCACCATTCACCAACTCGATAACCTGCCCACGCCCAAATGATCCCACCAATCGGGTCTAAAAGATGATGCTGTCCGGTAAAGAGGGTTGATAATAAGATGATTACGGCAATCAGCAACCACAACCAACGGAGCCGGGGCCGCCATACCCACCAATAAAACATTATAACCATTGTGGTGTATGTATGACCGCTTGGAAAGGCATTATTGACATGATCATTATTGAAGACTCCCTGGATCAAATCATATTGCCAACCATTGCCATTGACAGCGGGCCTCTCTACATACGTGGGGAAGATTATGTAGACCAGATAACTTGTCAGAAGTGTGAATATCATGCTGATCACAAAGGATTGATATCGTCTGGTGTCCATTTTTTGAAACGCCCAAATATAACAGGCGAACCACCATCCCAAACTTGCCAGATACGGAACAGCCCAGATTGGCCAGAATGGGACGTATTGATCCCAAGGCGTAATCAGCAGCCAGCCTCCTTGCATTGTGCGATTGATGGGAAAATAAAGCACGTGGATTGCGAGCAGGCTTATTAACCAAGATAAGCGCGATAAGATTCTGTTTTTGCTAAGCACAATAAATTTCCAAAACGTCGGTATTTGCCTCAGGTGAAATCATCCTAGCATAGGACTCAATATCCAGTAAATGGGATTGCACGATACCATAATCGATCCCTGGTGGAGCGTAGGTTGTGAACAGTGCCCGAGTGGTGTCGGGGTTGATCGCTGTGCGCCGGTCTGGTCCGTAGATCACACTGGAAATGATTCCTCGGGAATCGGCAATATACATATCGCTTGCTTTGAGCTGCTGCTCCTGGCTGTTCAGGCGCGTGAATGATTCATCGCCTTCCGCTGCATAGATCCCGATAGGTTGTTGGACGATTTCTAGATCGTGGCCGGCTGTTAGGAGCTGATTCTTGAGCTCTGCGGCGAACATGGCTTCGACCAAGGCGGCCACGCTGGGGATCGACCTGCCTTTGTGGACAATGGATTCGAGTTGAAGTTGCACATGATAGGTTTTCTTGAAGCCTTTGTAATAGGCATGATACGCTTTCAGTGTGGGGGTTTCACGCAAACGGGCGCGATCAAAATCTGCGAATTTGGTACGTAATTGTGCCTCAATTTCGGCTTTGAGGGTATCTAATTCTGGATGGGACTTCGGATTGGATACACCACTCATTACCAGAATTCCCACAGATGCGCCTGGGTATGTTGATTTCCACTTTTCGGTTATGTTTAGCAAGATGTTTCTCCGTTTTTCTCAACCAGTTCTCTCAGTTGCTTGCCCTTCACCCAACCAGGTGGAAATGGAGTATTTTCGTCAAGCAACACTTTAAGACCTTTGCGGACGCGCGTACGAACCGCAATGCTCTTATCTCCATTCAGTGCACTGACCCATTCGACAATGGGCTGTTTCATTTCAGGGTAAAGTCTGGAAATAATACATAGACTGGCAATAGTCCAACTTTTGACGAAGGCAGTCCGATCACTAAGTAGCTCTCTTAACACAGATGTGATGTCAGAAATATATTCATCATACAGAGCTAGATGACCCAATAACATCGCCAGGTGAAAGCGAACCTCGAAGTTGTCATCTTCTTTGGCGATTATGATGAGCTTTGGAATATGGACGCGAAATAGTTCCGGTTTGGATCGGCCAATTTTCTCCATGGCGTCAGCTGCTCGCCCTCGCACAACTCCATCTGAATAATCGAGAGCTTCATAGAGGTCAACAAAGATCACTGGATTTTCCAGGATCAAGGACACTACATCATCAGAAGCGCCATCTGAGCGCCGATCGCCGCCTGATAGCCATTCTATGATTTGGTTCAAGATTCTCTATACCTCCGAATTATGGATAAAGAATAACACTAAATGGAGACAATCGTTAGGGCCTGATGTGGTTTGATCTGAATTCGACTGCAAGTTCAACGCCGTCTTCTTGACGAATGAGATTTCCTAGAATTTGAGCTTGGTTCCGGACGACCGCGCAGTGGATTTTATCACCGAGTGCTCAGCTCAGCTTTCTTGGTGTCAACTACTCGAAGGTGGTAATTATTAGTCAGGACATTTATCTGTTTCGAGTTACCGAGGCACCATCCAGCTCCAATGCGGATTCATACCCATTAGTTTGCGGTTCATCGAAGGTGAGGTGAAGGTAGATATTTAAAAGTTTGTCCTCAGCAAGCTCGATAAATCCATCCATTTCGGTTTCGGATAGGTATTTATCTGGACGGATGCCATACCTTTCCTTTAGCTGTTCATCCGTGCGCTGGTAGAACTCTTTTATATAGGTAGTCCGCTCCTGGATAGCCTCGCGTGGCAGGAAGGGCAAAAAATCTTGAGTGTAATTACAATCGAGAAAGACTTGCCAGAAAATGGAGTTGGGATTATTTTGCACATGTTCAAAATCTAGGCCGTACCAATCTCGTTTGACTTCCCAAATGAATTTGGGGTCAGCTTCGAATTCTGCAGCGAATTTACGGCGCGTTGGTTGGTCAATGATTTCATCCCAAAGATTGTCTGTTACCAGATGAAAGAAGTAGCCCCAGTAGAATGAAATTTGTTTCAATTCAGTTTCTTCTTGTTGTAGTGGTTGGATATATTGTCGATAGAATTTCAGGTCAGCGAGTTTCCTTTGAGCGTTTTCTTTGCCCCGGAAATGCAATAGTTCTGGAGGAGGCTCGAAATTTTCCCAGTTTTCATCAGGAATTCCTGAGTCCGGTGCGATATTACCGATGGCAAAATAGTGTGCGTCAAAGCCGTTATTTTTTTTAAGTAAAGCTTCGGCTATACGTAAATGTACGATCCATGATGCCATAGATAGCTCCTCACGCTAAGCAATCGGATATGAGAATACCTCGCGAAAGTATATCATGTGGCAATTTCCCCGAATATATATTAGATTTTTGTTAGAAATCTCAAGATATGAGCACAGTACCCTTGATTTTTGGCTGAATCAATGAAATAATACTGATGCTCTTCCCAGGGTGCCCCCCTCACTCTGTGAAGAGCTTTTTTTTAATTTTCTTGGATTATTACCTGAAACTGCTCCCCGATAACCATGTAAAGACAACGATAAGATGCATATATATGATGATCGCTAAGGGGGGATAGATCCATAACTGAGCGGTTCTAAGCGATCCATTTATATCTTCCCTTGAGGCGAGCTTTAATTGCGAAAAACGCTTGATTTGTCGGATCACCAAAAACACTGCTGCTATTGGAAAAGAGAGATTCCAAGCCATTAGCCAGGTAGGATAAACGCCCCAAAATTGCTCCAACGCTTGAACCGAGAACAAATAAACGCACATCAAAATCGCGCCAATGATTCCAAAAATCATCCATGCTATCAAGTTCTTGAATTCCTTCAGCAATTTTGCCCAAGCCCAACTTCCGATGCGTTTATCTGTCAATCCCAGAATGGTAAAAATACCTATCAGCGTGGATGTGCTGTTGATGGTCATATCACTCCAGCCGTAAAAGCGCTTAGGATGTAAGCCCTGTTCCAGTTCATCGACGACACCTAAGAAAGAACCGCAAATGAAGATCAAGATAAAGATGCCCTTTCCTTGGTATTCCTTGGAGAGTGCGGCGTACAGCAGCCAAGCCATAAGCACATATTCGGGAATGTGGATGTGTTTGTTGGGATTGGGTTCAGATTTGATGATAACAAAGGCGATTAACGCACAGGGGATTAAGTACAAGAGATGAATGAAATTCTTGTTTCTGGAGTAACCAACCCAAGTATATGCCAGGCCAATTAAGACAACCGCAATGAGCGGAATTTTTCCTGTAGCTTCTTGTCCAATAGCACTCTCTAATTTTCGGTAGACCAAAATGGCGGAGGGCAGAATGAGAGTGTATATTGCTATCAATCCCCACGTAACGATCCTCCGGAACCATAAGCTTTGAGTAATGAGTTTCTTCAATTAAAACCTCCTTATCTCTCGGCTATCGAGAATATTCCCAATTGTAATGAATAATGAGCCTTTGTAAATCCTTGTAAGAAAAAACAGGTTCCAGACGCATTTTGTGCGTCTGGAACCTGTTTTTTCTTATGCCCGCTTTTTAGAAATTAGTCTTGAAGATAAATGATCACTTTGCGTTGGCGACCAACGCCTGAGCTTTCCGTGTAGATCTCGGGATCTTCTTGCAATTCGAGATGAGCAATGCGGCGCTCGTTAGGAGGCATTGGCTCGAGGGATTGGCTGCGACCAGTCTGCATGACCTGGTCGGCTACCCGTCGGGCTAGACGGCGGACCTGTTGTTCGCGCCGCTTCCGATAGCCCTCAACATCAATGATCAAGAGCACCGAGCGTTCGAGCTCCTTGCCCAACATCAGACGGGAGATATACTGTAGGGCCTCGAGAGTCTCGCCGCGGTGACCGATCAGGATGCTGAGGTCGTCGCCGTAGATTTCAACGTGTACAGGAACGCGTTTCTGGGGGCCGTAGGGCTCGCCCATATACGCGTCAACTTTAGCATCATCCAAGCCCATTTTGAACAGCAAGTCACTAACGACTCCTTGGGCGATATCAACGAGATAAGTATCATCCTGTGATATTGAGGCATCTTCATTGTCAGAACGAGTTTCTTCTGCATCGTGAACAGAATCACCTTGAATAGTTGAATCGGGCTCAATTTCAGATCCCGAGTGACCCCTTAAAATTAACATTACCCGCGCCTGACGTGAGCCAATCCCAAATAATCCTCCACTCCCTTCGTCTAAGATTTCGATGTCAACATCATCCTGAGTCAAGCTTAAATCGTTGAGTCCCTTTTCGATGGCTTCGTCGATCGTCGGTGCAATGATTTCCAGTGTAGCGCGGTTCTCAGACATATTTAGCCCTCCGGCTATTTACTTGCTCTTTTAGGTAGCACATTACTCCAATCTAGCCGGCCCATCAGGGCGTACTGTAGGATAGTGGCTAGGTTGCTAACGACAAAGTAGAGCGCTAATCCAGATGAAAAGCTATAAGCTAGCCATCCCATGAATATTGGCATGTACAAACCCATCGCTCGCGTCATCTGAGCACCTTGATCTCCCGCTCCACCGGTGCTTGGAGGCGTCATCAACTTGGTTTGCAAGTAGCTAGTGACGACAACAACGATTGCCAAGATTGGAATGCCAAACCCAGCGATTGCGAGTCCGAAATCCTTTTCGGGCAGACTCAGATCCATCCATAGGAAGCGATTGTTTAGTGGAATCAGGTCCGCGCCATTGGAAATGTGCTTAGAAAGATTCAGTAATTGCAGCGGGCTTACTGCCAGCGCGCGAATGATCGCTTGATAGAGACCAATGATGATTGGGAATTGGATCAGGGTTGGCAGACAAGAACCAAAGGGATTTACGCCCAATTCCTGATAGAGTTTCATCTGCTCCTGGGCTAATTTCTCCTTATCATTCTTGTACTTTTTCTGCATATCCTGCCATTTCTTGTTCTCTTGAAGTTCCTGCATGGCCTTGGTCTGTTTTACTTGCTGCGCGTTCAGCGGGTACGTTACCAGACGCACTAGAATTGTGAACAAGATAATGGCCAATCCGAAATCTTGCCCTACAAAGGAGTAAATGTAGAGCAATATATTAATCATTAAACTAATGAAAGAATCCCACATTACGTATTACTCTCCTGTATCGCCAAAAGCCCACTTTTGGACACCGTTGGAGTCAAAGGCAACCAATAAGGCTTCGGGTTGAGTTGTCGATACCAAAATCAAATCTCCTGCGGCGAGGGGGCCTGTATAGGTATTACCCTCGAAATCCTTTTGCCAACGGTTTACACCTTCAGGTGATACCGAAAGCAGTCGTCCGCTTTCCGTCGTCAGATAGATAGCCTCTTCGGTAACCAGAGGTGTATCGACAATGGCACTACCGGGCTGGATTTGCCAAATTTGGGTTCCGCTTTGGCGATCTAGTGCAAAGAATGAACCGCTCAAATCGCCAAAATATAGCGTATCTTCACTCAACGCGGGTCCACCCCAAACCCAGTCTTGGGCTGCAAAGCGCCATAATTCAGTGCCAGTGTTTGCATCAAGGGCAATCATTTCCTCGCCAAAAGTCCCAATAAATAATTGTTGATCCTCACTGAGGGCAGGAGTTCCTACAATGGCACCCCCAAGGTCATCGGTTGCCCAAATCAATTTGCCTGTTTGGGCGTCAATGGCATAGACGTGGTGATCCATTGCTGCAATGTAAATGCAGCCACAATCCTCATCATTTCCTGGGCTGGCCCAAATCTCCGCCTCGGTTATAAAGGGTTCGCGAAGAAGTTGTCCATTGAAATCAATCGCATAGAGATTGAAATCCGTCGAAGGAATGAATATTCCATTTTCAGCGACCAATGGCCCTCCTACGTAGCGACCATCAGACTCTTCGAAGGTCCAATTGACTAGACCATTTTGGGGGTTAAGACTATAGAGAATATTGTCGTATCCACCGATGATCAATTGTCCATCCCCTGTTAGTGCAGGAGGTGCATAGAAGGTGATTTGCGGATCAGGCTCTGATGGATAGCGCCAGCGCTCATTACCATTTGCTAAATCGACGGCATAAACCTGGGTGTTGTATGCCAGATATGCAGTTTCACCATCGGTCGTGATACCTGCCCAACCTGAGGCCACAACTCGGTTGCCTCCAGTGCAGGCACTCAGCGCAATGGCTGAAAAAATAAGGATTAGAATTGGTACAGAAATGCGTTTTGTTTTCATGTGTTTCGATGTCCGTAGCTCTGTCAGTGGGCAGCGCTGAAGGCACGCACGCTTCGCATTGCGGTCCTTTGGCGAGCAAGCAGAGATTAGATTCTTTCTGGTGATGGTATTGTTGATTGCTGCTAGCGCCCACCGTGAGGTTTGCTGGATTTATGGGACGGGATCATAACCTCCTGGGTTGAAAGGGTTGCAGCGCAAGACGCGCCACGTTGCCATGAGACTTCCTTTCAGCGCACCATGTTTGTAAATTGCCTTATAACCATAATGAGAACAAGATGGGTAGAAACGGCAAGTGTTGGCAGGCAAAGCTCTAGATATGGTCAATTGATATAACCTAATTAGTGCTAGCAATGGCATCCGAGGAAGGTTAGAAATCTTTAATGCCAGATCACGTAAGCGCGGCTGTTCGCGGTGCTTGATCTCCAGGTCATCACCGTCAATTTGATCAAGATTGTCAAGTTGATAATCAGTTGACATCGTTCTTTTGAAGAAGGCTGGCTCTGACTAGCATCCCGACCGAAGCAGCTTTGATGTCAAGAAAATCTGCTCTAGATGCTCTGCGACGAGCGAGAAAAATTATGTCCCATCCGGAAGGAATTTCGGATATTAGCGGGCGAATGATCTCACGAATTTGTCTTTTTGTGTGGTTTCGTTGAACTGCGTTACCAACTGATCTTCCTGCTGATACTCCAAATCTCGAGAGGTTCAATTGGTTAGGAAGAGCAATCAACACTACAAGCGGGTGGGCAAAAGATTTTCCGTCTCGCCGCACCCGCTTAAAATCGACTGCACTGGTCAGACGAAATTCCCGCTTCACCCCTACACCTTTGCAAAGGGACTCTGCCAGCCCAATGTTGTTTTAGCTATTCCAATTTGTTTTTTTGACGTGATTGTTCATCTTTACGGCCAGTCGATGACGGCCTTTTGCTCTACGTCGTTTGAGAACTTCTCGGCCTCCTCGAGTAGACATACGGGAGCGAAAACCGTGCACGCGTACTCGACGGCGTTTTTTTGGTTGATACGTTCGTTTTGGCATAATTAGTGTACCTATCTTTCAATTATTGCTGAATATCCAGTCCCCGAAAGGCTTCCGCAATTATGGGTAAGTGTTGCGGTGTCACCCCAACACTCATCCTTTTTGCGAGAAAACTTCCGGAAGCTCGAATTGCATCGTTTTGGCTTATAAGCCGACGGCCGATTATACCTTAGGAGGAGTATCTGGTCAAACTTTCTTCTTCACGACTCGACAATTGTCTCAATTGACTCTCGCCAGATTTTTGTATTGATGGGGAGAATTTTGGCAGACATTTTTTGTTCGCTATTGCTGATCTGGAGATTCTATTGTATAAATAGCCAATCAAACATGTGGTAGAAAAATTGCGCAATCATAGCTTGTTCTCACCCTTTCTCGAGTAAGAATTATGATGTGGGGTATTTGTCACAATACTTAGCAATTGTATTGAAGAGGCTTCGATGCAGGAATCACGTAAGCAGATCTCAGGAATGAGGGGTTTCACTGTCGTTTGGGTGGGTCAGATTGTATCGTTGCTGGGCACCGCGATGAGCAACTTTGCTCTCACCCTTTGGGCATACGAGATCACGGGAAAAGCGACCCCATTAGCCATGGTGGGGTTTTTCTTTGTGACACCAATGGTAATCTTAGGGCCATTTGTTGGAGCTTTAATCGATCGGGGGAATCGCAAATTAATGATGATGCTCAGCGACCTGGCGGCAGCTCTAACGATGCTATTTGTGTTTGTCTTGTTCCTAACGGATAACTTGCAAATATGGCATTTATATGTTGCTGCCACAATAACCGGTATTTTTCAAGGATTCCAGTGGCCCGCCTATTCTGCGGCAATATCGCTAATGTTACCTAAAGGGCAGTACGCTAGGGCAAATGGAATGTTGGAGCTGGCGGGAAATGCTTCAACGGTTGTAGCACCTCTTTTAGCGGGAGTGCTGATCGCACCTTTAGGTTTGGGTGGCATTTTATCGATAGACTTAGCATCCGCTATCTTTGCTATTGCCACACTACTCTTTGTAAAAATCCCTCAACCTGAGAAGAGTGCTGCAGGGAAAGAGGGCGAAGGCAGCTTCTTTTTGGAAGCAATCTATGGATTTCGTTACATTTTTGCACGCCCAAGTTTGTTAGCTCTACAATTGGTATTCCTGGCGGGAAATTTCTTCAACGCTTTGGCTTTTTCAGTCTTTGCACCGATGATTCTGGGCCGAACTGGGAATAACGAACTAATCTTTGGTAGCGTTCAATCTGCTGGGGCAATCGGAGGGGTCGTTGGCGGTTTGGCAATGAGTGCATGGGGCGGTTTTAAGAGGCGGATCGACGGCGTACTAATGGGCTGGATTGTTGTGGGAATATTTGGGCAGTTGGTGACGGGTTTGGGGCGCTCTTTACCTGTCTGGATTATTGGTATTTTTATCGTTTCATTCAGTGCTCCTGTCTTGAACGCTTCCAATCAAGCTATCTGGCAGACAAAAGTCCCACCGGATGTTCAAGGCAGAGTATTCTCTACCCGTAGATTGATTGCCTGGTTTGCATCGCCATTGAGTCGTTTAATCGCAGGGCCACTCGCAGATAATGTCTTGGAACCAGCTATGATGGAAGGGGGTGCATTAGCACCAGTGTTTGGCTGGTTAGTTGGGACAGGCACTGGTGCAGGAATTGCTCTCATCTTCGTTTTTACTGGGATTCTAATAAGTTTCACTGGGGTTAGCGGATATCTATTTTCGACGATCCGTCAGGTTGAATCTTTGTTGCCTGATCACGAATAATTCCGACTCAAACGATTTATTATATTTTCTCAGAGTTATGAATTGGGGGAAAACTAGGTGATAAGACATCCTTTACTGTGAATAGATTCTTAAAATATTATAAAAAATAGAATTGACCTTACAATTTTGTAAGGTTTTGATGTATAATTCCATTGTAATGAAGCTCCAATGTGAGAGGAATATCAATACCTTGATGACTTCCAATAAACATTCGAGCAAGGCTATCCACTTACAAAAATTACCTCAATTCAACAATCGAAGCACATATACAATTCCCAAATAGGAGAAATGACATGTCTGACCCCACTATCTCACAAGTTGATGTTCAAGGCGATGGCGGCTACATATGGAGCAGTCGATCTGGATTAGGGTTTATTGAGGGAAAAGATTTGACATCCCGATCAGGTTTAGGTTTTATCGAAGGAAAATAGCATAATCGACAACTGTGAGAAATTGACAAATAAATTGTCCAATTAATTGAGGGGTGTGCATAATCAATTGAATACGGATAGCAAGTTCGATATTTGTCTGGGT
>CAYTKR010000057.1:0-29994 GCA_964438295.1 uncultured Anaerolineales bacterium
TTTTTCGGTTTTCTTATCTGCAATGTGAGTTTGTCAGAGCAGTCAATTCGAGATCAGAATGTGGGGTAGAAGGGATCCTAGATACCATTCTACCCCAGCAGTTATCGCGTGATCGCGAATTCGTCTATTGATTTAGTAAGGCATCGATCTCAGCAGCGGCCTGATCGAGAGCCTCTTGCACAGTCTGATCACCGCGCAGCATGCGCTGGAAGGCATTGTTGATGGCGCCATCCATGTCGCCCCAGGCGGGATGCGGCACGCGGGCCTGCGCGGTCTCTAGCTGATTCAAGAAAACATCGAAGTAGGCTGGCATGGCTTCATCACCAATCAGGCTCGCCAGCGTGGGGATCACACCCACTTCGGCCATCATCTTCTGGGATTCTTCACTGAGCAGGAAAGCGGCCCACTTCATGGCTGCTTCGGCGTTGGGTGAGTCTGCAAAGATGACCACGTCTTCACCACCTACCACGGAGCTGGTTGTGTCTTCTGGGCCGGTGGGGATGGGGGCGAAGTTGACTTCGAAGTCAGGATAGTTGCCCTTGTAGATATCCACCATCCAGGGGCCGTCGATGATCATGGCGTACAGACCTGTGGCGTGCCCGTCAGCGGTGCCGATGCCGCCGCCCAACAGGTTGGGAGAGATGCAATCCTGATCAAACAAGTCCTTGAGCATGGTGAAGGCTGCAACGCTCTCGGGGCCGTTGACATAACCCTCGGCCGTAGTGATGTCCTCATCCACGACCATGCCGCCCATGGCGTAGAACACCGGCGCGGGCGCCCAGAAGTAGGTGCCTCCCAAGGCATAGCCATACTGGGTCTCGCCTTCTGTCAGCGCGCAGGCAACTTCAGCGAACTCTTCCATGGTGGCGGGCGGTTCCGCATAGCCGCCGGCCTCGAAGACTTCCTTGTTCCACAGCAACACCTGGGTGTTGGTGTTCTGCGGCAGACCATAGTAGTGTCCATCCCAGAAGTTGGTCGAGAGTGGACCAGGGAAGGTCGCGGCAGCGATCTCTTCGAAATCTGGCATTACGCCGTCCAACTGCATCAGCGCTTCTTGAGCAGCGAACTCGGAAACCCAGGCGATGTCCATGCGGGCCGTATCGGGTGCCGAGCCGCCAGCCAAACCGGTCAGGATGGCTGTCTTAAAGTCATCATAGGCATAGCGGGTGGTCTCGACCTTGATGCCAGGGTTGGCTGCCTCGAATGCCGCGACGACCTTCTCAAGTTGTTCGGTCTCCGCATCACTCATGGTGTGCCAATAACTAATGGTTGCTTCTTGCATGACGCTAGCCGCGGGTGCGAATGCGGCCAAGACGAACATTGTGACTAATGAGATGCTCAGAATAAGCATCATTCTCTTCGTATCTTTCATTTCAAACCTCCGGATAGTTTTGGTTTATGAACATTTGCTTTTTTCAGTGATCTTTATCTTCTTACAAACCACCTCCTTTTTGAGTTGGCAACTTTCTTCAATGAGTAAATAATCTTCGGCAAAAAAAGTGGAAATTCTCATGAGGAACTTGAACCTTTGCCGCGCTCTATGGGGGATTTGAACAATTCTTGCAAGATCAGGCTGGCGGCGCCGCGTGCCCAGGCATCATCTTCCCAAACATCCAGCCGGATTTGGGTATCTTCTGCCAATCCCGGCATGACGTGCTGGCTGATGGCTGCGCGCATGGGTGCAAACAACAACTCACCTGCCCGTACCCCCTCTCCACTGATGATGATTTCTTCAGGGCTGAGGACATTGATCAGATTGGAGATGCCATAGCCCAGTCTCTCTCCAGCTTGCTCAAAAATTGCTTGCGCTGCCGAATTGCCTGCGCCAGCGACCTCGATCAAGGCATCGATGTCGCCAACATCCTCTACAATCTCCCCTCGCACAGATGCTTCCTTTGCCTCATTCAGGAGGGCCGGATCGGAGATGTAGGTTTCGATGCAACCGCGTTTACCGCAGGCGCACAGCGGCCCATCCGGGTCGACAACGGTGTGGCCGAACTCCCCGCCACCGCCATTCACGCCACGGTACAATTGCCCATTGACCACCATCCCCAAACCAATCCCCCGTCCGACGGTAACCACCAGGAAATTGTCAATCCCCTGACCAGCTCCAAATAACTGCTCATTCAATGTGAGCGTATTGACATCATTGTCAATATGTACGGGCACCTGCAGGCGCGCGAACAGCAAGTTTTCTAAGGGCACATCGTGCCAGCCAAAAATCGGTGAATATCTCAAGACACCGTTCCGGGCGTCCACGATACCCGCTAACCCAATCCCAACGCCTAAGAGTTGCTCCCTTTCGATGCCCGCCTCGACAACCAACTTTTCTACAAGACTCTCGAGCGTTTCCAAAGTATTCTCCAAAGAGAGGTCCTGAAGCCCTTCTTCCCGCTTGGCAATAATCGTAGCTTCCAAATCCGTGATCGCGCCGATGGCATGGTCCTCCATCAGCTTGATGCCGACCACATACCCGCCGCGCGGGTCGATCGCCAGAAGGATCGGCTTGCGGCCGCCGCTCGAATCGCCTTCGGCCTTTTCGAAGACCAGACCCTCTTCGATAAGTTTCGCCGTGATCCCAGTAACAGTTGCCGCGCTAAGGCCAGTGAGTCGGGCAATCTCGGCGCGTGAGATCGATCCCTGAGTTTTGATGGTATTCAAAACTGTGGAGCGGTTGATTGCACGGATCAGGTCGCGGTTGCCAAGCGGGTGTTTGGTCATCAAAATACTTTATTCAATGAATGAAGTAACTATACTATACAACTTATTTGAACCCCTGTCAAGTTCATTTGTAAAGAAAATGGTAAAATCGTCATTCCGCCTTCTCAAAATTCCAGGAGAAATATCGTGTTCACGCCTGAAAAAATCGAAGAGTGGCTGGCTGAGATCGAGCAGCGCCCCAGCTCTGCGCCCACCATCATCCAGTTCATCGCCAACCGCCTGAAGGATCTCAGCGAGTGGAATGAGCAATTACGGGCTGAGAACATGTCCTTGCGCACCAAAGAACGCGTGGATGAGTACGAACGGCAGATCGCTCACCTGCAATACCAGCTCGACCTGATCAAACGCCAACATGGGGGCCAACTACCGGGTACCGACCAACTCGAACCCAAAGAAACGTCAGAAGAAACCCAAGTCGTGAGTGCGTTGATCTACACCCCGGATGGACACCTGGTGCGCATCGAGCTGGATCCTGCCGATCTCGAGGAGGGACGCACCATCGGCAATTTGAGTGGCTTGCAGTCCCCCGAGGATACCCCCCGTCTTTTGGTGGTTCCAACCAATGAAGAGCTGCTATTTTTGTTTTCCTCGGGCCGCATCGCGACATTGGCTTTAGACAAGCTGCCCAGCATGCCAAGTGAGTCTCTCGACTGGGAGACGGTTCCCATCCCGCACGCGCCCCAAGCTGGTGATACGCTGGTCTGTGTGGCGCCTATCTCCAAGATAGCCTTGAGCGATTACTTCGTACAGACCAGCCGGCGCGGCTTTATCAAGAAGATCCGCATGGCCTTGGCCCCATCGATCATGGAAAACCAGTATATCGGCACGGGCACCAAACTCCCCAATGACCAACCTTTCGAATTGACGCTTTCGGGCAAAGATGAAAATTTCGTACTTATCAGTAAAGACGGTTACTTGCGTTATGCACCGGTTGATGTCTCCCCTTATGCCATCGTGGAAGCCATGAAAGTAAAACATGCTGACTATCTGGTTTCGGCATTCATCATACCGCCAGGTAAATCACTGTTGGTCATGACGCAGTTAGGCAAGGCCATCCAGCGCGCACCGGAGACCCTGGAACTGGTATCAGATTTAGGACGAGTAGGCAAAACACTCTATTCCAAAGCGCGCCGCGATGCCGGGATACGCGTAGTTGGAGCAGCCGCGGTGGCAGAATCCGATTGGGGTCTGGCACTCCACTCCAACGGCGACCTGAGCGTCCACGCCATTGCGCAGATCTTCGCCAACGGTACGATCCCCGTTGATGATGAATTATCCGCCTTCACAGCATTTTCTGGATTTATGTAATATGCCACAGAGATCACTGAACTCACAGAGAGATTTTTTCCTAACTAACCCGATGTGCAAGTTTTTTTGCTAATATTTGTCATCCTGAGCGGAGCGAAGGATCTGGATCACTAAAAGGAAAGATTCTTCGCCCTGGCCGACCAGGCCCGCCGTTGGCGTCAGGGCTCAGAATGACAGGTCAATTGAGTAATTTGCACATAGGTATAACTAGCTCTGTGTCCTCAGTGGCTAATGGAAATATGACTATAAAAGTAGGACTCGACTTCGGGACATCCAACTCTGGTGTGGCCATCAGCGACGGCACAAACGTGCGCTTGCTGCCCCTCGATCCGGGCAATCCCATCCCCGAAGTGGTCAAGACCATTCTCTACATCACCCGCGATCATCGCAGCTATATTGGCCAGGAGGCCATAGAGCTGTACTACCAGCACAACATCAACCGGGTGCGGCGCTACGAGAAGCGATTGGCCGGAGCGGTGCGAGTGATCGCTTCCGAAGTCGATTATTGGCACGATGTCTTTGTCGATGTGGATGTGCTCAAACCCGGTCGCTTGCTGCAATACCTGAAGACGGCACTGCGCAAGAGCGGTGGCGCCAGTGATATATCAGAGACATTAATCTTCGAGCGTTATTTTAGCGTTGGAGAATTGGTACAGATCTATTTATCGCACTTGAAAGACAGGGCAGAGGAAATCTTAGGAGAGTCCATCACGGGGGTGATCCTGGGGCGTCCGGTCAAGTTTTCTGACGATCCTGATCTTGACCTCCAGGCGGAGACTACATTGCGAGAAGCAGCCCAAGAGGCCGGCTTCGATGAAGTCGACTTTGAACTCGAACCCATCGCTGCAGCCCTGTTCTACGAAAAGACGCTTGATAAAGCCCAGACAGTCTTGATTTTCGACTTCGGCGGCGGCACGCTGGATATCACCATTATGCGCCTGGGCGAACCAGGTGCGCGCCAGGTTTATGCCAACGGCGGCATCGACATCGCCGGGGCCGATTTCGACCGGGCCATCATCGAGAAGCGTCTGCTACATCACTTTGGCGAAGGCGTGATCCAGCACATGCCAGAGATCGGTGATTTGATCGAGACTATCCCAGACTGGATGGCGCTGCCCGAATTGAGCACACCGGTGATCAACAACACCTTGGAAAAAGCCATCCAGCGTGGCATTGCTCCAGTGAGATTGAAGACGTTGCAATCCCTGATCTTCAACGATCTGGCGTTCCCCTTCTACAATCAGGTCGAGCAAGCCAAGATGACACTCTCCAAGCAGGGATCTACGGTGATCGAGCTGCAAGGGAAAGATTTCGACTTATGGGATTTGTACACGCGCGCTCAGTTCGAGGCCGATATCCAGGAATACTACGATCAGATCGAAAAAGTTCTCTTGGATACGGTGGCAGCTTCGGGCCTGAAACCCACTCAGATCGATGCGGTGGTCAAGACAGGTGGCTCCTCGAGTATCCCTTTGTTTTCAGAGATGTTGGGGAAAATCTTCGGTGTGGAGAAGATCAAAGAGTCAAATGCCTTTAGTAGTGTCACCGCAGGGCTGGCGATCAGGGCATCGGAATCCACCTAACCAATCTCGCTTTTTCTCATAGGGCGGTTATAATCGATATCGTAACACCATGTGAAAGTATTCTAATAAACTATGGAGTTACCCACTTGAAGAGGATTGGGCTGGGAATAGGGGGTGGTCGGCCAGGGCGAAGAATCTCTCCATACATAGATCCAGATCCTTCGCTCCGCTCAGGATGACATCTTTCCAGGTTTACGTGTGAGCAGGGTGCAGGGTACCCTACCCACACGTTATTCTGGGGGATCACCCCAACAATTCCAAGAGAGCCCATTTTTTATTCGTATGGTCAAAGGAGCAGTCAAAATGACGGATCAAAAGATCAATATTTCTGAGAATGGCCCGTATCACGTGCAAGGCGGCCTACCGCTAGTACGCAAATCGCAAATCAGTTCCGAACACGGGGAACCAATGACCTGGAAAAAGACCAGTGAAATAGAAGCTGATGGTGAATACTGGCTTTGCCGCTGTGGTGGCTCGAGCAACAAACCATTCTGCGACGGGACGCATCGCAAGAAAGGCTTCGATGGTACCGAAACCGCCGACACCAATACTTTCGAAGAGCGCAAGATCATCCACGCTGGGAGCACGGACATTGTCATCAAGCGTGATTATTCCATTTGCGCCAGTTCCGGTTTCTGCGGTAATCGCTTCGCCAATATCGAGAAGCTAGCCGAAGATACGGATGAGTCCACAGTGCGCGCCCAGGTGATGGCGATGGTCGAACGCTGTCCCTCGGGATCGTATACGTATGCCCTGTCAGGCGATGCCGAAGATATCGAAGTCGATCTGCCAAAGCAAATTGCATTGACAACTGAAATGACCTCGGAGGGACCTATTCAGGGACCTCTATGGGTGACAGGAAGAATCGAGATCCACAGAGCGGATGGCCAACCTATGGAAGTTCGCAATCGCGTCACGCTTTGTCGCTGTGGCAAATCGAAAAATAAACCCTTATGTGATGGCACCCATCGGGAATTGGGTGAAAAGGAATAGGTTCTATTCATCCTATTTATAACTGATGGGGGATGTTCAAAATTGGTGCGTCTAGTGTATTGCGATAGCGCACCGATTTTTGAACCACGACAAGCAGACTCAACTTTCCAAATTTCTTAGAACCAATATTCTAAATAATGGGTATAATGGGGACTATGACCGATCTCTTCGATCACGCCATGAAGGAAAAGATGAAACACGAGGCTCCGCTGGCGGCTCGTATGCGCCCACGCACATTGGATGAATTCGAGGGGCAGGAGCATATCGTCGGCGAGGGCAAGCTGCTGCGCAGGGCCATAGTCGCTGATCGGCTCTTTGCGTCCATCATCCTGTGGGGGCCGCCCGGCACAGGCAAAACGACTTTGGCTATGGTGATTGCCAACCAGACTAAATCTCACTTCGAGACGCTCTCGGCGGTGTTGGATGGCAAACCACGCCTGCGCCAGGTCGTGGACGAAGCCATCGAGCGCCGCCGCCTGTACCAAAAGAAAACTATTCTATTCGTCGATGAGGTCCATCGCTGGAACAAAGCCCAGCAGGACGCACTGTTGCCGCACGTTGAGAATGGCACGGTTACACTGATCGGTGCGACTACGGAGAATCCTTACTTCGAGGTCATTGAGGCGCTGGTTTCGCGCTCGCGCGTCTTTCAACTACACGCCCTGGGAGAAGAACACGTTCGTTCTCTCATGGAACGCGCATTGAAAGATCCCGAACTCGGATATGGCGATCGTAAGATCGAGATCGACGATGAAGCCTTGCAGCACCTGATCTATGTCTCTGGGGGAGATGCCCGCAATGCGCTAAACGCCCTGGAATTAGCAGTTGAATCCACGCCTCCTTCGACTTCCGCTTCGAAATCCCCTCCGGGGACAGCGTCCGCTCAGGAGGGCGCCCAAGTTGAGGAAGGGGTTATCCACATCACCCTTGAGGTCGCCCAGGATTCGATCCAACGCCGGGCAGTGCTCTATGATAAAGATGGCGATGCCCATTATGACACCATTTCGGCCTTTATCAAATCGGTGCGCGGATCTGATCCTGATGCAGCCCTATATTGGCTGGCGAAAATGCTCTACGCCGGAGAAGACCCGCGCTTCATTGTGCGTAGGTTGCTGATCCTAGCCGGAGAAGATATCGGAATGGCAGACCCCATGGGACTGGTGGTGGCGAACGCGGCCGCACAAACATTCGAATACATCGGTATGCCCGAAGGCATCTTCCCCATCGTCGAAGCTACGCTCTATCTATCCACAGCGCCGAAATCAAATTCCGCCACGCACTATTTCAAAGCCTTTCAATTGATCGAGCGCCAGGGGGTCGGTGATGTACCCAATCATCTCAGAGATGCCAATCGCGACGCCGTCGCGCTGGGGCATGGCAAAGGCTACCAGTATGCCCACGATGGGGATAATCATTTCGTCCCCCAGCAATATCTACCCACTGAACTGTTGGGCACTTATTTCTACAATCCCACCGACCAGGGCTATGAGAATCAGGTCATCCAGCGCTTAGAGCACTGGCGAGAAGCGCAGCGCAAAGCCTTGGGAGTCGAGAAGGCTGAAACCGTCCCTGACCTTTCCGAAGACACCATCACTGACATCAAACGCAAGCACAAAGGTGGTAGATAAATAATCAAAGAAAAATAAGAGCAGGTTGGTTCAAAGAACCAACCTGCTCTTATTTTTCTTTATCACTTCCTGGAATCAGGTATTACTTAACGCCTGCTCTAGATCGGCGATCAGATCTCGGACATCTTCAATCCCAACCGAGTAGCGAATGAGACTCTCCGGGATGCCCATGGCAGCGCGCTGCTCGGGGGAGACCTCGACGTGGCTGGTGGTGCGCGGCGGGCCTGCGACTGTCTCCACGGGGCCTAAGTTGGCAGCAAGATGGGTGTATTTCAATTTCGGAAGGAAGGCGCGCACGGCGTCGAAATCACCTTTCAACATGAAGCTCATCATGCCACCAAAGCCGCGCATCTGCTTCTTGGCAATCTCATGATGCTTGTGAGTCTCTAGTCCGGGGTAGAAAACATTTTCAACCATGGAGTGTGATTTCAAGAAGCGGGCAATTTCCATCGCGTTTTGGCTCTGTCGTTCGATGCGCAGTGCCAGCGTTTTCAAGCCGCGGATCATCAAATAGGCGGCCATGGGATGCAGGGTAGCGCCATTGATCTCACGATAGGCAAAGGCACCCTTGACCAGTTCCTCTGAACCACACAGCACACCACCCAGGGCATCGGCATGCCCACCCAGGTATTTCGTGGCGCTGTGGATCACCAGATCCGCGCCTAGTGCCAAGGGGTTGGTGTTGATCGGTGTGGCGAAGGTGTTATCGACAACTACCGTCGCATCTACATCGTGACCGGCTTTAGCCAAGCGAGCGATGTCGACAATTTTCAACGTTGGGTTGGTAGGAGTTTCCAAATATAGAACTGCGCAGCCCTTGGCGACCTCGGCTTCGATGGCTTCATGGTCGGTGGTAGGGCAAAGCTGCACATCAACGTTGAGACGCGGCAAGAAGCGCGTAAAAATCTCATTGGTG
Source organism: uncultured Anaerolineales bacterium (assembly GCA_964438295.1). GTDB lineage: Bacteria > Chloroflexota > Anaerolineae > Anaerolineales > UBA11858 > NIOZ-UU35. Next base: position 9,150 of record CAYTKR010000057.1, read on the forward strand.
CCACCATAGGTATCTTTAATGGAAACCACACGGTCCCCGGGCTTGAGCAAGGAGTAAAGCGTGTTGCTAATAGCTGCCATGCCCGTGGAGAAGCTGGTTGCGGCTTCAGCGCCCTCGAGTTGGCGCATCTTCTCTTCGAAAACATCCACGGTGGGGTTAGTATTGCGGCTGTAGATATGCCCTGGCTCTTTCCCAAGCCCGACATCATACCAATAATCCAGGTCGTCATAGCCGTAAGAGACACTGTGGACAACCGGTACTTGCGTCGAACGCTGCCAGCCATCCTTTTTTTCTTCGCCCGCCCATACGGAAAGTGTGCCAAATTGCGGTTTTTTCTCAGTCATAACCATCTCCAATTAATCTTGTTGAACCGCGAAGCCGCGAAGGTCGCAAAGATTATTATCTGTTGTTTCTCTTAGCGTTCTTCGCGTCTTAGCGGTGAATATATGATTGAATTTATGCTTTGCCACAATAGTTGATCGCTGTCTCTGCCAGCACATACGCCAGATCGATAGTTGACTGGATGTCCACCCATTCCTCGGCACTGTGCAGTCCATAGCCCGTTGGTCCAAGGAGCACGGTTTCCATCCCGGCTTCGGCAAATAAGGCCGCGTCGGTCCAGAAGGTCTGGCCCCTATGGGGAGGTTTTTGACCCAGGCGATGTACCAACGCACTCTCCAGGATCTGAACGACTTCGGCATCCTCTTCGACCACAAAGGGCTCACGCCGAAATGTGGGTTTTACTGTGGCCTTAAAGGTATCATCCGCAGCGGACAGACGGTCGATGATCTCCTGCAATTCGACTGTGGCCTGGTCCTGGGTCTCTCCGGGGGCGGTACGGCGCTCAATTTGCAGTAAGCAACTCGCAGCATAGATACTGACCTCCTTGCCCCCTCGTAAGCGAGCCGCATGAAGAGAAGGAGGGCCTGTCAGCGGATGCCCCTCTCGCTTCAGCAATTCCTGCTCCAAAATTTCCAGCTGACCCAGGAAACGTCCCATGCGCATATTGGCATCGATGCCCTCGGCATAACGACTGCCATGCGCCGCCCGACCTATGGTCTCGACATCGTACCAGATGAAACCACGGTGCGCCCGACAGATCTGCATATCGGTTGGCTCTGTGACGATGACTGCATCTGCTGTATAATGTTCGATCAGCGCTTCAGTGCCGATGCTGGCATATTCTTCATCGGCCACACCGGTGATCAGCAGATCCCCACCCAGGGTGATGCCAGCATCGACAAAGGCTTTGGCAACAGCCATCATCGCCGCCAGACTGGCCTTCATATCCTGCGAGCCACGGCCGTACAGCCGCCCATCCTTGATCTCTCCCCCAAAGGGATCAATAGTCATGCCCTCCACACCGACGGTATCCATATGAGCATTCAAGAGCAGCGAGCGGCCTTCATCGCTCCCCTTGAGTATACCTACGGTGTTGGCGCGCGTGGTCTCAATTTCATGGAAAGTTGTTTCCAAACCCAACTTGTCGAGCTCATCGGCCACGAACATTCCCAAATTAGCTTCCCCCTCGCCTTCTGGGGTAAGCGAAGGGTTCACCGAATTGATTCTCACCATCTTTCTCAGTGTTTCAATCAGATATTGCTCGTCGATAGTAAATTCTTTGTCACGCATTCATGCCTCCTTGATCCATGTAACTGTTTCTCGGAAAATAGGTGTGTAGCCTGAGGTTCAGGCCACACACCTATTTTCCGACCGATTCTTTGTTCAGCGAGATACGATACTCGTTTCCTTTCGAAGTAAGAGGATAGGCCATATCCCCATCAACAATTATGGAGTATTATATACCCGTATGCCTACATTCTTACTCATTCGTCACGGAGAAAATGAATACGTTGCTAAAGGGCGCTTGGCCGGTCGGATCCCCGGTGTGCATCTCAACGAAAATGGGACAGCACAAGCCCAAGCCTTAGGCCAATCTCTTGCTAACGTCCCGATCAAGGCCATCTATGCTAGCCCGCTAGACAGGACCATGGAGACAGCTCAACCTATCGCCAATGCCCTTGGGCAGGAGGTCATTCCAGAGCCTGGGTTACTGGAAGTTGACTTTGGTGACTGGCAAGATAAGACCCTCAAGCAGTTACGCCGCCGCAAGCTATGGAGAACGGTTCAGAGCAGCCCGTCGCTGATGCGCTTCCCTGAGGGTGAAACTTTCGCAGATGCGCAACATCGGATTGTGGGAGCGATCGAAAAACTCAGTAATCAGCACAAACCAAAGGACTTGGTCGCCTGCGTCTCGCACAGTGATATCATCAAATTAGCCGTAGCTTACTATCTGGGTTTACACATCGATCTCTTCCAACGCCTGATGATTGCACCCGCCTCGATTTCAACCTTGCACATCGGGGAAAATCATGCCCGAATCATCAATTTAAATACCAGCGCAAAATCGCTCGCAACAAGCTAAGCGTTACAACCTCAGCTTGGCAACCTTCATCACGGCAATGGTATACTCTCTATAGAATGTCTCTACAAAAACAAGTCTCGACGCGAGATACTCGCTGGAATATATCGGGGTGGAGGCTCCGCCTCCATCCCTATATATTCCAGCGAACTCTCCTATCACATAGAATTATTCCAAGAAAATCATGCCACAAGAAGAATTCAACCTACAACCTGTAGATCACATCACCACCGACGCTATCGGCCCAGCTGGCCAACGCGTCTTCTATATCCAGGCGCAAAAGGGACACCAGACCATCACCCTAGTCGCCGAAAAATTCCAGGTCCAATCCCTGGCAGTCGGCATCGAACGATTTTTGGAAGAAATTGATGAAAAATATCCCGAGCTTCCGGCTGCCTCGGCCGATTACGTCGAAGATGCCATGCGCATTCACCCCCCGGTAGACCCGGTCTTCCGAATCGCCAACATTGGCTTGGGATTCAACATCGATGAAGATCTGATCGTGCTGGTCATTCATGAGCTGGTCCCTGAACTCGAAACCGATGAAGATGACGATGACGAGTTTGAGTCAGAAGAACCGGAAATCGAGGCCAGCGTTGCCCGGTTCTGGTGCACTCGCTCCCAGTTGCTGGCATTGGGTCTCTGGGGGATCGAAGTCTCATCTCGCGGCCGTCCGTTATGCCCCCAGTGTGGGGAACCCATGGACCCCGAAGGCCATTTCTGCGTCAAGAAGAACGGTGGTCACCGCCGTAATTAGCATATTCCCTTGACTCAAGAACTATCTACACTATCGAAAGATAAAGTCCTCGCGGCTCTCCAGCGCGGGGACTTGTCCCTCGAGGGGGAATTCGTGCGCGGCTATAACTATACCTTTCTGATACAAATCGAACATCAGGATGGATCCTTCAAGGCCGTATACAAACCTCAGGAGGGTGAGCAACCCTTATGGGATTTTCCCGATGACACTCTGGCCCATCGAGAAGCTTCCGCCTATTTAATCAGCGAGGCGCTGGGATGGGGGTTCGTGCCTCCAACCGTCTTTCGGGAAGATGGCCCTTTTGGCCCCGGATCACTGCAATACTTCATCGAACACAATCCCAACTACCACTACTTTAACCTGAGAGAGCAGGATTTTCAGCGCCTGCCCCCGGTGGTGCTCTTCGATCTGTTGATCAACAATGCCGACCGCAAAGGCAGCCATATGATCTTCGGACCGGAAGGGGAATTGTGGTTGATCGATCACGGGTTGTGCTTCAATGTGGACGAAAAACTTAGGACCGTAATCTGGGATTTCGCCGGTCAGCCAATTCCCCAAAACCTGCGTGACGACCTGGTCAAATTTCTGGACGTTCTGGAATCCAACTCTGAGCTGGTTCGCGCCTTAGGAGAACACCTTTCCTCCAACGAGATCAATGCACTCAAGGCCCGCGCCCAGCGATTGATCGAGATTGATGAGTTCCCCTACCCACCTCAGGATCGCAGAGCCTATCCCTTCCCGCCCTTATAAATTATGGAAGCCGAAATTCTGAACGCCGCCCTGGCTGGTGATCGACAAGCCTTTGGACAGCTCGTAGAACCCCATCGAAACGAATTGATGGCCCATTGCTACCGCTTCACCGGATCGGTGCAAGATGCCGAAGACATGGTGCAAGAGACCATGCTGCGCGCCTGGCGCAAACGGGACACGTATGCTGGTCGAGCGACATTTCGAGCCTGGCTATATAGGATTGCCACAAATGCTTGTCTGGACAAACTCAAGAAAGCTTCACGACGCACACTGCCCTCAACTAATCTCCCTCCAACAAACCCTCACGATCCTTTTGCTCCGCCCATCAATGAACCGATCTGGCTTGAGCCGCTCCCTGATGAGTTGCTTTCTGGCGTCAGCATCACCCCAGAGGCGCGCTACAGCCTCCAAGAGAGCGTTACTTTGGCGTTCACCATCGCATTACAAACCCTGCCGCCGCGTCAACGGGCAGTGCTATTACTGAGAGATGTGCTCGGTTGGCGCTCACGTGAAACTGCACAAGCCCTCGAGATCTCTCTTTCTGCAGCTAATAGTGCCCTTTTTCGAGCCCGGCGAACCATGGAGAAAGCAGGTGCGATCCCGGTGCTTCGTGAGCCGAAAGACCCAGTTGAGCCGTTACTCAAGCAATATATACGCGCCTGGAAAACCGCCGATATCGATGGATTGGTCAAGCTAATCAAGGAAGATGCCAGCTTTGTGATGCCACCTTCGCCCTCCTGGTATTTTGGAAGAGAGGCGATTGCGACTGCCATCGGAAATATGCTTTTGGCAGGTGAAGCTCGCGGTCGCTGGCATCTGGTGAGAACGCAAGCCAATGCCCAACCCGCGTTCGGATTTTATCAGCGCGATGAATCAAGCGGAGAATATCATAATTTTGGGGTGCAAGTGCTGACAATCGCGGGAGATGAAGTCGCTTCGATTAGTCACTTCCTGAACGAAGATCTATTCAGGCGCTTTGGCTTGCCAGAGAAGATAAACCCCCGGGGTTAGCCGGGGGCTTATCCAACCATCGCAGGAATCTGTTACCCTTCGTTGATGGCTTTGGCCTCGCTGTAACCATCATAGGCGAAAAAGATATTCATAAAGAATACCGTGCCGAACATGATGGCATACAAATTTGGGGCAACATCTCTGACTTGGAACTCAAGCCAGCTCAACACTAATGCGCCAATGGTCAGACCAATCCCGAGGGCTTTCCGGTTCCCATTATAGAGAGTTCCAGCCCCCATCAGGAAGAAATTCAGTATCGCAGCAAGCCATGGTTTTTTCATCGTACACTACTCCTTTCATGATGATAGTTTGCTTATATGACGACAAACCACTCCAAAACTGCGCGAAATTGGTGAAAACAAAGGAGAGATCATGCCCCACTACAATCTGGCTTTTTTAGGCTTTGGCAATGTTGGGAAGGCCCTGTCCCAATTGCTGCTCAGGAAAAAAGCTGATATCCAGTCCCAACTAGGAATCACCTTTTCTATCACTGGCATTGCCACCGGCAGCCATGGCATGGCTGTTGATGCGGAAGGAATCGATCTAAAAGAAGCCCTTCAGATCCTCAACACCGGAGAATCTCTACATCCGATATCCAATCTAAAATCCCCGCTTGATACTCCGCAAGATTTCATCCGGCAATGTGGAGCAGATGTGCTCTTTGAATCCATACCCGTAAATTACGAGACCGGCCAACCGGCAGTGGATCTCCTGCGCTCTGCATTACAGGCTGGCATGCACGTTGTTACGGCGAACAAAGGTCCGGTGGTGCATGCCTATCAAGAGCTGACTGAGCTGGCGGAATCAAAAGGGCTCAAGTTCTTTTTCGAATCCGCAGTGATGGATGGGGCGCCGATCTTTGCACTGTTTCGCGAGACATTGCCAGCAGCCAAGTTGCATGCCTTCCGTGGGGTGCTCAATTCCACCACCAATCTGCTGCTGACTCTTATGGAAGAGGGTCAGAGTTTCGAGGAAGCTATTGCACATGCTCAATCTATTGGTATCGCGGAGACAGATCCCAGCGGAGATGTCGACGGGTGGGACGCTGCGATTAAGGTCTGCGCGCTGGTCACTGTGTTGATGGGCATCCCTCTCAAGCCAGAAGATGTAGAACGTACAGGTATCCGCGAGATCAGTCCAGAAGATATCGCCGAAGCTCAGACTGAAGGAAACCGCTGGAAACTGGTTTGCGAGGTTGTTCGGGAGCATGATAGAGTTCGGGCCCGGGTAGCACCCCAAAAGGTCGGCCTCGAATCGCCCCTCTATGGGGTTATGGGAACAACTTCGATCGTGGAGTTCGAATCCGATGTTCTGGGGAATCTCTCTTTGATCGAAACAGACCCCAGCCCTCACACCACAGCATACGGCATGCTGGCGGACTTTCTGAATGCAGTAAAATAAGGCTATGAGCCCTCTCCAAGAGTTAAACTGTGTAAATTGTGGAGCTACTCTGGCAGTTGATGCGCCAAAAGGCAGGGTGATCGACTGCGAGTATTGTGGGACTTCCTTTCGCGTTCCATCATCGTTGACACCGCAACCAGAATTAGGTGACCTAATTTTGGGCGCAGATTTCCGTGACCCTGAGGTCCCCGGTTGGGTGATTCCATACAAAGATAAGACTGAATTCAAGAACGACCAGGGCCCCGAGCTGTGGGCAAATTTCGAGCCAGCAGATGTGATCTACCCTGTAATCCGTACGCCTGGCTCCTTCGATGATTTCGATATCAGCGTCACCATCCGGTTCATCGAGGGGAATTATGAGCAAATGAGTGCTGGCTTTGAATTGCGCTACGGTGATGTTGGTGATTATGTTTTTCGCATCTCAGCGCAAGGCACCTTCCAGATTGGCTGGCATAAAGAAAAGGAATGGGGCAATACGTTGGTAAAATGGACCACTCACCCAAATTTGCGCACCGAAATGGGCGACGCAAACCGGCTGCGAGTTGTTCTGCAGGGAGAAAAAATTCGGGTCTATTTGAACGGGGTTCTGGCAACTTCACTACGGGATAATCGATTTGAATTAGGGCTCATCCGAGTGGTCATCTCTCCGGGCTATGAGAAACCTAATACTGTGGTCGCTTACTCTGACCTGCAATTACGCGAAATCGCCAGTTGAGGGGGACAATACGGGGAGGCAACTGCCTTTGGTACAATAGAAGCACTATTCGCGCAGTGACCCCCAAGAAAGGAGGTCGCCATGAAGACATCCCGAGTATGGCCTGTGTTTGTGGACGCTTTGCGTGCCCTGGGAAAACAATACTATCCTGCAATGGACAGTGTCATGACCAAAGCTGGCTTAGATGGAGGGATTGGGGGCCTCTTACTGACCCTCTTTACGTTCGATCCTGTCCCCGTTTCCAATGAAATCCTTCAAAAAAGAATGCCCTATCAGCAGTATTCCGAAAGGCTGGAGAATGCAGTTGAATTGGGGTTGCTAAAAGCCGTCGGCGAAGGAGAGTTTCGACTCGCTGAAAAAGGTCGCACTCTCGTAGTAGATGCGATTTCCGCAGCCTATAACTGCATGCAACAGCTTGATCCCATGGGTCCCAATGATTTGCATTGTTTAAGCGTGTTGCTGCATCGTCTGGTCAAGGCCTGCTACGCATCGCCCGATCCGCCTGGTAAATGGAGTATCACACACAGTCGCCACCTCGATCCTGGAGAAAACGCTCCCATCCTTGTACAGATCGATCAATATTTGAGTGACCTGATGGCCTATCGCGATGATGCGCACTTAGCAGCCTGGCAGCCCCTGGGCCTTGACGGGCCAACCTGGGAAACATTGTCGCTTCTCTGGGATAAGAGAGTCGAAACCCTGGATGAACTGAACGAGAAACTGCGTTTCCGTGGGCAATCGGGGTCAGTCTACGAGAAGGCACTGTATACGTTGACCGATAAGGGTCTGGCAAAATTGTACAAGGGAACGTACAGCATCACAAAGAAAGGGAGAAAACTGCGAGAGCAAGCTGAACAACTCACCGAGGAATATTTTTTCGCCCCCTGGGAATGTCTCAGTGAGGAAGACTTGGAAACCCTGGAGAATCTACTGAAAATGTTGGCAGAGGGTTTAAATTAACCTGAACCCAAGTCAATTAAGTGCCCTATTGGGAGGAAAAATGAAAATGCGATGGCGCAAAGCGCCATCGCATTTTCATTCTAAGAATTAAAGTGGAAAAGGTAAGACTCTGATTATTCGACGGGAATCGCCTCTAACTGCTCGACCATCTCCTTGATCACATCAAAGCCGCCCTGCCAGAACTCGGGCTTGGTGATGTCCAAACCGGCCTCAGCGCAAATATCAACCGGGGAGGCTGAACCACCTGCCTCCAGGATCTTGATGTAACGCGGCTTGAAGCTATCGCCCTCAGCTTTGAATTGCTTGTACAGCGATAGGACGAGCAACTGTCCAAAGGCATAGGCATAGACATAGAAGGGATAATGGTAGAAGTGGGGAACTGAGACCCATTCCCATTTGAATTCATCGCTCAGTTCAACAGCATCCCCAAAATGCTTCTCGATGTTCTCCATGTACGCTTCGGAAAGTTGGTCAATGGTCGCGCCTTCAGCAACCATATTATGGGCGGTCACCTCGAACATTGCGAAGAAGGCCTGGCGCATAATTGTGGCATAGGCATCATCAACCTGGCGGAAAAGGATATCGCGACGCACCGCAGGATCATCTTCTATCTCAAGCAGACGATCAATCAACAACATTTCTGCAAACGTGGAAGCGTTCTCTGCCATGGGCAACGAGGAGTGGAATGTGAAGACATTATGATCGAAAGCCAGCATGGCATGGATAGCATGCCCCAATTCATGGGCTATCGTGCCCACATCGGAAATTTTTCCTTGATAATTGATTTTGACGTAAGGTGTGTGGCCTGGCACCGTTGACGCACAGAAAGCACCACTCTGTTTGCCTTTTCTAACTTCACTGTCGATATGATCGTCATCGAAAACTTTCTTGGCCAACTCAGCAATTCGCGGTTCGAAATCTTCGAAAGCATTCAAGGTCAGTTTGACGGCTTCATCGTACTCAAAGGTTTTATCAGCCTCGGCTACGGGTGCATAGATATCATATCGACGCAGCTTTTCCACACCTAGCCATTTGGCCTTGACATTGAAATAGCGCTGGAAGATATCAGCATTCTTTTCACAGACATCCAAAAGAATATTGACGACATCATCCGGCACATCATTGACTAAATTACGAGCAGAGATTGGTGTGGCATAGTTCCGCAACTCGATATTTTCTGCCTGCCAGTCGCGGATCAGTGTCTGGTACATCTGACCCAAAATGGGACCATCATCACCATAGATTTTGTACATTTCCTGATAAGCCGCTTCACGTAAATCGGGATCAGCCCCCTGAACGTACGTTGTCAATTCGCCACGCGTCATTTCTTTGACTTCGCCATCGATTTCGAGTTTAAACACGTAGCGGTTGGTGATGGCATCGTATAAGGTTACTAATGCCTGGGCTCCAGTAACGTCTTTGATATTGACGATTTTCTCTTCAGGCTCGGTGAGAATATGGGGCTTAAAATGTCGCATCTCCTCTAACCAATACGTGTAACCGTCAGAGATGGACATAAGTTTTTCAGCAACCTCAACATCCAGGTTTTTCCACCAAAGGGAGAAAAACAGGGTCTGGTTCTGCAATTTGGCCATGAACTGCTGAACCTTGGCATACAACGCCTGAGCATCCTGACTTTGGGTATCAGCGGAAAACCACAGGCTTGGATAAGCATATAGGTTATAAGCAGCTTCAGTGGCTCCTTCCAAGGCTTTGATGGCATCCATGAAATCATCGAAATCGATTTCGGGGGTCAATTTGTTACGAAAGGCCTCAAATTCAGCAGCTTTTGCCTCTAGATCCTCGAAAGCATTTTCAATCTCCGGCCCATCGTGGGAGGGAAACAAATCTTTCAGGCTCCAGGGAGATAATTTATATTCGCTCATAATCGTTTATATCCTTCCTAGTTTAATAATTTTCTTTCACAACGAGACGTAATTATACTCGATTCGGTTACCCTCCCACGTTGAAACGGGTTCAGTGTGCAAAGAAAAATCAATCATTCGAGATCCAAAAAACGGCTGCATCTTCTCCTTAGCAACCGCTGCTTGATATCTAAAGATTGAATCGTACTCGTACGATGTCGCCAACTCTGACGAGATAATCTTGGCCTTCCAAACGCAGCTTGCCTTTGGAACGCTCTCAAGCCTTATCTTTTATAATGCTGGAAGATTATCCTCCAAATCAGGGTTCAGAGCATAATACTCTTCCCGCAGCAAATCCATACTTACGTTATCATACAGCTTTCCCCCTTTAAAAATTGATTCCCGCTGACGATATGACAGCTTGAAACCCAGTTTCTTCGCTGAGCCAATGGCACGCGGGTTCCCGGAGTGTGTCCAGAGACGCACGACGCGCACACCCTGCTCCTCGAATAAGAATAGCAACATCACTGCCAGCGCATCGACGGCCGCACCGGTCCCCCAAAATCTCTTGGCAATCATAATGCCAATGGTCACATCCCAGCGCAATTCCAGTCCAGTGTAACTAATATAGCCGATCTTCTCTCCAGATCCTTTGTTTTCTATGATAAATCGCCCATCATCTCGACTGTAAGAAAATTCGCGTTGCTCAAATTGATTGAGAAACATTCTTTCAGTGTAATCCGGAGGCAGAGTCTTGCTCCAGGCTTGTGTTTCCAGGTCATTGCGTAGATCAACCAGAAATTGCATATCCTCGGGGCGTTGTTCACGCATAATTACGTTGGTTCCTTCCAAAGCCATGACTACACTCCTATCTGCGCCTGCCATTCAGGGCGCAAGATATCCACCCCGATCCAATCATAAAACTCTCCCTCTCGAAATCCCGCCCGGCGCATCTTCCCATTCTCTTTGAATCCGAGTTTCTGCGCGAATGTACGCCCAGACTGGTTCCACTCACTCATACCCCCAGCAATACTATGGGCTTGAGTGTGATCAAAGAGGTAACGCAACAACAATTTCAGCACCTCTTCACCAAAGCCTTGACGTTGATAATCGGGAGCAATAACCAGAGAGATGTTTGGGCAATGGGGATCCCACCCCCAGTCGCAGTTGGCATGCCCAATCACTTTATCGATTCCACTGGCTACAACGGCCAGATGGAATTGTTTCTCCGCTTTGCCCCATTTTTCAATAACTCCATCGACCTGTGCGGCAGAAAGCGGCAAATTATGCGGGACACTCCATGGGATATAACGCCGTCCTGCCAACGCTGGGTGATTTAGATAAGCATGCAAAACTGCCAAATCATCAGGCTCGAATGCCCGTAAATAGAAATGTTCTGCACTGAATAAATCCAGGTTCACAATTCACTCCCTTTGGTCTGTCTGAAGTTCAATCCGCAAGCGATCGACGCACTTTATCGGCATCGAGGCTACCAATTTCTCGCCATAACCCTTCACCTCGCGGGTCGAAGAATACAAAAGTTGGAGTAAAAGAGCCATAATCGCGTGCAAGTTGTTGTCCTAAATCTGACTGCACATCTACCCGTACAACTTTCAGGCTATTTGGGAATTCAATTTCTAATCCATCCACGATGGGTTTTGCTGCTGCGCAAGCAAATCAATAAGGCGATTGCATCTCCAATAACACTGCCTGGCCTTGGCCTATTTCAGACTCGAACTGGTCCAATTCAATACTGGTACCTGGTTGGGGGCGCTTGGAGAACCAACCAAAAAACAGAAAGATAGCAAGAACGATCAATATCACACCATCCTTGGGTGTGAATCCATCTCTTAAAAGTAGGAGTGCAGTAAAACCAAATACAAATAGAGCACTGATTATTATTGAGTTGTGGTTAATTATTTGCACCTTATCTCCTAGTTTCGTCCTTGACCCGATATCCATCTTTCGTTAAAATTGCCACACCCTAATGGGTGATGCCAAAGTGGCGGAACTGGCAGACGCGCACGACTCAAACTCGTGTTCCTTCGGGAGTGTGGGTTCGATTCCCACCTTTGGCACAGCGATTATAATTGAAAGAGTGGAGCCTGAATATAGCGGCTCCACTCTTTGATTTTCACACATTTTCACTTCAATGAATCCCCCACTTAGGATCGAGAAGAAACGCACACTGAACTAAACTGGGCTTCTCCAGTTGTTATCGCTTCTACAACGGTCCTACTTACCAAATCGCGTTTGGCAAAGACGCTGTCGGCTTGTTATGTTAGGCCCTCTTGCAATAACAGAGGGGTTTATTCAATTCTACGCTATGTTATTTTGCCGTCAACAAATTACACGCAATAACTTAGTGCAATGGGTCAAATGTTTCAATACCTGACCATAGAGAGCTAAGATTTACGGTTCACAAGCGCTATCAGGAATGCCTATCGAGCCGCCATTCGAAAGATCAATCTTGAGGTTTTTCGCCAACTTGCCACCACATGTATTCAGATTATAGGTGTATGTCGTTCGATCGACGGTGAATGTCTCTGCCTTTTCAGCACCTACAGTCAGATAATAGAACTGCCCTCCCGCTCCATGCATGTACACATAGGCAGGTTTTTCGCTATTGTTATCAACCAGGAATCTGGCTAATTGTGGTCGAGCGGATAGTACTTGGGCTGAAGGAGTTGTTGTTTTAGACTCACATGTTGCCGGAACGACTAAGCTGCCACCGTGGGAAAGGTCGAGGGCGTTATTTTTCGATAACTTTCCACCACAAGAATTCAGATTATAGGTGTATTTCGTTCGTTCCACCGTGAATGTCTTGGAAGTCTTTGCGGCAACCGCTAGATAGTAATACTGACCGCCTGAACCATGCAGATAGACATAGGCAGTATACGCACTGCGGTTGTCAACGGTGAATCTACCCAACTGTGGTCGAGCGGAAAGTATTTGGGCTGAAGGAGATGTGGTGGAAGTCTCGCAAGTTGCGGGAACGACTAAGCTGCCACCGTGGGAAAGGTCGAGGGCCTTATTTTTAGACATCTTCCCGCCACACGAATTCAAATCATATTTGTAAGTCGTTCGATCCACTGTGTATGTTTTAGAAGTCTTTGCGGCGACTGCCAGGTAGTAGAACTGTCCACCCGAACCACGCAGATAAACATATGCGGTATACGCGCTGCGGTTATCGATAGTGAACCTACCCAACTGTGGGCGAGCAGATAGCACTTGGGATGAAGGAGTTGTGGTTTTAGTTTCACAAGTTGCTGGAACAACTATGCTGCCACCGTCTTTCAGTTCAATCGAACCATTGGCAGATGTTCCACCACAAGTCACTAGCTTATACGTGTACTTCACTCGCTCTACAGTGAAAGTGCTCGAGGTCCCCGCTGCAACAGTCAAGTAATAATATTCTCCCCCTGCTCCATTCATGTAAATATATGCAGGATAAGCACTATTATTATCAATTGTAAATCGGGCCAATGTAGGTCGGGCGAATGCTGTCGAAGTCGATATTAGCAATAACGCCATAACAATGAATAATACTGCAGAAAGTTTTTTGATCTTCATCACGTTCCTCCTCATGAAATGTGTGATTAAATACCCTATAAACAGAATATTCAAAAATAATTTTTAAACAATAGTACTTTCGGTTTATTTTCGGATTAAAGAGGTCAAAAATGTATCCAGCTTTGCTAAATTTCGTGATAACGTCATAAAACACTTGGGAAACCAGCATATAATTGCGAATATATCAACTTATGCCGGGAGGACCTTGTGTCATCACTAAACGTAGTCCTTGAAGTGCTCATGGGTGGCGGTGGCGGTTCGCGACTCTACCCGCTGACCCACGTCTGAGCAAAACCAGCTGTGCCTATCGTGGGGGAATATCGACACATCGATATTCCCATCAACAATTGCATCAATTCAGCCATCGACCGAATTGCTGTACTTACTCAATTCAACGCTGTATCTCTACATCGGCACATTACAAGCACATACAACTTCGACCCGTTTCACAAGGGATGATTACAAATTTGGACTGCTGAGCAAACAGATATCAATCCAAACTGGTATCAGCGCACAGTGGCTGCGGTGCGTCAACAACTCTTTGAGATACGCTCAACGGGCGCGAAGTATGTGATCATCCTGGCAGGTGACCATCTGTACCGAATGAACTATGCTGAGATGGTTCGCTTCCATTGGGAAAGAAGCGCGGATATCACTGTGGCTGTTCAACCGGTTTCCCCAGAACAAGCTCCTCGTTTTGGATTACTTAAAAGGGATGCAAACTTTGCGAATTCCGATTTCGTGGAGAAACCGAAAGATCCACAAATTCAAGCTCAGTTTGCCAGCCGAGAAGACCCCTCACGTCCCTATTTAATACACCGAATATACTGATTCGGGCCCTAGAAGGACGCAGGGACGATGATTTTGGTAGAGAAGTGACCCCTAAGGCGATTCGCAGCCACGGAATATACGATTTCGATTTTGACGATTGTTGGGAAGAAATTGGGTCTAATATGTATCGAAAAGAAAAGTGGAGCCCACCAGCGCAAAACGCTGGTAGGCTCCACTTTTTTAACTAACAGCGAAAGCGTGCAAGGACGGGCCTTGCTTATGCCATTGCTACCTCAGCGGTAGTGATTTCGAATTTAGGGGGCATCTCCATGTGCTTTTTTACAGCACATTGCTCAGCAGAGCGAATTAGAGCGCTGCGATATTTTTCGGGGAATTCCGGGGGCACCTGAATTTCGAGCTGAACTGTACCAACCATACTGCGATTGATGGGGTCAGGAACGGCACGCTGCACAATGCGGATTCCCTCCGTAGACAAGCCTCGCTGTTTGCAGAAACCCAATACATAGATCCCCGCGCAGGTTCCCAGGGAAGACAGAAAAACTGCAAAAGGAGTTGGAGCAGAACCTTCACCGCCACCCATGGGGGGTTGATCTGTCTGCACGGTATAAGGGCCAAAGCTAGCATCTACTCGTGCGCCGCCGGGAAAATCAATGATCATTTCCATTATTACTTAATCTCCTATTATCCAAATTCATTCTTGAGGTGTCATATTTTGAACGTCTCTACATATGATGCAAAGGAGGGAAAAAGGTTACAAATCAATCCCCAGGGATCGGCGCCACCGCGGTGCGACGCTGATGGCGGATGAAGAACCTCCAATATAAGGACACGGCCACCGCATATAGCGAGATCGCAATTGCAAATGGCGGTCCGAAGCCATATTCGACCTGTAAATAACCGCTGATCGTTGGGCTGAAGGATCGTCCAAAACTCCACACCAGACTCACCAGGCTGGCCACCGTCGCCCGTGCTGAAGCATCCACCTGCTCCATCACGAAGGTCTGGTAGATCGGGTTGCTCATATTCATCAGCGCCATTCTCACGTAGTAAGCCCCGGCGCTGACGCCGAAGACTGGAGCGAAACCCAACATGATCATGAAAGGAATCGACAGCCCCTGGGTGATCACTACAAGGCGGATCTTTCCAATGCGATCGGCGATGGGTGGTGCGATCATCAACCCAATCCCCATAGCCAGCGATCCCCAGGCAAATAGAGTTCCGATCACCTGGTCAGTCTGGTTGTGCACCACGCGGAAGAATACATTCATGAATGGCATGAACATCCCCGCCCCAATCGAGATCAACACCGAAGGGAATAACAACTTGCCCAATAATTTTGGCTGCCTGAGAGCATACTGAATTGGGGCAAATTTCGTCGAGTCATCCCCTGTTGATCGCTGCGCAGGGCGCACAAAAACCATCGGTGCAAACCCAGCCAATGCAATCAAAGCCACTGCCAGCAGTGCGAACCCGTAGGCCGAACTGCTCGTCGGGTCAAAACCACTGATTCCCGACACCCAAGTTGGCAAGTATCCACCCAGCCAGCTCCCCACAAAAACGGCCCCCATGCGGAAGCCAGAACTCAAGCTGAATAGATACGTTCTTTCTTCCTCCCCACTATTTTCCATTAAAAATGGCGCTTGTGCTACCGCAGAAATTCCCTGCACGATCCCAAATACGGCATTCATGGCGTAGAACATCACCACAGACGGCCACAATGCCATGAAAGCAACCGACATGCCCAGCAACACACTGCGCGCCATCAAGACAGATTTACGTCCAACTCTGTCAACAAGGTATCCCAAGGGCAAAGATAAGATTAGAGCCGTAAGCTGGTGCGTGGTGATCAAATTGCCCAATAAGGCCTCGTCGTAACCCATGCTGAGCACGTAGAAGTTGAAAAGCAGCCGGTACACGCCCATCGCCACGCCGGTAGCCAGCACACTGACCAAATATAGGCGCGCATTCGGCCGAAACATACGCACTCGACCCACGTATTCACCCAGTGTATTTTTTGATTTTTTGATGAGTTGTAAGGCCATGGTTAGCTCGATGAACTACTCACGGTTTCGGGAGCACTTACAGATGGTTTGCGCAAGAAGAAGACCCAGTACATGCTTATGGCAATCGTGTACAGAATTATCGTCCCAATGAACGGTGGCCCAAAGCCGTATTTCACTTGCAGAGCGCCACTGATCGTGGGACTAAATGCCCAACCAAAACTCCAGGCCATACTGGTCAGGCTGGCCACAGTTGCGCGGGCTGAGGAGTCAACCTGCTCCATCACAAACGCCTGGTAAATGGGCGTGCTCATATTCATCAACCCCAAACGGACATAATATGCCCCAGCGCTCAACCAGAACCAGGGTGAGAATCCAAGCAACGCCAAGAATGGCACCGATAAACCCTGCGTTACCACCACAAATTTGATCTTGCCCATGCGGTCGGCCAAAGCTGGTGCCAGTAAGAATCCGATCCCCATAGCCAGCGATCCCCACGCAAACAAGGTACCGATCACCGGGTCAGGCTGCTTGTGCACCACCCTGAAAAAGACATTCATAAAGGGCATGATCAAACCCGCGCCAATCGATGTGATCAATAGTGGTACAACGAGCTTCCCTAACATTGCCGGATGCTCGGCGGCATACTTCAGAGGGGCAAACACAGAGCGCTGCTCGCTCTCCAGGCGCTGGCGACGTAGGAACATCAGTGGAGTGATCCCCAGGGTGAAGGAAATCGCCACAACGACCAGCGACCAACCATAGGCTACACTATCCGTTGCTAAGACATTCTGCCAGGAACCCATCCATCCAGGCAGATATCCACCGACCCAGTTGCCCGCAAATGCTGATAGCATCTGCAAACCCTGGCCGAAACTGAATAGGTAGGCACGCTCCTCTTCTCCGCTGTTCTCTACCAGGAAGGGAGCCATGGTGATACCCCACAGGCTTTGAGCAATCCCAGATAAGATATTCATGACATAGAACATCGGCTCGGTTGGAAATATCACGATCCCAAAAACAGACAGTCCAATGAATACTCCACCCAAAACCAAGGAAAACTTCCTACCAATCAAATCGGCCAGATAGCCCATAGGCAACGCCGCGATTAGCGCAGTAAAACTAGATGTCGTGATTAAACGCCCTAACAAAGCCTCATCAAAACCAAGACTGAGCGCATAGAAATTGAACAGCAATCGATAGACCCCCATCGAAACCCCCGTAATGATCACATTAACTAAATACAAACGAGCATTAGGTCGAAAAGCCCGCAAACGAGCCCCATAGTCTCGAAGGGTGTTGCCCATCGAGGCATACCAAGTTGTTGACATCTTATTCCTCTAGTTATCTTCCAAATCCCCGCCCAAAAACTCTTCCAGCGTGGAAAACATCCCAGTTATCGCTTCAAACCGAGTTGTGTACAACATTCGTTTTTTCTCACCCAGGGTGAGAAATACCAATCCTGCCAGCCGCAAGGCGCTAAGATGGTGGGTTACTGTTGGCGCCCGCAGCCGCAGCCGGCGTGCCAATTGTGCAGGAGACATAGTCTCCTGCGAGAGATACCGCAAAATTCGCAGTCTGGTTGGGTCTGCCAAGGTTTTCAACGTACGCAACATACTATCCGGGACGTGCGCTCCAGGGACAAGCGAATCATCCTCAGGTCGCGCGCCAAATAAGAACAGATGCCTTTCGTCGCCCTCAAGGGGTTGATCGACCACCAGGGGCGTGATCCAATAGGAAGGAACCATCACCAATTCCGCCACATCCATGCCCTTCGCAAAGCGAACCCCATGGGAAACTCTTTCGATGAAATTATCTAACGTCAATTCATCAGCCCACTGCTGCGCATTGTGTAGAGCAGATTCCAAGGCTGGCTGAATACGTTCCTCTTCTTCAGCAAAGAATGCTTCCCGATACACCTGCATTGCAGAAAGATAGCGTTCTCCAAATGCAGATAGATCCGACCAAATTTCAAGGATGTTCTCGGTTTTCTTTGTGGGGATGGTTGCTTTATATTGTTTATACGCTTCCCGGAGCTGATCCTGATCATCAGGTCCCCAACCCCCGCGCTGCGCTACATCCTGAAGGTGCTCTAATACGTTTGCCGGCATACCTGACGATATTGCGAGAGCAGGCAAACGCTCTTCAGGAGCCATTTGTCGCAAACGCCTGATCACAGCAGCGCTATCCTTCGTATCTTGAACGGCATACACCCAACTCAAGGGGAAAAGAACAACGGCTTGCGCTTGCTCCAAGACCTCACGATCCTCAACTGGCAAACGAGATCGCACGCCAGCGGCCCAAGAGGGGCGTAACCCAAATTCGTCCGGTTCATGCAAAATATACAGGCTAACGAAAAAATCGTAGCCTGTACCCCAATCCCAAGATATTGTTGTTGTATTCATGTAAACATTTCTCTATGTTAGATATATATCTAACATAATGGACATTATACTCCACCGCATAGGTTGTGTCAATTAATGTGCGCATACCGGATATTCTGCGCAAAGAATAAACAACAGAAAAACCGGGTAAATCACCCGGCTTTTCTTAGATCTTTTATTTTAGGAGTTTCACACTTGAATCGTGGTGTTTCGTGAATAGGGGGTGGGAGCTTCGTTTCCATCGCCTATTTACGACAATTTCCTGGTTGAACTGAGTACGTCCAAAAATTTATTAGCCATCTCTATTTAAGGAGTTATTCTAAACATCTCAGTGCCTGTATGGTCATCAAATCCTTGGGAACGTGAAGCGCTATAGTTCTGGCAAGCCGCTCCATCGACACACATTTTATAGCTGATAGCATAATCACCGGCTGGATAAGGTTCACCAGTTGAGTTGCAGTTACAGATGCAAAATCCAGGTGGCAAGCCATCAGAACCGTATTCACCCATCCATTCATCTGTATCATCGTTGATAAGCTGGATTGTAGATATGTAATCAGTTGTATCATTACAAAAACAAATCAAATACCTTGACTCAGGCGAGGGTGTGGGGGTGGGTGTAGGCAAAGGCGGTGGCACATAAACCTTTAATTGGTCAGTATCCCCGCTAACATCGGCATAATATCCCCATAACCAGCATTCACGTCCGACATTTGGTTCAAAGATGATCCAATAGTTCGAGTCCGGGAACTTGCCCACGATTTCGGCCGTTTCGCCCACTCTTAATGCACTGATAATTTCATATGCTTTACCCGGTCCTACACGGCAGTTGGTGTTGGTGGTAACAGAAACCACAGGTACACCGTTCACCTCAGCTGCAGCAGAAACAGTCACATCATACTCCCAGGTAATTTCACCAGCAGGATAATCTCCCCAACCATCATTAATTTCCTCATCAAAGGAAAGCGCATATTTGATGTTATGCTCACCTGGGGGCCAATTACTGAGCAGGCCGCGATAACCATGACAAACCATTCGTTGCCCACTTTCATCGAAATCTACCTCTTCGAAATTGTGTAAACTTGATACAACATCAAGCCCATTGACCTCGAATGCAAAGCGAATGTGGCCCAGATTTTGATGGAGAATGTTTTCTGTCTTGGTGCACCAGCGATTGACCATACTCACTTCCCCATTCGATGCAATATCAATTTCATAAATTCCAGGCCCGCGATAGTTACCCGCCAGACTGGTAAGGGTGGGCGTATCTGTTTCGCTTTCGATCAAAGGCTCTACCCTGGGATTCGGGGTATCAACCCTTTGGTCAGGGAAAGCATATACTGAGCCCACCCCCATTATTAACAATACAAGAATACTTGTTGCTAGAAGAAATCCCCTTTTCGAGCTTATTCCTTTTTTGTGGAATTCAGTGTTACCAATCACATCAACCTCCTGGAAAACGAAACCCTGAGAATTTCAACGCTGATTTTTAGAATACCACAATAGAATTTGACCTACAATTCAATTTCCTTTCAAAATTTCATCCCCAGACAAACTGTATATTGGGGCATTACGAACGAAGGCGTCACGAATTTGCACGTAAATCTGTGGATAACTCGTCAAAAACTGTGGAAAACTAGCTCGAATTGTTGAAAACTCGTTCTAGTAAATCAATTTCCATATTTTACCTACCCCTATATATGGGATGTGATTATCTTCCATACCCAAATACAAAGCTATCCACAATGGGGTCAATCACCTCGCGATCTATCCACGCATATACTGGGGATAAAAACTCTGCAAAAAAGTTCTTTATCTGGCTAGAATGATGTAAAACCCCCAATATATGGGGATATTTTTGGAATAAATACTGTTCATCCACATATCCCCAGGCCCTACTAAGATTACTATTAAATATTCTTATGATACACTGTGAGGGAAAATAATGATAACTTCCCACAACAAAAACTGGAAAGCTAATGACAAAGATATATCAACATCGTTTAGCGCTACCCGATAAACAAATCGGACGCATCGATCAGGATACAGGTAATGTATATGAAACCCGCATAGGCCTGGATAAAAAAATCGGTCGAGTTGATTTTAAAACTGGCAAAGTATACCAGCGTATGCTTGGGCCTGATGATTATATCGGTGGCGTTGATTTGGACAATGGCCGTATCTATCTACAACGTTTCGGCCCGGATGAGTACAT
>CAYTKR010000058.1:0-29305 GCA_964438295.1 uncultured Anaerolineales bacterium
GCCTGTTGGGCAGGAGTTGGAATAACCATCTAATAACAGAAGTATGGCAAGAAAAAAACCTGGTAATCGGCACATTCTCCTGATGTACCATCGATCGTGGGACCGTTTGTGGAAATCAACCATCCTCCTTGGGGTTATCTTGGGCGTGGTCTGGTGGCAGGCTGGAACCGATCAAAAAATTCTTTTGCAAAACGCGAATAACCTTTGGGTTTTAGCGGGAGCGGTCATCTGTCTATTAATCGGCCTATTCGCAATGCTCGCGCGCAACATGAGTTATGTACAACCCCATGCGACACATCTTCGCATTGTTACCCCATTCATGAAGCTCAATGTGGCATACCGCAGAGTACGATCAATTCACCCTGTTGATCTGATCCAAATCATTCCTCCTAATGAGCAAAGTTGGGCCACTCAACGTTTCCTTGCGCCTCTCTACAGATATACGGCGTTGGCGATCGAGCTGAGAGGCTACCCATTGTCTCATTTCGCCTTGCGGCTATTCTTCCCTCCGCAATTTTTCCTTCCTAAAGCCACTGGAATTGTTCTTATCGTAAGTGAATGGATGAAACTGAGCACCGAAATTGATACTCGTATCGGAGCACTACAAGGGGGGAGGCGAAGCTCAGATCAACCTGGATTATTAGAGAGCATCCGACGGCAAAATCGGAACTGGTAGCAATGCTACCAGGGGGGTTAATTCCTTCAGAACAACGCCCAACAATTGTCATATACCTGAGGGAGCATCATCACCTACCAACGGTGATCTTTGACCATCAACAATCCCAACCTATTCTGATATGATTTTAATCGGAATGGGGAGCAATCCCTTCATTCATCGCTGTTTCCTCCTTTGGCGAAGTCTCCATTGAGTACCCTCACCATTCAATGGAGACTTACCCTTTAAAGCGCTAAATCAGGGAGTGACCAGGGCGCAAAGCTCGCCTGTCACTCCCTGATTTAGATAGGTCTCGCGCAGGTACGCTACTGTATTTCGGTCTTTATCGGTAAGACAATTGTAAACGTAGAACCCTCCCCCTCGGAAGAATCAACCCAAATCCTGCCATTGTGATTCTCCACAATCGATTTCACAATCGCCAATCCCAACCCACTGCCTGAATAATTCTCGATTACATTGCTGGCCCTATAGAATTTATCGAATATGTGAGGGCGATCTGCCGCAGGAATGCCAACCCCATTATCGAATACTTGAAATATGATTTGCTCATTTTCTTCACGAGCCACGATTCCTATCTTGCCACCCTGGGGTGTATAGCGCAACGAATTCCCCAACAGATTATCAACAATCTGACGCAAACGAACGGAATCACCAATAATTTCAGGTAGGTCTTCTGGTATTTCTACCGTCAACTCGTGATTGCTTTCAATAATTCTATCTTTGAGGCTCTCAACAGAGTATTGTACGACGTTATTCAAGGAGAGCGGAACTTTACTTTCGTCAAATCCAGACTCAATCCGTCCCAGGTCCAATAGATCGTTGATCAGTTCAGTGATATTGCGAACACTCATTTGCACCCGCTGTATGAAATTGCGCTGTTTCTCGTTCACAGGGCCAACGCGCTCGAGCAATTCAACATACCCTAAAATTGCTGTCAGAGGCGAGCGCAAGTCATGAGAGACCGTACTAACGAACTCGCTTTTTATGCGATCTAATTCTTTGAAATAGGTCACATCATGCATCGTAACGGTTAATCCAACATCAGGGATGAAGTTCATCTGCGCACTGATCACGTGCTGATTTTCTAATTCGATCTCACTCCGGTAAGGGAATGTTTCATGGCCATTCTTAATCATATCTATCAGCTGTTCGTGTTCAAAAACATCCTCAACCGGTTTCATGGCGAGGTCTTCATCTTCCACGCTAAACAGATTGCGTGCGACCCGGTTGGCGAGAACCAATTTCCCATCCTTATCAACAACAATCACACCGTCTTCAATACGAGTCAATATAGCTTCAAGTTTGTGTCTCTCGATTTCTGTACTGGCAAACAAGCGCGCGTTTTCAATGGCAATGGCTGCATAATCAGCTAACGCCGAGACCAGAGCCGTATGTTGTGATGTAAATGAGCGATCACTTTCGCGATTATCCACCCCCAGGACTCCGATCACTTTGTTTTGAACCTTTAGGGGAACATAAATCAGTGTCTTCACAAGATATGAAGTCTTGATTTTCTGGGGAGATTTTTCATCGAGTAAAACTGGTTTTCCTGTACGTACCACTTCCCCAGCAAGAGTGTCGCTGATAGGCAAACGGAATGTCTTTACAAAATCATCCTGGAAATTGCGGGAAGCCCTCATCGTCAATTCTCCGCTTTCCTCATCCAAAGTCAGCAGACTGCCTTCTTCCGCTCCGGTAATTTCAACTGCAGCTTCAACAACCTCTTTCAAAACCTTGTCTAAGTCAAGTGAAGCTGTCACCGATCGACCGACGTTCCCCAGGGTTTCGAGAATGTTGACCCTGCGTTTCAACATATCCGTATCACGTCGATAACGATCCTTGGCCCAAGAATTTAAATGAGCTCTTCGGGAAACACCTCTTTGAACAGCTCCCAATACCTTATCTGGTTTCAGCGGTGGTGTAAGTAGGTCCATGACACCCTGGAACAAAACACCTTGCAGCAGTTCTTTATCTTGTGCAGTTCCAATCAATATCAAGGGGGTAGCGGGAAAGGAATCTAATAATTCGTGAACAAATGAATAATTTTCACCACCCATTTTGCACTCTAGAATGATGCTATCAATAGGAGATGACCGAACGATCGATTTTGCCGCGGTTGCTTCCTTTACTTGAACAACCTGATACCCCGCGGGATTTAATACCCCCCTTTCAAGAAGCTCGCTAGTTTGTTCGTCAGAAACGATGAGAAGGATTGTACTACTGGGCATAATCACCCTTTTCAAATTGGGACAAAGTATTCACAAATCTTCTTATATCTTCAAGGTTCGAACGGAGTTCTTTCAAAACTCCTTTTTGACTTTCGGTGATTTCTGCAACTTCTCCGTTTGTAAATATCTCGATTTGGCGTGAGATTTCATCGAAGGGCAGTTGAAATATTTTGCTAACAGCCTTGAAAGTATCGTCCTTTATGCTTGTTTCGTGCTTCCCGGTTCCATCTGTCGAGTTCTGCGTCGACTGCGACAAGTGTTCCAGTGCCTGAAATAAACGGGCATTTACCAAAGAAACCGAGACATAATCAGCAACGGCTTCCAACATGAATTGATTGCCAGGTTCGAAGGGATCAGATTTTTCTCGCACAACCACCAAAAGTCCAATCACCTCTTCTTGGGCTTTGACTGGGACAACTAATGCGGCTCTCCCCAACTGAGATACCTTAAATCTCTTTAGCGGTTCACCATGAATGGAAAATGATTCTCCAGATAACGCCACTAATGAGCTAACACCATCGTCCCATTCTTTTCCAAGGTGATGAGAAATCGATTCAGGCAATTCCTTCTGTGCACGTAGTACAAATTTCTTGTTGTCCCCTTTGCGCAAATGCAGCCAACCTTTGTCTGCTTCAGTAACGGACACTGCCCCATTTACGATTTGATCAAACAAAACCTGTTGATCTGTTATCGATGTGATAGCTTTCCCAATCCCAAAAATAGTGGTTAGATCGCGCACTCGGCGTTTCAACTCGCGGTTGGTACGCTCTAGCTTATGTGCCAGCAAACGCCGCTCTCTCTTCGCCCGGACCTGTTTCAAAACCCGTTCGACTGCCGTGACAATTTCAGCTTCTCGCAATGGGCTCTTGAGGAAATCCGAAGCTCCTAGTCGAAATGCCTGGATCACATCTTCCTCTTCTCCCTCTTCAGCAATTACGATCACCGGAACTTCAGAGCCATGTGATGACAATGCCACCAAAAGGTCTTTGCCACTTAAATCAGGTAAATTTAAATTGATTATGAAGATATCTGGGGAAAAATTAGCCGCCTCTTGAATTGCAGAAGGTGCTCCGGTCACTACCTTTATGCGATACCCCATTGGTTGCAGCACCTGTCTGGCAATCAGATCGCTGGCATTAGAATCGCTCTCAACAACGAGAATCCGTTCCAAGGGAGTGGTCATACTATTATGATAGCACGGTTATACGAAAATCGGGAGATTTTTGAGGAAATCCTCGATATAGAGATGAACAGGCTACCGTCGCAAATTTATCGGCATCAAATTATATGAAATATCTTAATGTTATTCCAAAGAGCTTGACGTAAGATACTTCATGCAAATACAATCGTACTATAAAAGAGACAAATACCTTTCAACAAGCCAATTCCGTTGACCACACACCAATCCTTCAAAACCCGTCTCTCGATAAATCTAATACTTGAGGTAATTCTCTCATGAAACGTTCCCCTAAAAAATTGGTATTTTTATTAGCGATAATCGCTCTCGTCACTATCGCTTGCGTTGCATCTGTCTCAACCAACACACCCTCATCAACACAAGAGATACAAGCAACAGCGACCGAGATTCCACCCACAGCAGAACCGGAAAACCAGGTGATCGAGGTCAGCTTTACGCAAGAAGATATTTTGACTTCGCTCTACCAGCGCGTAAATCCTGGTGTTGTAGCCATTCGAGTGCTCTCTGAAGAAGCTGGTGGTTCTAGCTCTCTTGGTTCTGGATTTGTCATTGACGCCGATGGCTATATCGTCACAAATTTTCACGTGGTCCGTTCAGCGTCTCAGTTGGAAATCGATTTCCCATCTGGCTTCAAAACCCGTGGTGAGATCATTGGAACAGATGCCGATTCTGATATCGCGGTGCTCAAAGTGGATGTACCGGCCGAGGAACTCTATCCTGTTCCACTAGGAGATTCAGACTCCCTCTTAGTGGGCCAAAGCGTTGTGGCCATTGGCAACCCCCATGGCCTGGATGGAACGATGACTACCGGCGTGATCTCATCCCTGGGTCGTACACTGCCCTCTCTCCATGAAGCCCCTGGCGGAAATTCATATTACACTGCGGGGGGGATCATCCAAACCGATGCTGCCATCAACCCTGGCAATTCAGGTGGACCTTTGCTGAACCTGAGTGGCGAAGTCATTGGAGTCAATGTAGCTATTCAGAGTTCATCCTTTAATGACAACGGACAACCTGTAAACTCTGGCATTGGATTTACCATCCCGATCAACATTGTCAAACGAGTGGTCCCTCACCTCATCACCGATGGATTTTATAATTACCCCTTCATCGGAATAAGCAGTCCCCCAGATGGAGATCTAAGTCTAACACAACAAGAGGCGCTGGGATTATCTCAATCAACGGGGGTTTATATTATCGAAGTTTCCCCCAATAGCCCTGCTTCGAGAGCTGGATTAGAAGGTGGCAGTCTGGATAGCGGTATTCCCTTCCTTCCAGCTGGTGGCGATCTCATTGTTGGCATCGATGACAACGAAGTACGCAACTTCAATGACCTGATCTCTTACTTGATCCTACACACCAGCCCTGGTGATACGGTAGTTCTCACGGTTCTGCGTGGAGATGCACAAATCGAGATCGACCTGACTTTGGCTGAACGCCCATAATGGAATTCTCGCAGAACTGTTGGATAATCGCACGGATGAAGGGGTACTCTTCGTACACCCCTTCATCTGAAAAAAACACATTGTTCCACAATGCCCTCACTAAGGGCTTTGCTTCATAGCGAGGAATATCCGTTCATTTACAACTTATAGGGAGAGGAGCTTATTATGCTGACAAAGAAAGATCTGCAAGAACTGTTGAATTTCAAAGCACAGCACCCAGTGCTCAGCGTATATCTCAACACAGATCCAGCACTTGGCAGCGCGGATGTATACAAACTCAAATTACGCTCCAAACTCAAAGATGCCGACGCGCCTGCTAAGGATGCTACTAAAGTAGAGCGCTTCTTCGATCAAGAATATGATTGGGCAGGTCGCAGTGTAGCAGCCTTCTCATGTGTATCAGAGGGGTTCTTTCGAACGTATCCAATCGCGGTACCCATCCAGAGCCGGGTGCGAGTGAATGCCAACCGCCCGCATGTAAAACCCCTAGCCAACCTACTCGATTCATATGGCTATTATGGGGTTGCTCTCATCGATAGACAAGGCGCGCGCCTTTTCTCTTTCCACTTGGGTGAGTTGCGCGAGCAAGAAGGGCACCTGGGAGAAGATGTACACCGCATCAAGCATGGCGGGGGTTCCCAAGCCAGTGGAGGACGCGGCCACGATGCACAGAAAATACCTCCAAAGGAGGTCACCGAACGTAATATGAAAGAGGCTGCCAATTTCGCCGCCCAGTTTTTCTCTGAGCAAAATGTGCGCCGAGTGCTTCTGGGAGGGACAGAAGAAAACATCGCCCGCTTTCGCAACTATCTGCCCAAAACTTGGCAAAGTTTGATTGTGGGAACCTTTCCAATCAGTATGGCTGCCAGCCATGCAGAAGTTCTCAATAAAGCCTTGGATATTGGCCAAAAGGCAGAGAGTCAGCGAGAAGATCGTCTCGTCAATACTCTGGTTACGAGCGCTTTGAAGCACCAGGCCGGTGTCCTCAGCCTTGATGAGACTCTTCGAGCTATTCATGATGGCCGCGTGCAAACTCTTTTGATCCAGGAAGGATACAAAGCGCCGGGGTATCGGTGCCAAGGATGTGAGTACCTGACAGCCAAATATGCAGATACCTGTCCCTTCTGTGATGAGAAATTTTCTGAAATCCCCGATGCTGTTGAGATGGCTGTACGCAGGGTATTGCGAGAAGGTGGCGAGGTAGAAGTTCTCGATGATAACGAAACCCTTAGAGAGCATGGAAATATCGGTGCCTTGCTACGGTATTAAGGTAACTTACTATCCCGGAAACTTCGAAGTTTCCGGGATAGTGCTCTAGGGCGTGCGGTCGTATAGATTGCGATAGATCGTGAAGATTTCATAAATTCCCCGAATATAAGCCCGAGTCTCGCTAAAACGGATCACTTCCAAAAACAGATCTGGATCATCCCCCGCTAGATTTCTCCAGATTGCGGCATTCCCGGGACCGCCATTATATGCTGCCAGGGCTACGTAGAGATCGCCATCGAAGTAATCGCGTTGATCGCTGAGATAATCCGCGCCAAATGTGACACTCACTTTCGGGCGGTACAAATCATCGACAGTATAGTTTTCTGGCCATCCCGCTGAAGCAGCAATATGAGCGCCGGTGCTGGGGATGATTTGCATCAACCCACGCGCTGCGGCGGAAGATTGGATCCAACTGGCAAACAGGCTTTCATGTCGAATTACACTGAATAAGAAGAGTGGATGGAACCCATAGGCTTGAGAAATAGGGATGACAAGATCGCGATAATAGCTCCCAAACCGAATGTGGTTGAAATAGATAGGGGCATCCATTGTGGACGCATCGTCCATTTGGTTCAGGTTCAACACCTCGCGGGCCGCGAAAATCGCCGTCCTGTAGAAGCCTAATTCGACCATGTAATTTGCCAAGCGATAGTTATCCAGAGGATTCATGCGGATATCTTGCCAGTAGGATTCGAACTCCAGCCGGGCTAGATCAAACAAGCCAAGATGCCATAACTCCGTTCCCCGGATCATGCGGGGGTCATTATAGAGAGGTTGCGGGCTTGATAGGTCGACTCCCTCCGGGATACCAAAAACCTGCCGCATCCAATATTCAGCTTCTTCTCGTTCAGATTCAGGATCAAATCCCAAATCATACACCAGGGGCGGCGTAAAGGCCTCAGTACCCGATAAGATATCACGCGCCCGCTCACTGTAATATCCCGTGGGATCCTCGCTGGCTGCCCTATTGAAAGCAGTGATAGCGGAACTCTGGTCGCCGCTGGCCTGGTACGTTTTTCCGATCCAGAGTTGCGCCGCTGCCTGGTCGCCTGGAGTTGTAGCAGCATTCGAATAGCGCTGGAAGACCGCCAGTGCAGAATCATATTCCCCTAAGCGGTAGTAAGAAATTCCTGCTAAGAATAATCCCCTAGCGACGTATTCACTGGCAGGATATTCGGAGGCAATGCGCTGCCAAATAATGGCAGCCCCCCCCAGGTCTCTGTCACGTTCAGCCACGCGCCCAGCGTCAAACAAAAACTCTGCGGCGCGCGTATGCCAGGGATTTTGATCGACAAAATCAATCAGAGTTTGTTCTGCTAAATCAAACTGCTCTAAATATGCCCATTGGGTATAGGCTTTTTGTTCCCAGGCATCATCCCAACGATCAGCCTCCGGATTTGATCGAATCACTTCATCCCAGATTGAAATCGCATTATCGTATTCGCCCAAAGCTCGAAAAGCAAGGCCGCGATAATAGTTGGCCGTTGAGATGTTTTCTCCGCCTTCATTCAAATAACGATCGAAAGCCGCAATGGAGAGACTATATTGTCCAGCGTAATAATCCACCAGGCCGCGATCGAAATTGCTGACCGGGTAATTTGCTTCCACCAAAATTATCAAAGCCTGGTATGAGTCATACGATAGAGGGTAATTCTCAACAGCATCCAGGTAGATTTTATACGCCTGGTCCATTTGCCCCAAGGCAGTATACGATTGCCCCATCAGATAATTGAGATAGGCCTTGGTGAAATCATTATTTGTGCGGTTGTAGATATCCTCATACGCGACTAAAGCTGTAGTATGGTCACCGAGATAGACATATGCATCGGCAATTTTGATCTCAATGGGCAATGAATCACCCACTCTCGGGGCTGCCAGAGCTGCCTGGTAGGCATCGATTGCGGCGGGGAACTCTCCAGCGGCAACTAACGCGTCCCCACGGAATTCTTGAATATATGAATCAATGAGACCTGGGCGGATGATCAAATACGCTGCATATGCTTGGGCTGCATCGCTGTATAATCCCATCGCTTTATAGGTTTGAGCCAGGGCTATCTGCGCTACGGGGGTGTGAGCAGAGTTCGGGTACTCATTGACCAAAGTAGCCAGTGATTGCAACGATAGTTCGTATTCCCCTATATTGAAATACGTGCGGCCTAACCCCAATATGGCGGCACTGCGGAAATCTGGGTCCGCATTGTTGCTAGACGCTGAAGAATACGCCTGAAGCGCAGCATCCCAATCCCCATAAAACAACGCCTGATCACCTTCTTCGACACTCACCAGACTGATTGGTGTGGGCATCGGAGTAGGAGATGGAAGTGCGGTTGGACCTACTTCAGTTGTGACAGTGGCAGTCGAAACAACTTGAGTTTCGGCAGGTTGGGGGGTCACGCGCCCTGGAAGGTTGCATGACGATACCAATACAACCAAGATAAGAAAAACGGCTAAATTCTTGTTCATAATTGGATATAGTTTGCCAAAATCGAAATAAGAGAATTGTTAATTCTTTTTAAGATTTACGTGCTTGACTCGAGCGCTGCAATGTTATATGGTATAATCAACTGGTTTACGAGTTGGCGAACACTATCTGGTAGGATATGGCTTTTTGAAGCGGTTAGATGGCGTTGGGACTTGAAGGTCTCCAAACAGCCGAACTTTGAGTAAGTTCATCACTTAGCACTTGGTTTACGTCCATAGACGTCAGCCGGGTTTAATTTCTTTGCCTTCGGAACACATCTCGTAACTAGTAAAAACAATTCGGACATCGTCGCGTGAGGCAGCAACGCGAAGATGATTAATCATGTCAAACACCATGAGTTTCTATTCGCTGCCAATGAAATTTTATCTTAGAGAAAGGAGTGACGCAACTTGGATGAGGTTACAAATATCTAGATGAATCAAAGAAGCATCTACAAATGTTGTCATGTAGAGAGTAACCCACAGACGAGACTCGTAATTTTTCAACCTGTTGATCCGTTTCAAAGTGTGAAATCAAGCGCAAAGGAGTCCCCTGAAGCGCTGGCAACGAAGTAACCAGACGAGTATATAAAAAGAGGTTATATGGCAAAAGCAGAAGACAAGATTAGAGTAGACGGTGTGATCACCGAAGCCCTACCAGGCACGCAGTTCAAAGTTGATTTGGATAATGGGCATGAAATTATTGCCTACCTAGCAGGCAAAATGCGCAAGTATTATATTCGTGTTCTACTTGGTGACCGGGTAACTATTGAAATGTCCCCCTATGATATGACCCGGGGACGGATTGTCTATCGCCATAAAAAGTATACTCAGCGGTAACCTCCCCTGGCTGATATACGTCATTTATGATTACTGAAATAAACAATAAACTACTAGAAACGCTGGAAGACGGCGATAGCAAATATTCCGCCCTTGGGAAATTGGTCGAATTAGGTCGGTCACAAGGGTTTGTTAGTTATGATGATATCCTTGGCCACTTTCCGGATGCCGAACAGGATGTAAGTCAACTCGAGGAAGTTTTTGCAGCTCTGTTAAACGCGCAAATTCCCTACGTTGAGGACGACGAAAAAGATCCTACTGAAGCAGATTTAGCCGAAGAGGTTCAAGACGATAAAGAGCGTCGTATCGCCCAGGAAAACCGGCTGGCAAATATTGATACGAAAGACCTACTCGGTTTATATTTCAAAGATGCAGCTCACGTCCCCTTGCTGACTGCAGAAGAGGAACTCAAGCTTGCCAAGCAGATCGAGAAAGGACGTAAGGCGCGTAACAAATTAGCCGAGGGTTCGATTTCTGCAAAAGATCGCTTAAATCTACACCAGGCCATTCGAGGTGAGTGGCAAGCTGTTGAGCATCTGATCACTGCCAATACCCGGTTGGTGATTAGCGTGGCGAAAAAGCATATGGGGCGCGGTGTGCCGTTTATTGATTTGATCCAGGAAGGCAATATTGGCTTGATGAGGGCCGCCAAAAAATTCGATTATAAGCGCGGATATAAATTCAGCACGTACGCTACCTGGTGGATTCGCCAGGCTGTTACCCGCGCGATTGCCGATCAGGGCCGCACGATACGCATCCCAGTTCACATGGGTGACCAAATCTCGCGCTTGTTCCGGACGCAGCACAAACTTAAACAGGATCTCGAGCGCGATCCGACTGTCGACGAGCTCGCCAGAGATCTGCAGATTTCACCCGACAAAGTCCGTTATATGTTCCAGGTGGCGCGACGGCCCCTCTCCCTTGAGATGCCTACTACCATTGAAGGTGACGCTGTCTTGGGAGACTTCATCGAGGACGGAGAGACTCCTTCCCCGGACGAGACCACCACGCATCAAATTCTGCGAGAGCAACTCGAAGAAGTTATGGAGGAACTCCCTGCAAGAGAGGCCAGGATCCTGCGCTTGCGATATGGAATCCCAGATGGCAAAAGCCACACTCTTCAAGAAGTTGGTAACAAGGTTGGGGTTTCTCGGGAACGCGTCCGCCAGATCGAGGCACAGGCTTTGCGCAGATTGCGCCGCCCAGGTGTACGCAGAAAATTACAAGATTTCTTAGGGCCCGTCCAACCGACATCGGGAACCTAGCTTACTGACAATATTCAATTTTGCACCAACATCATGATGGGGCAGGTATCTATCCTGATAGATACCTGCCCCATCATCGGTTTTCACGTTTCGATTGAATACTTGTGACATACAACCAAAACCGAACGGGGGATTGAATCGACTGTAGCAAAATACTTGCTATTCCGGATTTCACTTTCAAATGAGAAGGTGAACCCCTGGCTCTGCCATGGCAGGCAATGGCTCGATAATTGGGGCTTCAGCGAACATGATCACCGCCGGTATCGCTGAGAGCGCTGGTTACCCGATCTCCTATTTCAATTTCTTGAAGAAAGGTCTGCCTGCACTCTTCATTACGGTCGGGTTAGCCAGCATTTGGTTTCTGATCAGATTTCTATGACAATCCCCAGCTTTAGGGGTATACAGATTGTAGAACTGTCGCTTGCTCCAAAAGCTGATATCTTAAAAGAGTTCTCATTGAGGTGGAATAGTGACAAAAGATAATTTTCAAACAACTGCGCTGATCGTCATCTTGCACAACCCCGACCTGCTCCCAAAGCTGCTCAAAGCCTGGGATCGGGCTGGAGTTCCAGGGGCAACCATCCTCCCCAGCATGGGGGGATACCAGGCGCAAAAACATGCTCACCGCGGGGGGTTGGGAGTGCTGATCAATATGTTCACGCAAGATGAACCGGGGCAGCGCACTGTAATGAGTCTGATCGATGAAGTTGAAATTCTCGAACGAGCGATCTCTGAATCTGATCGGGTCGTCAAAGGTTTCGACAGCCCACGCAGTGGTATTTTATTCACGCTTCCCATCGGAAATGTGCTCGGATTACAAAAATGGCGTGCTGCACAGCCCACTGAGGAACCCGAACCCCCAGTTTCGAAAGAATCATCCAATCTCTTGAAATGGTTCCAGGAGGATATCAAAGAAACCTATGGCAAGGATGCGCTCATCGACTGGTCCGATCAAAGGGACACCCAGGTTTCAAAAATCATCCAACATCTTTCTCTGGAACCTATCGTTATCTCGGTGGATACTCCCATAAGCGCAGTGCTCAAGAAATTGCTCGAAAACTCTAACATCACCACTGCTTGTGTAGTCAACACTGAAGATCGGCTCATGGGAATCCTGAATATCTCTGTTATTGCTGAGGTGATGATGGCGCCCGTGGTTCCCGAAGCCTATATCAATGACCCCGATGAATACAATAAAGCGTTGAAATTCGCCAAACCAGATCAAGAGCTTGTTGCAGCAGATATCATGAGCGATCCCGTCTATGCCATGCTGGATGCCAGTCTAGAGGAGACATTCCAACGCATGAAGGCAAATGGGCTGGCAGGATTGCCAGTAGTCGATGACCATTATCATGTTAAAGGCTATATTACGATGCTGGAATTGTTGGCGGTATGTTTTTCGAATGGGGATTAACATTTTCCAGAACTATCTCGGCAAAGACGCGGTAGAATCCGTTGCTGGAGAAGCATCGTCATTTCCACAAAATATGATCTTGAGCAAAAATTAGCTCTCTAAGGAATTCTCATGAGAACAGTCGAATGGAACTACTCCACAAATAAATTCCAAATGATCGATCAACGGCTACTACCGGGCGAGTTCAAAGTAGCCGTTTTTGATGACTATCGGGATGTCACTCAGGCCATTACAGATATGGTTGTGCGTGGCGCTCCTGCTATCGGAGGTGCGGCTGCGTTCGGCCTAGTGCTGGCTGCTCAGCAATCCACAGCCAAAGATGCCGCGAAATTACGCGTCGACCTAATCGGAGCCTCTGATTATCTTAAAAAGGCACGACCGACCGCCGTAAACCTGGCCTGGGCGTTGGATCGCGTTCTAGTTGCCACGGCCGATATCCAGGGGAGCGCCGAAGATCTCAGGGAAGCCGTTCTCGTCGAGGCGCAGAAGATCGCTGATGAAGATGTGGAAATCAATAAACGTATGGCAGCTTATGGCGCAGAGTTGATCGACGAAGGCGACACAGTTATCCATCATTGCAACACAGGCGCGTTGGCTACAGTCGATTGGGGCACAGCCTTGGGCGTTATTCGCACAGCCCACGAACAGGGTAAAAATATCCATGTGCTGGTGGACGAAACCCGACCACGGCTGCAAGGTGCGCGCCTGACAGCCTGGGAATTGACCCAATATGGTGTACCCTTCGATCTCATTAGCGACAACGCTGCGGGGTTCTTTCTTAGCAGCGGCCAGGTGCAAAAGGTTTTCGTAGGCTCGGATCGCACGGCAGCCAATGGCGATGTGGCCAACAAGATCGGCACCTATATGCTTGCGCTGGCTGCCTATGATAACAACGTGCCCTTCTACCCTGTAGTACCCACCTCGACGATCGATTTATCATTGGCGTCTGGAAACATGATCCCCATCGAGGAACGGGATCAAGCCGAAGTCTTGGGACTGACCCTCCTGGGACGTCAGGTGCCTCCTGAAGGCGCTACGGCGCGCAACCCCGCCTTCGATGTCACCCCCAATCGGCTCGTCACAGGGATAGTCACTGAGAATGGCGTTGTATATCCGCCATTTGATAAAAACTTGCCAAAATTCGTACGCACGTTTGAAAGTTAGAACGTTCAAACGTTCAAGGTGCCAACATGCAAACGGAAAACCCTATGGACATCATTCTCACTGGCTCTGTCGCTTTTGACTACCTGATGACTTTCCCCGGTCTTTTCAAGGATCATTTCCTGCCGGATAAGCTCGATTCGATCAGTCTATCGTTCCTGGTGGATTCGATGGTCCGCCGAAGAGGGGGCATCTCGCCCAATATCGCTTACACGCTGGCACTCTTGGGTGGAAAACCCCGCGTGATGGCCACGGTGGGTGAAGATTTCAGTGAATACCGCGCCGCGCTGGAGAACGTAGGCGTGGATACCAGTTTGATGAAAGTCATCCCTGGAGAGTTCACCGCCTCGTTTTTCGCCAACACCGATCAATCCAACGCCCAGATCGCCAGCTTTTACCCTGGTGCTATGGATCACGCCGGAGAGCTCTCCTTCCATGACCTCGATGAGAAGCCCGGTCTGGTCGTGATCTCGCCCAACTCGCCTGACGCCATGGTCAAATACCCCCAGGAATGCCAGGAATTAGACATCCCTTACCTGTACGACCCCAGCCAGCAAATCCCGCGCATGACAGGCGAAGATCTACGCGCCGGTGTAGAAGGTGCCTTCGCGCTGATGGTCAACGATTACGAGATCGAGTTGATCAAAAAACACACTGGGATGAGCGAAACCGAAATTTATGAGGATCGGCATTTTACAGTGATTACACGCGGCAAGGAGGGTGCCTCGATCTACACCGGAGGTAAAGAGTTCCGCACCCCAGTAGTTTTACCAAAGAAAATCGCCGACCCCACAGGAGTGGGAGACGCCTTCCGCGGCGGCTTTCTGACCGGCTATTCGCATGGCCTCGATTGGGAGATTTGCGGTAAAATTGGGGCTTTGGCTGCCACCTATTGTCTGGAGACCGCAGGGCCACAAGAACAGCGTTATACCCCGGAAGAATTTGTATCCCGCTTCCGAGAGCATTTTGATGATCGTGGTGCTCTGGATATACTGGTGAGATGACAACTCAGGGACCTATCGCAAAATGAGTGTGCGCAGTTCCTGCGCACACTCATTTTACGGACATCCCAGGTTGAAGATAGAGGAATAATATTAAGAATTTTTGGAGAAAGTAATGGAATACGATATCAAAGATACGAAATTAGCTGAAGGCGGTCGTCGCCGCATTCAATGGGCAGACAGAGAAATGCCCGTATTGAGGTCCATCAAAGAGCGCTTCGAAAAAGAACGCCCGTTCGAGGGAATTCGCATGTCGGCTTGCCTGCATGTGACTACTGAAACTGCTAACCTGATGAAAACCCTTCAGGCTGGTGGGGCGGAGATCGTCCTGGTTGCCTCGAACCCCCTTTCGACACAAGATGACGTGGCTGCCTCCCTGGTGATGCACGACGAGATCCCTGTACACGCCATCAAGGGCGAAGATAATGTCACCTACTATAAGCACATCAATGCTGCGGTGGACCACAAACCCCATATCACCATGGACGATGGTGCCGATGTGGTCAGTACCTTGCACAAAGATCGCCGCGAGATGCTCGAACACGTTATCGGCGGCACTGAAGAGACCACTACCGGCGTCATCCGTTTGAAGGCCATGGCACTGGACGGCGCCCTGGAATTCCCCGTTGTGGCGGTCAATGATGCATTGACCAAGCACCTCTTCGATAACAGATACGGCACGGGTCAATCAACAATCGATGGCATTGTTCGAGCAACCAACATCTTGATTGCCGGCAAGACTTTCGTGGTCGGCGGCTATGGCTGGTGCGCCCGCGGTCTGGCAATGCGCGCCAAAGGTTTGGGCGCTGATGTGATCGTCACCGAAGTGGATCCCCTCAAAGCCTTGGAAGCAGTAATGGATGGGTTCCGCGTCATGCCGATGATCGATGCGGCTCCCATCGGCGATATCTTCTGCACCCTGACTGGCGACATCAACGTCATCGACAAGCACCACTTCGAAGCCATGAAAGATGGCGCCATTGTCTCCAACTCTGGGCACTTCAACGTCGAGATCAATATCCCTGCCTTGGAAGAGATGGCTGCAGAGAAACGCCTGGTGCGCCCCTTCGTCGAGCAATATGACTTGCCCGATGGCCGCCAGATCCACCTGTTGGGTGAAGGCCGTTTGATCAACCTAGCTGCCGCCGAGGGTCACCCCGCCAGTGTAATGGATATGTCCTTCGCCAATCAGGCTCTCAGTGCAGAGTATATGATCAAAAACGTCGATAAACTTGAAAAGACAGTTTATTCCGTGCCCGCGGATATCGATGCTGAGATCGCACGCCTCAAGCTGGCATCCATGGATGTGGGTATCGACGTGCTCACTGAAGAGCAGATTGCCTATCTCAGCTCCTGGCAAGAGGGAACATAACCCCAAATAATCAATGATACAATGATCAACTTGACACACTCCGGATTTAAGATTTCTGGATGTGTCATGTTGTTTATTCCCATCCCCCCTTCCTCACTGGAAGGGGTTATTGTGAAAAATAGGTGCGGGCTGGCGCAAAGCGCCGCCCGCACCTATTTTTCATTCCTTCGGATGCCCTCTACCGATTGTCAGGGGAGTGAGCAGGGCAACGTCGTGAGCTCAGCCGTACGGGCGGGGGCATATTAGAACTTTCTATAGTATTTTTCCAATAAGATTGGATATTGGATGCTGCAACATTTATTTTCCCTAAGGAGGAATGGAATGATCTCAACCAACGTCATGCAATCCAAACATTTTGATCTACATCAAGTGACCGAAGGCATATTTGCAGCGATTCACAAAGAAGGCGGAGCTGCATACAGCAATGCCGGCATCATTGATTTGGGTGACTCCACGTTAGTAATCGATGCGTTCGATACGGCTCTCGCTGCTCGGGATTTACGAAGAATTTCCGAAGAGCTATTTTCCAGGCCCGTTGATACCCTTGCCCTCACCCATTCTCATAACGATCACTGGATTGGTGCATCGGTTTTCGATGAGAACACCACGATGTTTGCTAGTGAAATCGTTTATGAAGAAACCAGAAAATGGGGCCAGGCGCTCTTAGAAGATATCAAAAATCATGCTGAATGGGATGAGTATGTCAAAGGGTTGGAAGAGCAGCTTCAAAGTACAGCAGATGGACGTGTTAGAAAAAGTGTGGAAAGCTCGATCACTCGAGTTCGCTATTTCATGGAAGAAATGTCCGAGTTCAAACCCCGATATGCAGACCAAACCTTTAAACAGAGTTATTCATTCCGAGGAAGCAAACGGCGAGTGGATTTGAATTCATTCGGCGCAGGGCATTCCAGTGATGATATTGTGGTACAGATTGCCGAAGAGGGGGTCGCCTTTATCGGGGACATCGGTTTTTTCAACCTGCAACCCTACATGGGGGTCTGCAATCTGGAACACTGGCGCGAGCAATTGAATGAACTCCATGAATCGAATTTTCATACCTTTGTCCCTGGCCATGGGACACTGGGAGGGAAAGAAGAGATCAACACTCAATTGAGATATTTCGACGTGATGGAAGAATTGATTGATCAGGTAGTCCAAAAGGGGGGTTCAATCGTAGAAGCGATGCAAATAAGCTTACCCGAACCTTTTGCAGGTTGGCTTATGGGGAGCATGGGAAGATTTGAAGTCAATGTTCGCTACTTGTATAAACGCCTGGGAGGAGAATTATCAGGAGAGGTATGGGAAACATAATTGTGAACTGCATGATAGAATCCCATTGCATTTGACTTGTCCTACCAATCCAGGTCGATGACCTGGAATTTTATTTTTGAGGAGCATTTCGTGAATCAAGTGAAGAGACGTTTTGGATGGTTATTGATCGTCGTTTTCTTAGCCATCACATTTTCAGCCTGCCAACCTGCAGAGGCAGAAACGAATGAAACAGCAACAGAACTAGACGCTTTTATTGAATCTGAAGAGGCCAGCGAAGAAATTTCCGGTGAAATTATTCCCCAAGAGGCTGATGTTGAACCTACTCCGGTAGAGCCGATATCCATCGAAGGGGCAACAATAACTGAGAGTGGCCTCCAGTATTTTGAGATCGTCGCAGGCCAAGGAAATGTACCCCAAGATGGTGACATCGTGCTCATGAACGTGGTTGGGTCATTGCCAGATGGTACGGAGATCGTGAACACCTATCAGCAAGGTCAACCTGCCATGGCGATCATGGGTAGGGAGCAATTACTGCCTGGATGGGAAGAGGGAGTCAAGCTGATGAAAGCCGGCGGTTCAGCCACACTGGTGCTGCCCCCGGAACTGGCATTTGGTGAAGAAGGCTATGGAATGATCCCCCCGAATTCGCAGATTGTCATGGATATAGAAATCATTTCGGTTGATGCCCCCCCAATTCCCGCGGATATTTCTGAAGAAGAATTTACGACCACTGAAAGTGGCCTCCAATATGCGGATTTGGTTTCAGGGGAGGGAGTGGTAACTGAAAAAGGCAACACGGTCATCACTCACTATACCTTCTGGGTTCGTGACGATAGCAAAGACTCTTTCATATTTTCATCCACCTTCAGCCAACCCATCACGTTTGTGCTCGGCAGCGGAAACATGGTATTCCCAGGTTGGGACGAAGGCGCCACGGGCATGAAGTTGGGTGGAAAACGCTTACTGATCATCCCGCCCGAATTGGGACTTGGTGAAGGCGGAGATGGTGAAATTCCTCCCGATGCAATCTTGGTAATGGAAATTGAGTTACTAGAAATATTCATCCCTCCCAAGATGACCGAGATCGATCAGGATGACTACGTCACAACAGAAACCGGATTGAAGTACTTCGACCTTGAAGAGGGGGATGGCCCCGCTCCCCAGGCCGGGCAAACCGTTGTGGTCCACTACAGCGGCTGGTTAGAAGATGGCACCATGTTCGATAGTTCAGTTGAGCGTGGACAACCTTTCTCCTTTGCATTAGGAGAGGGCAACGTCATCCCTGGTTGGGATGAAGGTCTGGCCACCATGAAAGTTGGTGGAAAACGACAACTGGTCATTCCGCCAGAATTAGGGTATGGCGAAGCTGGAGCGGGCGCTGTTATCCCGCCGGGAGCGACACTCATCTTCGAAGTCGAACTCCTAGACATCCAAGAATAACCTTTTTCGGATCTCTGAGAAACGCCGTGGGACTATCCAGATTTAGGGGTATGTAGGGTGCTCCGCACCCCACATACCCCTAAATCTGGGAAATCACCCTGGTAATTCCTGGAGAATCCCTTTTTCGAAAGCAAATCTAAGAAATTGGTATGACACCCGCCGCAAAGGCGGGTGTTTGCTTGATAGATTTGACCTTACCTATTACCATACTAGCTATGAATCTAACTTTGGACTATTTAGCAAACCATCCTGCCCTACTTTCTGAGCTGGCTTCCTGGTTCTACAAGGAATGGGGACGCAGAAATCCTGAAAACTCGATCGAGAAAGTCGAGCAGCGCTTGCGCGAGCGCATGAACCGGGATACGTTGCCTATCGCCTTGGTTGGCTTCCTGGATGATAAGCTTGTAGCCAGCGCCAGTATCAAAATCCAGGAAATGGAAACGCATCCCCACTATGAGCATTGGTTGGGCGCGGTTTACGTTGATGCGCAGTATCGCAACCAAAGGTTAGGCTCGCAAATTGTTCAGTATACGGTTGCAGAAGCAAAACGATTGGGAGTCAGGCACCTTTACCTTTACACCCGCAGCCATGAAGATTTCTACACCCGCCTGGGTTGGCTGCCCATCGAACGACCCCAATTCCATGGTCGCATAGCAGTGATCATGAAACAAACACTCTAAGAGTTTTCCGATTTGGATATGATCGTGCTGCGCACGATCATATCCAAATCGAAATATTTTCAATTCATCTGGAGGAAACATGGCAATGCATGGCGGTGGCTGGTGGGCCTATATCAGCCACGATGAAGATAAAGATCAACCCCAAATCACCCGTGAACTGCTTTGGCGGGTCTGGGATTTTGCGACCCCATATCGCTTACGCGTGGCAGGGTTATTAATAACTATTCTGTTGATCTCGAGTATCAGCTTAATTTCACCTTTGCTCTACCGTGACCTGATCGACAATGCC
The DNA here is from genome assembly GCA_964438295.1 of uncultured Anaerolineales bacterium. GTDB lineage: Bacteria > Chloroflexota > Anaerolineae > Anaerolineales > UBA11858 > NIOZ-UU35. The sequence continues at coordinate 20,011 of CAYTKR010000058.1, forward strand.
ATCCCCAATGGTGATTTCAAGCGTCTCAACTGGCTGGCTCTGGGGATGATCGCAATCCCCATATTCAACGGCATGATCGGTGTCTGGCAGCGACAACTCAACGCGACCATCGGTGAGGGCGTGATCTATGATCTACGCAGGGCGTTATATGCTCATATGCAGCGCATGTCACTGCGTTTCTTCACCCAAACGCGTACTGGGGAATTAATGTCGCGCCTAAACAATGACGTTGTCGGTGCTCAGCGCGCCATCAGCAACACCCTGGTGACCATCATCTCGAACTTCGTTTCTGTGATCGTTACACTGGGCATCATGCTGGCCCTGGAGTGGCGTCTGACTCTCTTAGGGTTGGCCATCCTGCCGCTCTTTATCTTCCCCGCCCGCCGCATCGGGCGCGTGCTGCGTGATCTCAGTCGCAAATCCATGGAGCATAACGCTGAGATGAATGCCACGATGAATGAAACTCTAAACGTCAGCGGGGCCTTGTTGGTGAAACTTTTTGGCCGCGAAAAACCTGAATACAACCGCTTCAGCAAAGACAGCGCAGAAGTGCGCGATATTGGCGTCCGATCGGCAGTCGTCGGGCATTGGTTCTTCATGCTCCTGGGTGTGGTCAGCGCGGTGGGGTCAGCAGTGGTCTTTTGGGTCGGCGGGCACTTCGTGCTGCGTGGTGAATTCACCATCGGCACCATCGTCGCTTTTGGTACCTACCTGACTCAAATGTACGGACCTCTGATGAACCTGACCAACGCCCAGGTACAGTTCGCCCAAAATATGGTCAGCTTCGAGCGTGTCTTCGAAGTGCTTGATATCCCCGTGGAGATCGCCGAAGTCCCAAATTCGAAAATCCTTCCCCAAGTCTCGGGGCATATTCAGTTTGATGATGTCTCCTTTGCATATTCAGGTTTGGGAGTAGAAGAAATCGGTCTCGATGAAATCGCCCGCTTCAGCTGGAGAGGCGGCTTCGAAGCACATCTCAAACGTGGGAAGGAGAAAAGCAACGGGGGTTCAGCTGGCAGCCCCGAAGGAGGTGAATCCCATCCCCAATGGGCGTTGAAAGACCTCGATTTCACCATCGAACCCGGCCAACTAGTCGCATTGGTAGGTCCCAGCGGAGCAGGAAAATCCACCATCACCTACATGATCCCTCGCTTATACGATCCCACTTACGGGCGCGTGCTGATCGATGGACAGGATATCCGCGCAGCGACCTTGAACTCTCTAGCAAATAATATCGGCATGGTCACCCAAGAGACGTACCTGTTCTACGATACCATCCAGGCCAACCTGCTCTATGCCCGGCCAGACGCCAGTCAGGCCGAGATGGTCGCTGCGGCAAAAGCTGCCAACATCCACGACTTCATTGCTGGACTGCCCGATGGCTACGATACCGTAGTCGGCGAGCGCGGCTACCGCCTCAGCGGCGGTGAGCGCCAACGTATGGCCATCGCCCGTGTGGTGCTGCGCGACCCCCGCATTCTGGTGCTCGATGAAGCTACATCAAGCCTAGACTCGCTTTCAGAGGAGTTGATCCAACAAGCGTTGCAAGAAGTGATGAAAGGCCGCAGCAGCCTGGTCATCGCCCACCGTCTCTCTACCATCCTGGCAGCCGATAAAATCTTAGTAATGGAAAAAGGGCGATTGGTTGAACAAGGCACCCATGAGAAACTGCTCGCCCAAGGTGGTCTGTATACGACACTGTACGAAACGCAATTCAAGATTTCCCCAGAACCACATTAAAAATAGGGGTATATGGTATGTATTGCATCCCATACACCCCTATTTTCAACACCTCCCTTATTTGGCTTTTAATGCAAACACGATTCCTAATAAGGCAATTATTATTCCCACCACAGTGCCGAGAATTTGTTTGGGGCCATACATGATGTACGGGCCACCCAACCCGACATAGTCAGCAATTATCGACACAATTGCAACCAGCAGCCCAATCTGAAATATTCCCACGCCAAGAAACCATTTCCGTCTCATCATCCTGCACCTTTTCGATTTCAAAACCTGTATCCATTATAGCAGAAGGATATATCACCAATTTGGGGATATTGAGTTTATTCCACACACCCAATCTAACAATTTTCAAGAAAAATCTGATGGCAATCTATCTAGAAGGGTTCTTTGGGAACTTCCGTGAGAGACTGCACATTTGGGGGTAGGGAGCGTGCGGAGCACGCTCCCTACCCCCAAATGTGGAACCTTACCACGGCAATTCCTGGAGAACCTCTAGAAGGTTATTGAATTCCGTTATGAAATCAGGTAAAGTATCCTCATTGAGGACTAGCGGAAAAGGTTCGGAAAATGCGGCTCTCTTTTGGATCTAAACGAGTATTGATTATCCCAAACACTCGTACACTGTGTCTTTTGATTATTGGGGTAAGCTTATTACTGTCTGCTTGCCTCTCCCCAGCCCATACACGGAATGTAACACCGGATGAGATGGTCATTGTACCAGCCGGCTGGTTCACTATGGGCCAGGATGATGAACGCCGCTCGAACCGCCCTCAACGGGAAGTGTACTTGGATGCTTTCGCCATCGACCGTACTGAAGTCACCAACGCTGCATTCGCTGAATTCATCGTCAGTACTCAGTTTCAGCCCGATCGTGGTTGGGAAGATTCCCTAGCGCGAGATCGTGGAACTCTGCCCGTTGTGGGTGTCTTATGGGAAGAAGCCAGCGCTTATTGCCGTTGGATTGAGAAAAGGCTTCCTACCGAGGCGGAATGGGAGAAAGCGGCCCGAGGTGCGGACGCTCGCATCTACCCCTGGGGGGATACCTGGGATGCCTCGAGGGCCAATACGGCCGAAGAGGGTGCCGGAACCCCATTACCTGTCGGCAGCCATCCCGAGGGTGCCAGTCCCTTTGGCCTGCTAGACATGACCGGTAATGTAGCCGAGTGGGTCTCCGACCATTTTGAATTCGACTATTACACCTACGCGCCAGATCACAACCCGCGCGGCCCCCAGCAAGTGCTCGATCATGGGTTGCGCGGCGGTTCTTTCGCAGACCCAGCCGAATTTGCGACTACTTTCTTTCGCAATTCATCGCATTCTGCTTTGCCTAACTACCGGGTCGGTTTTCGCTGCGCACAAACATGGGTTGGAGAAATTGAAGAATAAATCCCTGGTCGCTCGCTTAGGGCAGGTCTATCTAACTTACCTGGGCTTATTACCAGTCCTGGCAACTTTCGCTATCATATTCACCTATGGGGTACGCTTACCGATGCTGGTCTTTTTGGGGGGTGTGGGAGCAGTGGGAGTCTACCTGGCAGCAACCTACAGCTATACGCGCATGCCAGATAAAGTTCTGCCCTTGTTGGTGGTACTGCTCGATGGCCCACTCTTTGTAGCACTGTCACTCAGAGAAGGGATCAACCCATTAGCATTCGCCATCGAGGGATTCCTGATCGATGGCACTGCCATCTGGTTTTCGATCCTGGTATTGTCCTTCATTTCCCCCTTGCCCACGCGAGGTCAGCGTTTTTGGTCGATCGTCTTCATGTTGATTGCTCTGGGGGTAACAGCATCTTTATTCTGGCCCTATCTCCAAGAATATGTCATGGACGATTGGATCCACCTGATCTGGCTGCTGGTGGGATGTGCAGAGGCTACAGTGGCCTCTTTTGTGCTGGTTTCAAAAGATGATGTCATCCGTAGCGGAGATGGGAGCATCTTATATATCGGGTTGCTGGTCATGTTGTGGGTTGTGGCAATGTTTTTGGGGAACATCCTACACGAGATAAGATGATTCCGTAAAATGGCGTTGTGGTACCGCCTGCAACCCCATTTTGCGGTGATTTGCTAAGGCCGATAGATAATCGCCATATTTCCCAGTACCGCCCAAGATTCGAAGAAATATTCCAAGGTGCGCGAGTACACGCGACTGCCATCCAGAATGGTTACGGTTTTTTCTGAGTAGCCGATCACCATCACGGTATGTTCGTAGCGTGCTACGGTGGAGCGCTGCCCATCCGCAGAGATATAGGGCACTGGCGTGCCACGCACCACATGCCCCACTACCCAAACTATGACCGGGCGCCCAGCATTGATTTCCCCTTGGAGAGCCTGCCACCTCAGGTGTGAGACTGCCATGGCTGGCAGCCCGTAAGACCTAAGAATGAGTGCAACGGGCGCGGCATGAACTCCATAAGGAGCAGGCGGAATCTGCCCCCAGGACCCTTCTACGTCGCCCACAAAGCCCTTCTCGGGATTATCAGAAAGGGGCAAACGGTTTTGGAATTCCAGTTCATCGATCTGCACACCGAAAAAGGCTGCCCAATCAGTCGCGGCACTGGCTTCACAACTCAAAGGCAGAGATTGAGAGTCCCCGACAATGCCCTCGATCCGCGCACTCCCTCCCGCGGTTGGAGAAACAAAGCGGGTTGGAATAGGTGCGGGGGTTTTCGATGCGGTTGGTGTAAACGAGGGGGAAATCACACGGATTGTCACAGTGGCTGTAGCTGTGGGAGGGTGTGCCGTACCCGTTGGTGCGGGTGTATTGGTAGGCATAGATGTGAGTGTTGGGTTGGGGGTTGGTGTAGAAGTCGCTTCATCTGCAAATGCCACTGCACTGGGGTCATTTTCATCAGAAAAACTTCTAAAGATCATCAGGATAAAGCCTGAGAGCAGGATCACGCAAAAAACCAGCATCACCTCCATAATCAGCAAACGAATATCCCCACGCTTTCGTTTAGCACCCCTCGAGGGGGCAGTCCGCCACTGGGAAATTCTAGTCATCCCAAATCACCGCCATATTGCCCAACGCACCCCACGAATCTAGAAAATCCTGCACTGAGCGTTGGTACACCCAATCGCCGTCCAGCACAGTGACCTGCTGGGCGTCATATCCGGTGAGGATGACGGTATGCTGGAATCGAACGACCGTGGTTTGTTGCCCATCAGAGGAGGTATAGGGTACGGGGGTGCCGCGCGCCACTCTGCCCACAACCCAGACGATGGCCGGTTCACCAGACGCGATTTCTGCCTGTAACCCCGGCCAGCTAAAATCATAGACTGCATCGGCTTCCAAGCCATAGGAACGCAGCAAATTGGCAACAGGTTTGGCGTAAACGCCGTAATCATTCGGGGGGATTTGACCCCAGGCACCGTGCACATTTCCTACAAAGCCTAAATTGGGATTATCTGATGAAGGCAGGCCGTTGAAAAACGTCCTCTCATCGATCTGTACCCCAAAATAAGCTGCCCAATCCACGGCCGAGCGCGACTCGCAATCCAGCGAATATGCCGGCCACCGCCCAGAAATGCCCTGGACGGATGCTGACGTGGGTAGCGTAGGCGTCAGGGTCGGCGGCGAAGTTTCCGTAGCCGTCGGTGTAAACGATGGAGTAAAGGTGGAAGTAGGGCTAGGAGTGTACGTAATCGTTGGCGTATTTGTACTTGTGGGCGTGTATGTTGCAGGTTGAAATGGTGTTGCACTCGGTGATGACTGTGCGGTTTGCGAAGGGATTTCATGGGTGGGACTGGTCGTAACCGATTCAGCTGTATCGCTGAGAAGAGAGTATTTTCCAAGGGCACGCGCCTGCGCACCCTCTTGGTAGAGAGCATTAAAGATCACTGCCAATACCAGGATTACGCCTGTACCTAGAAGAAAGTAATAAATCCGCTGCATTCCGATACCAGTAATTGGCGAACCTAATGAATATCGATCACCTTTCCTGAAGTCGCCCGTTCTAACTTATCGGGTGTCAAACGGAATACTGCATGAGGCGTGCCAGCTGCAGCCCAAATCTCATCAAATTGCCATAGATCTTGGTCGAGAAAGGTTTCAACCGGTTCCAAATGTCCTACCGGAGGGACACCGCCGATCACAAATCCAGTCCGTCCGCGCACGAAATCTGCATCAGCCTTGGAGATCTTTTCGCCCAATACAGCTGCGATACTTTTTTCGTTGACCCGGTTAATACCGCTGGCGATCACCAAAACTGGACGGTTCGACTGCCTAGCTCGAAAGATCAATGATTTGGCGATTTGGGCGACTTCACATCCAATGGCCTGTGCGGCATCTGCTGCGGTGCGTGTGCTGTCGGGTAGTTCAACAACCTTTAACACCAGTCCTAGCTGGTTCAGAGCATCCTGCACGCGTTGTGCGCTGGAACTGAGTTCGGGCATCGTACACCTCCACACAGATTGTAATCGAAAATCAAAATAGAAATAGAGGGATGGGTGTGCTAAGCACGGCCCATCCCTCTATTTCCGGAGATCGTCAGCGAAGTCTTATTCTTGATTGCAAGCAAAAGTGTAATCCGCCAGTATGGAAGCAATTTTGTCCCTGATGATAGCCTTTGGTGAATTTTCCAAAAACCGATCACGTACGCGCGGGTACTGTGTTGGCAAAAACTGACTTATAAGAGTAAGAGGTATTGGGTGTGTTTCAAGATTATGGATTAGTTTTTCCAGAGCGGATTGGATATTCGGCACGGGCCAATAATACCTGGAACGATCGCTAAAACTGTATTTCCGGGCGAAAAGCCTTTCAGCATCATTGCCTGGGTAGTATTTCTCCCAGTATGCAGGCTGCTCCACCATGACCGTTTCCAGCGTCTCGCGGACCTGGGAACTGTGGGATTCCATCCTGCCAAGAAACATTTCCTGTTCTATCATCGCCAGGGCAAAAATTGCTTCCCTCAGGGCAAAGGTCAACGCCGGACCTACCTTGAGGATGGCAAAATGATCCCTGACTAGATTGCTCAACGCTTGGCGGGGTTGATAATCAGTGGAATGAGCTTCGTAGATCAGACTCTCGTGGCCCTCGATGTATTTTGATAAATTGGCTGCTTTTTCGGACTCATAGACGAAGAGGGAATCATTGCCAAACTCCACGCCGGGTTGCACAACCACAGCGAGAACTCGCTCCCAGGCCGCTTCCAGTCCCCGGTCGGAGAAAGCCTGGCGCGTGATTTCTAGCGTTTCAGCCACGTCATCAGGAGTCGTCAGCTCGATGGTATCTTCATATTCTTGAGTACCACCAGGAACAGGCACTTCGGTACCAATTACATAGCGCAGTTGTTGCCCTGCTGTGCCCATCTGCTGACAAACATCTTCGGCAACGAGTGCCATATCCGCAGCCCGCCCAGCAGAAATCGTCTTCGACAAGGCCTGCTGAGGATCATCATCGAGACACTTCATGCTGGCATCGAGATGAATCTTCGTATAACCCGCTTTAACATAATCCCTGACCATAGTGCAGGATTTTTCCATAGCCTGGCTGGCCGGTTCATCTTGCCAGGGATTTGGCCCCAAATGATCCCCACCAAAAATAATTTTATCCTGTGGGTAATGGCAAGTAGTTGCGATTTGGAATGCATATTGTCGAAATGCGGTTGGGGTCATCCCCATATAACCCCCAAATTGGTTGACCTGATTACAGGTCGATTCAATCAGGACAGATTGGTCTTTCTCTAACCCCTGACGGAGAGCAGCATCCAGCACCATGGCATTCGCAGAGCAAATTGACGTTATTCCAACCGCATGCCCCCGGTTATTGGCATTGACAATGGCATCTAATACGTGCGCAGCTTCCATAATGATCAATAATTTTGGTACCAACCCTCATTGACGTTTGCAGTCAGATCAGGGTGGAATGCTGTCCAGGGTCGCGCGTATGTCTCGATCACCTGGCTCAACTGCTGCATACGCTGCGTTGCGGTGGTGTACAGGAAATCAAATCTGTCTGTTCCCTGTAATTCTACGGCCTCTTTCCAAACAGCGCGGCCAGCCAACACCCCGCTGGCTCCAGCCTGGCATACTATTTTTGTCTGCCGAACGAACTCGTCAAAACTAACCCCAGCGCTGAGCAGCACCCAGGGAACCGTTGAGGCTGCAGATAATTCCGCACAAGCCTCGGCCCAGATGGTTTCATCCTGCTCGTCTGCAATATTGAGGGGAAACTCAGCTTTGAGGATATCAACACCCAGTGGGGTTAACCGGCGAGCGGTTTCGATGACTACCGCTCGTTTCGCATTCGAGGGTAATTTTTTTACGTCGGGGGCGAGTGAAAAAGAGAGTGGTTCCAGAAAGAAAGGCAGGTCATACTTGCGACATTCCTGACTAACTTCCCGAACCAGGGCCTCCTGCGCATCCGCATTGGGCGCATCTGGGTGATAGTAGATCAACAATTTTACGCCGGCTGCACCCAGGCGGGAGATCTTTTCCACGCTCCATCCCGACAGAATCTGGCTTTGGCGGGCCACAGGTTTACCGGTATAACCGGTTTTTTCAACAGCGATCAACATCCCTGCAGAACCATGGATGGCGCCACAGGCGATGCTCGCCGCCGCGCCATATTGTGGATCCAAAAGAACGCCGCTCGATACGGGCGATAAGGCTGATATCAATTCAGTTTTGAAATCTGCTAATTGCTGGTAGGTGACCGCCCTAGGATTTTCGGGATTGAATGCGTGTTGTAAGTTGTTGCGATGATCCAGAGCTAGCATGACGAACTTGCCATCTGGCGTTGCACATTGCCGTAAGCGGTGAGTTTTTCCAAGAGATAGCATGAACGTAAGTTTACTCCCCAACCCCAGCTTTGAACAGGGAACTAGCTCAAAAAGGGTGTACGCAAGTGGAATTATCACTTGCATACACCCTTTTTGAGGGCAAATTCTTTTATTTTACGGTTCGCTTCCTACTACAATATCGATGTAAAACGTTTCACCAAAGGGTTCCCCTTTTGGAGTAAAGGCCTGCCAGGCGCTACGGTACGAGCCAGGTTCATCTGGGGCGACAAAAACCATGTGGATCTCCGCTTCTGTCCCGCTAAGCGCCGGGAAAAGCGCCTGAGTGGAGGGTACACCCATATCGGGACCAGCAATCAACTGTACTTCATACTCTAAACCCCAATTGCACGATCCTGCATTGAGCACCTTCCAGCGTTTATCCAGACGCTGGCCTGAGGATACCACCGAGCCATCCTCGATGGTCATATCCTCTACAAATTCGAGGTCATTTGTGCAAGCAGGCGTGGGGGTAGGTAGACTTTCTGCAGTCAACTTGGCTGCTTCGGTCTGCTGAAGTTGGATCGCTACGGGGTCAGCCGTGGGTGGTGTGTAAACGGTCGCAGTCAGCGTTGGGATATCAAGCGGGTCCTGACCAGCACATGCTGATAGGAAAACAAGGCAACACAAGAAGATTAGCAAACGCGACTTGCTCATCATATAGTATCCATCAAAAAAACTCATCTGGAATCGCCGTTAGAGTTTCCAGATTTAGGGGTGAGTGGCGTGCAGAACACGCCACTCACCCCTAAATCTGGAAGATTACCCCG
>CAYTKR010000059.1:0-28992 GCA_964438295.1 uncultured Anaerolineales bacterium
ACTTACCCTCAAGATCAAGAAATCTAATTTTCCTCGCTGCACTGATATTTATAGGTGGCGCAATTGGGGGAGAGATGATGAGCGGATGGTATGCCTCAAGATTTGGAGAAGGGGATGCAAATTACATCATGTTGACCATTTTTGAAGAAACGCTTGAAATGACTGGAATTATCATCTTCATTCACGCCTTATTGCAATACCTGTATTATGAAACAAAGGGAACTCGCCCAGTCACGAACGTCAAAAAGCCTAGCTTCGATTAGAAACCAGGCCTTTTGTAACAAAACGCTATTAGAGATTGATTTAGGCTTCTTGTACTGCCGGGAGCACACGTTTGGTGCGCCGCAACCCCAAGCCTATTGCGGTGAAATATAACAGATACCCAAATATCTCTGTCAAGGATGGATTGCCGTTGTAGCCAAACAACGATTTGAGCACCAACCCAAACGTTGATTTCTCGTCCACAATGTGATTGACATCCCAAACGTGCTCGATGATCGCGGGAATCCAGCCGACCTCATTGAACTCATGGATCCCATGTGCCACCAACCCCGCCGCAAACAGGATCAGCAAGACTCCCGTTACCTGGAAGAACCGCCGCAGGTCCAGGCGGATGGTGCTGGCAAACAGGGACCAACCCAACAGCGCTGCGGTGCCTAACCCCAGAACAGCGCCGGTGATCGTCTGTTGCGCAGAGGTGGTCATAGAGGCCGCGGTGAGGAAAAGAGCCAATTCGATCCCTTCACGCACTACAGACACGAATGACAAGATAAGGAGGGCCTTTTGCCCACCTACCAGCGCAGCGCGACGCACATCAGCTTCAAGCTCGCTTTGGATCGTTCTAGCCTGGCGCTGCATCCAGAAGATCATCCAGGTCAGTACTCCAGCGGCGATGAACATGGTGATCCCCTCGAAGATCTCCTCAGCCGCGCCTTCGAAAGTCGCGCCCAAAGCATTGAGCACCAATGCCCCCAACAGGCTGACCACCACAGCACCCCCCACTCCCATCCAGACCACTGATCTCAGTTGTATCCGGTTGACCTTTCGAAGCACGCCCAAAACAATACCGATAATCAGCGCCGCTTCCAAGCCTTCTCGTAAAGCCAATAAATAACTAGGAAACATATTTTCTCCTGAAATTTAGGTAAATTTAGTCTTGTTACACTATTTTATCAAGAGAAGGCCTGCGCCACAATGTAATTTTTATCAATTTTTTCAAGTAAATCGTCACGTGATGATCTGCCGCGCGCACCGATAAAGCGGCCAGCATTAGGAATCAATGCCGCTTTTTGTTTGGCTGCAAATTTGAACGAGGGGAACGTCGTGGGACTAACCAGAGGGGATTACAACCCCTCAATTTTGTCAGATCTTATCAATCCTCTCGAACGAAGTACAAGAGATTGTCTTCTATTCGATACATCAAAGGGGCAACTTGAATTTTTGGAAATCTCAAGCGCAATCGCTTTGTTTCACTCATAATGAAATCAATCTCGTTCCCAATTTCGAACATCGGCGCAAAATGCCTGAAGTGCTCTTCCCCTCTATCCTTTTCCCAACCAGCATTATCTACCATACCTTGAACAAATTGATCCCGCTTTGAAATCAGATTTACCATGCCACATTGATTGTGCCCAATCAATGCAATCGCCTTTACCCCTCCCACCGCGATGGCAAAGGAAACTTTGAATTCACTGTAACGCAGATTTGCTCCGCCCGACCGAATGACATAAGCAAAGTTATCAGGCAATCGCAAACGCTTGCGATTATCCATACACATACCAATCAACAACTGAGCCTTGGTGTATGGATCCAAAGGGCGCTTCAAATTGTGATACTCCAATAACAAACTAATGGATGTATCTCGATATTCTGGTTTTATATCTTCTAGTGATTGAATGGCTTCTAGTTCGTTCATGCGTAAACTATTCTCCGCTGCATCGAAAAACAAATCTGATGAAATACCCGATAGTGACGTTATTGAAAAGGGTTATAAAAAACGTTTCGCTGGAATATATGGGGGTTTCGCCCCCCATATATTCCAGCGGAGACTCATATCGCTAGCGCTTACTCTTTTTCCTCTTATTCCTTGAGCCCCGGTAAGAGGGCGCTGTAATAGCACAAATCACACTTAGGCTTGTATCCCGCATACGACTGAGCAGACGCGGATCCATCTCATCCTTCAATTCAGGAGTCGTTATCACGGTTGGCAATTCAGCGTTATAGCGATAATTAAATAACTGGTAGAGCTTTTCCTTGGCCCAGGGAGTCATATTCTGCGTACCCAGGTCATCCAAAACCAAAAGCTGGGCACGTTTCACGTCCTCAAAGAGCCGGTCCATGCTGACCGAACTGCGCGGGCCAAAGGTGGCCCGCAAATGATCCATCAGATCAGGCACCACCACGAACATGGGCAAGTGTCCCTGGTCGGCGCGGAAATTGGCAATGGCCGCGGCCAGGTGGGTTTTGCCACACCCATAGGGACCGGTGAGCACCAGCCAGCCATCAGGTACTTCAGCAAATTCTCGCCCTTCATCAAGAGCACGCTTCAAGCTTTCAACTTGATCGGGTTGAAGGTTTTCGTTATCGCGGATATCGAAAGCAGAAAAGGTCAGCTTATGCAAAAAATCCATCGAGGAAGAGAGCGCTGAATGTCCTAGCCTATCATTCTCTGGACGGCGATAGTCTTGGGCTTTGATATTAACGCGCGTCACCAAATCCGGATCATCCAGGCGCGAGCGGATGCGTGGCTCCATCTCTTCGATGAGTAAGTTGGTCGTCACTACTAAGGGGAGTTTTTTAATATAGCGATAGTTCAATATCTGGAATAATTTTTCTTGCGCCCACTCGGTGGCATTTTGCGTCCCAAAATCATCCATAATCAACAAAGGCGCATTGCGGATCTCTTCGAAGCGCTGTTCGAAGGTTGCATCGGGGTCATCGTATGAAAACCGCAAAGTATCTAAAAGGTCAGGTACGGTGATGAACAGCGTGGGGATGCCCATTTCTACCGAGAAATTGGCGATCGCAGCCGCCAAATGGGTTTTTCCGCAACCATACCCACCATATAGCAACAGCCAGCCCTGATGTGTACGCCCAAACATTTGGGCCTGATTGAATGCCTGCTCCAAAGAATCAGCCAAAGCAGGCCGCAAACCCACCCGGCCGCGCGGGCGGAAATTCTCGAAATTCAAATGCTGCAACTCATCCAGCCTGCTCAAGGCAAACAGACGATCGTGCATGCGGCGGTTGAGTTCTCCTTTGCGGCAGGTGCAAACATGCATCTTTCCAAATTCTGGATGGCCAACAGGAACATCCTGGCGCACAAACCCTATGCCCCCACAAATCGGGCAAGCTGGATCACCGGGCAAATCGTGATTCTGGAACTCTGGCGAAGGATCAGTCTTCTTCCCAGTCGGCATATTGTCGGCGATGTTCTTCAGGGTCTCGTCGATCTTTTCGGACATCATAACCTCTTTCTTGCCAGCGTCGTAAAATCGCTTCGATATAACGCCAGTTACGGATATTCTTTTCAACGGCGATGCGGAAGGCTTCTTCAATCCACTCCGCCGGGTACGTATCTTCAGCCTCCTGAAGGGTTTCCGAAAGCAGTGGGGTGATTAATCCAATATTCTGCTCGTACAGGTGATAGATGCTTGGTCGTTCCTGTGAAAGCACAGGCGTGGCTTGGGGAGATCCTTGGGGATGCCACTCCCCTTTTTGGATTGCATCCACCGCGGCCCTGCCTTTGGATGTGTTCAGAAAAAAAAGTACATCGTCTCCTTGCTGGGCTTCTACCAGCAACAATGTTCCTCTTCGTACAGCGCGCTCAAGGGATTCCCTTAGGGCTGGTTCGGCCTGCTCGAGCGCGGGTGCCAACCCCAACATAAAACGCTCATCCGCTCGAAAGTCAGATTCTCTCAAATAGCGGAAATCCCCTTCCATATGCTCCAGTCGCCAGAAAAAGTAGAGCGTCAGCTTAAGCTCTCCCAAGTCATCGATCTGAGGCAACAATTCGCCAAAAAATGGCTCTGGGACGCGGCTAAAACTCACTTTCCCATCAGGGAAACCATTGAAGCTCATTAGGTCACCTGTTGAAGATCGACCACACGGGTGGCGGCGTTCTCGAATTTGGCCAGGTTCTTACGGAAAATCAACTGCACGCTGCCGATGGGGCCATTACGGTGCTTGGCCACGATGATCTCAGCCAGGTTCTGTTTGGCAGGATCATCCTCGTACATTTCAGGGCGGTAGATGAACATGACGATATCGGCGTCTTGCTCAAGCGATCCCGATTCACGCAGATCAGATAACACTGGACGCTTATCGCCGCGCTGTTCGACAGCCCGCGAGAGCTGTGCCGCTGCCAGCACAGGCACATTCAATTCGCGCGCCAGGATCTTCATCTGCCTCGAGATAAATGAGACCTCCTGTACGCGGTTCTCAGTGCGGTTATCGCCGGACATCAACTGTAAGTAATCGACGATCACCAGGTCCAGGCGATGCTCGAGGTGTAAGCGGCGACACTTGGTCCGCAATTGTAACGGCGTTATTCCCGGTGTGTCATCTAAAAATATGCGAGTGTCGCTGAGCACTTCAATGGCGTGGGTGAATAACGACCACTCATCCTCTTCGAGCTTGCCCATACGCAGGCGCTGCGAGTCGATGCCCGTCTCTTGCGCCAACAGGCGCTGTACCAACTGATCATTGGACATCTCCAAGGAGAAGATGGCGACGTGTTTTTTGTGGATTAGAGCAGCATTCTTGGCTATGGAGAGCGCGAACCCCGTTTTCCCCATACCTGGGCGACCGGCAACGATCAGAAGATCCGAAGGCTGCAACCCCCCCAACAGATTATCAATATCGATGAAATTGGTCGGCACCCCGCGGATCTCATCATCCCGGCTGGCCAACTCGCTGATATTGTCATAATACTCACTGAGCACATGTTGGATGGGCGCCAGATCGCGCGTCATCCGCCGCTCGCTGACCCCGAAAACGGCCTTCTCTGCATCGTCCATGACGGCTTCCAGGCCGGTATCTTCTTGATATGCCAGCTTGGCAATCCTATTGGCCGCTTCCAACATACCCCGGCGGACGGCTGTCTCTTCGACGATGCGGCCGTAAGAGATGGCATGCAGCGAAGATGGCACGCTGTTGATGAGGGTGGTGATATAGGCCGCACCCCCGATTTCAGACAATTGTCCTTGCTGATCCAAATTTTCGATCACAGTAAGCGAGTCGATCGGCGTGCGGTTCTGTGTCAGGCGGGCAAAGGTCTGCCAGATCCAACGGTGGCGGTGGATGTAAAAATCTTCCGACTGCAGGAACTCCGCCACATCGTAGTAGGCCTCCGGATTGATCAAGATCGAACCCAGAACAGCTTCCTCGGCCTCGCGGCTGTGAGGAACAATTTGCGGTCCTGCTTGAACGTCGCTATCGGAAATAGTTTGAATGCTCATAACAATTGGCGCAATTCCCTAATAAGAGTTCGAAAAATGGGGGATGCGGGTTTGCGCAGCAACCCACATCCCCTATTTTTCGATAGATTTTCAATGAACGGTAAAAGTCAAGAACATATGGAGCTATGATACCTCAACTTCCAAAACCACAGACAAATATTTAAGAAATTCGGAAAGAATCTCTTGGTAATCAGGAAACCATCCCAAGGGGGATGACTGAAAATTCAAGCAAATTTTTAAGCCATCATCAATCAAAACAAAAACCGCTGACCTCCGGCATCGTGGCGGCATTGGTCAGCGGTCGATAGTACCAATAGTTATTGTTAGCTATTCACCTTCTTCTTCTGCATCTTCATCGATATCCAATTGGTCCAGGAAATCCTCGAAGATGGATAGTCGCTCATCTTCCTTGCCTGCGGATGCTTCCACGTCTTCCATATCGTCAATCGAAACATCATCTTCATCAGGGACAATGCCGGCGCTTTCCATGACTTCACGCGAGACAAGGATCGGAACGCCACTGCGTACAGCTAGATTCATCGCATCCGAGGGTCGCGAGTCAATATTGATCACACTGCCATTGACGTTGAGAACCACATTCCCAAAAAAGGTCTCATCTCGCAGCGAAACTACCTCGATATGAGACACCTCAGCGTTCAATTGATCAATCACATTGGTAAAGAGGTCGTAGGTCAACGGGCGCGAGACTTCAACATCTTGCAGCGCAATCGTCAAATGCTCGGCTTCATACACTCCAATCCAAATTGCCAAATATCGTTCAGCTTCCAGCTCGCGCAGGATCACAATGCGCTGCTGGTTCATCAAGCTGACTCGGATACTATCAATAACAACTTCAACCATCTCAGTCATAAAGTACTCCGCGTACGCTCGTAATCAGTCACCTTCATAGGGGTGTCCCATAAATTCGAAATTATTCTATCACGGGGGTTTTGGGGGCGCAACTAAGGGAGGTATGAGAAAACTCGAATTAAGAAAAATCTCACCCCCACCCCTGACCCCTCCCCCGACAATCGTGGGAGGGGAAATAGTGAAAAAACAGGTGCATGCTGGCGAAAAGCGCCGCACGCACCTGTTTTTTCACAAAGCCCCCTTCCAGCGGGGAAGGGGAGAAAAATCAAAATTTTAAGTCGAAAATTTAGTGTGTGCGATCATCATCCAGAAATTACACTACACTAAGCAAGGTCTGTCTTCGTTCGACATTATCCCCCACGTTAACGCGCAGGCGCTTGATCACCCCAGCGCGCGGAGACTTGAGTTCGTTCTGCATTTTCATCGATTCCAGGATGATCAACACATCCCCCTCTTCCACTTCCTGGCCATCGCTAACGGGAATATCAACCACTAAACCTGGCATGGGTGCCTTGAGGTAGAATTCACCGCTTTGAGCCGGTCCGCTACCAAACGCGGAGCGCAGGCGATGCTCGCGTTCATCGACGACTGTTGCAGGGTACAGCGAGCCTTGCAACAGCACTTCCCAGCCGTCCTCGTCCTCATACACGTACGCCTCGTAAGATTGCCCGTCGAGCAACAAGGAGTATACCGGTTCACCGCTGACAGATTCAAAATTCACGCTGCATGATACACCGTCGACGGCAATTTTCCCGTCTTCGAGAACCTCAACAATGAATTCTTTCTTGCCTATGGTTGTAATATATTTCATAACTAATCTCACAAAGTAGCAATGATCAAAGATGCCGATTTGAGAAGTTCAACTTCTTTGAAAAGTTGAACTTCTAACGATGAATGCGCTCCCAGCGGCCCATCCATTTCCAGTTGCTGGTGTCGCGCTCGTTGCGTTGGATCACATGCGCTGAACGTTGGGTCTGCTGGTGAGCAACCAGGGTAGCCATGATGGCTGCGATATGGGGATGTGCTTCCTGTCCCTTACGTGCCTTATCCATCGAGAAACGCTTCTCCACAAACTGGGTATCGAACTGACCGGCCATGAATCGATGAGAATCCATAATACTCTGGTGGAAAGGAATATTTGTCCGCACGCCCACAATCTTGTATTCTTCCAAAGCTCTACGCATGCGCAGGATCACTTCAGCGCGCGTCTCGCCATAAACGATTAACTTGGAGATCAAAGAGTCATAGTATGGTGAAATCTCAAACCCAGGATACACACCCGTATCCACACGGACTCCCGGACCGGTAGGCAGGATGATATGACTCAAGTGTCCAGTAGAGGGCATGAAATTGTTGTAGGGATCTTCAGCATTGACCCGGCACTCAATGGCCCAACCCTTCATCAGGATATCTTCTTGGGCATATTTCAGCGACCGCCCCCGGGCGATGCGGATCTGCTCTTTGACAATATCCACGCCAGTGACCGCCTCGGTGATGGGATGCTCAACTTGCAAGCGGGTATTCATTTCCAGAAAATAGAAATTCTTCTCGCCATCGACCAGAAATTCAATCGTACCAGCATTTACATATTCAACAGATTGCGCCGCCTTGACAGCCACCGCGCCCATGTGCTGGCGCAACTCCTCATCGACAAATGGCGAGGGCGACTCTTCGAGTAATTTTTGGTGACGTCGCTGTAGCGAACACTCGCGCTCCCCCAGGTGGATCACATTGCCATGCGTGTCGGCCAGAATCTGGAATTCGATGTGGCGCGCGCCTTCGACGAGTTTCTCCAGATATACATTTCCATCCCCAAAAGCGGCTTCCGCTTCCCTCCGGGCAGATGCGATTAGTTCCTGCATCTCATCCAGATTATTTACTTCGCGCATCCCTTTTCCGCCACCGCCTGCAGTGGCTTTGATCAATAACGGGAATCCAATCTCCGGTGCAATCTTGAGCAAATCATCATCACTCAGAGCTCCCTCGGCCTCGGTGCCAGGTACCACGGGCACGCCCGCGGCTGTCACTGTTGCACGGGCCACGCCCTTATCCCCCATGGCGGCAATTGAGGAGGGTTTGGGCCCGATGAAGGCAATGCCCTCATCCAACACAGCCTGAGCGAAGTCGGCCCTCTCCGCCAGGAACCCATAACCAGGGTGGATCGCGCCGACCCCGCTCTTCTTGGCAATCTCAATGATCTTATCGCTGCGCAGATACGAGTCGCGAGAGGGAGCTGGACCTAACAGGTACGCTTCGTCTGCATAACGCACATGCAAAGCGCGGCGATCCGCTTCAGAGTATACGGCGATGGTCTCCAAACCCAACTCCCGGCAAGCCCGCAGTATACGGACAGCGATCTCCCCACGGTTTGCTATTAATACTTTGTTGAACATGAATTCTCCTACGGACGTCCGATGTGCGAAGCGCTATGTGCGAAATTACTACGCACTACGCACTTCGCACTTCGTACACTGCACTCATATATTTCAGGAGTCTCTTATTGAATTTTTCAGGTTGATCTTGTGGAAACATATGCCCGGCGCCTGGCTCCAACCACAACTCGGCATTAGGGATCGCTTCGGCGACATCGATGGCGTGTTGCGGTGTAGCATGCTCATCTTCTTCGCCTTGCACAATCAGAACCGGACAGGAAATTTTCTTTAGAAGAGGACGCATATCCCAATGCAATGCCTCTGGCTTGTGCCAGCCATTGAACCAATTCCAGAATACGGACTCGAATTTTTCGCCATGGACGCGCTGCAGCCCTTTGCGGAAACGCTCATCGTTCTCGAAAGCCGCTTTGATACTCAATATCCCAGGCTCCATCTTCGGTTCCAAATAGATATGTGCCGCAACTGTTACCATAACAGAAACTCGCTCAGGATATCGAACGGCATAATACAGCGCTAATGTGCCACCATCGCTGTGACCGACAAACGTTGAACGTTCAACGTTCAAACGTTCCAACGTTTCTTTCAAATCAGCAAGATCATCTTCAAATCCCGGCACATCAAGTTGCGGCCGTGGGTCCGATTGGCCATAGCCCCAGCGGTCATACACAATCACTCGGTAGCCCGCCTCAACGAACGCTGGTACTTGTCCTCGCCAGGCACGCGTCGAACCGAGTCCATGATGGAGGAAAACGACTACCGGGGCGCCCTCGGGGCCATGGGTTTCGATATGGAGATGGTGGTTGTTTACTTTCATCTTAGTCTGGTAGTCTCATAGTCACGTAGTCTGATAGTCGCCAGTCAAAAATACGGCCACCCGACTATAAGACCGATTGACTACTCGACTACAACGGGATACAACCATGCTTCTTGGGCGGGTTGGTATCGCGTTTATTAGCCAGCATTTCCAGGGCATTGATCAGCCGGGGGCGCGTGTCGCGCGGCTCGATGACGTCATCGATGTAACCCCGCGAGGCAGCCACATACGGGTTAGCGAACTTGTCTCTGTAATCTGCCACCAATTCTTCCTTGCGAGCGACAGGGTCATCTGTCTCTTTAAGTTCGTTTCGGAAGATGATCTCGACTGCACCTTCAGGGCCCATTACAGCCAGTTCGGCGCTGGGCCAGGCCAGATTGACATCGCCGCGGATGTGCTTGCTACTCATCACGTCATAAGCCCCGCCATAGGCTTTGCGGGTAATCACAGTCAGCTTGGGGACAGTAGCTTCACAATATGCATACAACAGCTTCGCCCCAGAGCGGATGATCCCGCCGTGCTCTTGATCGGTACCCGGCAAAAATCCAGGCACATCCACAAAAGTCAGGATGGGTATATTGAAGGCATCACAGAAGCGCACAAAGCGGGCGCCTTTCTCCGATGAATCGATATCCAGCACACCGGCTAATATGGAGGGCTGATTGGCGACAATTCCCACGCTGTGACCGCCTAAACGGGCAAATCCGACGACGATATTCTGGGCATAGGAAGCGTGTGTCTCGAAAAACTCGCCATTATCGACGATCAAACGGATGACGTCCTTGATGTTGTAAGGTTTGCTGGGGTCATTGGGAATGATGTTATCGAGTTCCTCTTCCCGGCGCAGCGGATCGTCACTTGTGGGCACAAAGGGTGGATCTTCCATGTTGTTTTGAGGCAGATAGCTGAGCAGCTTCTGCACCAGGAAGAAGGCATCGGCTTCGCTATCGGCGGCCACATGACAGACCCCTGATGTCTCAGCGTGCACATCGGCGCCGCCTAACTCTTCGAAGGTGACCTCCTCATGGGTGACGGTCTTAACCACATTCGGGCCGGTGATGAACATATAGGAAGAGCCGCGCACCATGAAGATGAAATCGGTGATCGCCGGGGAATAGACTGCTCCGCCTGCGCAGGGACCCATGATGACGCTGATCTGAGGCACAACACCGGAAGCGAGGGTATTTCTCAAAAAGATATCGGCATACCCGCCCAGGGATACCACGCCCTCTTGAATGCGCGCCCCACCTGAGTCATTCAAACCAATAACCGGCGCACCATTCTTCATGGCCATATCCATGATCTTGACGATCTTCTCGGCGTGGACTTCTCCTAAGCTTCCCCCAAAAACAGTAAAGTCTTGAGCAAAGATATACACCAGCCGATCATTGACTGTTCCCCATCCGGTCACTACGCTATCACTCAAGAATTTTCGCTCGTCCAAACCAAAATCTGATGTGCGGTGAGAGACAAAAGCATCGACTTCACGAAAAGAACCCTTATCCAGGAAGAGGTCAATACGTTCGCGGGCCGTCAGACGACCTTTTTGGTGCTGCTGTTCGATGCGCTTTTCACCGCCTCCTAAACGCGCTTCTGCTTTCAACTCGCGTAAGCGTTCAATCTTTGGATTATCAGACATGCAGTTCTCCATTTGATTCTCGAAAAAGGGGGGATAGGATACTTCCTAAACGTCCAAATTTCGAGTTATTTCAACACTTGGTAAGTACCATTATTGAACCATATACCAGTCACCTGGCAGTTTCAGTTCACACTTCGAAAAATCGCCGGCTTAAAGGGAGCCGCAAAACAATCAACGTATATATCAAGCATATTGCAGTCACGCCCAGGACAAAGGGCCAGCGACCTGTTCCCAATGGAGATACGGTGGGATCAGCCAAAAACGCTCGGTCCAACCAGTAATAAACCGCATACAAGCCAGCGACTGCTTGGGTCGCATACCAAGCCCAACGTCGACCAATCCAGAGACCCCATATCAGAGGAACACCCACCGCTCCCCATACTATGTTTCGCAGGGCAAGATAAAGCGGTGGAACAGATAACGGCAAGCTTTGCAGGAAATCCCAATTTCGCAGGGCTGCTAGGAAGCCAAACCATCCTAGGACCGTATAACTTAACACCATCAGGAGTAGCACCGTTACGACAAATGGCCTTTTGGGCTTAGATGTTGAATTATGAGAATTCGCCATTTCTTGAGTTTTGGAATTTATCATTTTCTGGGAATCGCCGAAAAGCTTTCAAGATTTAGGGGTAAGTGGGCTGCGGAGCACCCCACTTACCCCTACTTGCACAATGGCTTCTTGGTCACGGAAGAGGTACGTCAGCGGGTTTAGGTGGCCGGTAGGCATCTCCGCCGCAAATCCAATTCCAGTCGGCGATGACAATATCCTCGACCTTTTGGTTGGGCGCAACCGTAACGGCTTTCAAATCCTGATCACAAGAGAGCGGCCACTCCCCCGTATATGCCGCGCTGACGTAGGGTGTGCCGTCAACTCCTTGGCCAAAGGCCGCCACATGGTAATTGCCCGGCGGCACAGTCATCTGATAGTTAGGGTGCCGGGTAGGGGTAGTATGGATCCACCAGTAGGTGCCATCATCGAGATTAAAGAACACTACGGCCACCATCATCGGTCCAGCGACAGGATCGTTCATATAGGGCGGGGCGTCGGCCATGTTCACCCAACCAGAGATCACGCCCGGAGGTTGCTCCTCCTCGACAGCGGGTTCGGGAGGTTGGGCTCCCGGCGCGCGATAGATATGCGGCGCCATCCACAATGCAAAGTCGTCGCTAGGGTCTCCGTCGTTATCGCGCACCGCCAGCACAAAGCGCACCGACTGCCCGGCCAGCGCACTGAGATCCACAGCGATATTCACAATCCCATCTCCAGCCTCGTGTGGCCACTCCCAGGAAACAGTATGGTATTCGCCACCTGCATCGTAATATTCCAGGGCGTATTTCACTTTGCAGGCTGAAAAACCTTGACAGGCTAATGAGGCACGGAATTGGTCCCCTGGCCAGACTTCGAAGAGCGGATAAATGCCAAAGATCGCCGTTCCCCCTGACCCTTGCTGGGGTACCACGATCAGAGACTGTACTTCGATAGCCGTGTTGCTCTCAGCAAAGGCTAAATGCGTATTGGTGAAATAACCCTGTTCAATTTCATCGAGATTGCTGGGGCAGGGAGTGATATAGCTGCCGCTATTGGCCCATTCCGCATCGCAGACATGTTCGACGAAATCATAAGCCATTGAACCCGGTTCGGGAGTCAAGATGGTCGGCGCGGGTGGTGCAACAGGTGGAGCAGATTGTACAGTTGGTGGAGGTACTGTTTCCGTAGGGATCGGCGTGGAAGTGGGCGGTGGCTGGGTGGGCTGCACCTGCTCGACGGTCGGCGTTTGCGTCGGCACCTGTGTTGCAACGGGTGTGTTCGAGGGCAATGAAGTGCTAGTAGGCATCACTTCTGTTGGGGGTGGCACTTGCGTCGGCTCTGGTACAGATGCGAATAGATTACAAGCCAGTGAAACGAACACACATAGGGATATTGCAATGCACAATTTCTTCATTGTTACTCCTACAAAAGAGTTTCCCGAAAATAGGGGTGAGCGGGTGGTGCACACCCGCTCACCCCTATTTTCGGGCCATTTCATTAAGGAATCTCAATTTCAACCACATCAGACCACACTTCAGGCTGACCGTATGCATCAACTAAAGGCTGATCAGACTCAACGCCCAAACGGCAGAAGTAACGTCCCGGGGGAAGATCGATCTTGACAACACCTCGCTGACCCGGATTGGAAAGCTGGTGAACCTGGTCATAGACTACATCCCGCTGGACCTCCTGAAGGGGTGAAAACTCTATATCCGTTGTAAAAATCACACTATCGACAAACAAAGCCATAAATCTCTCAGGCTCACCATCATAGGGACGCGTAATACGCCAAGTCTGTGCTTCACCCGCCAGTTCAAAAGGTCCTACCCGCTCCCAGCGCCATGCTTGGATGGTGTCATCATCGACATCCGAAAAAGGATACACCACATCATCTAGTTCCAAATAGGCTGGAGCTTCGTCTACCACTCGCTTATAATACCGAATCCATACATACGTAGGGGAAAGATCAGAAAAATATGTCTGGAGTGCGGCTACCTGACTACCATAACTGTCCACGAGATAGCCATCACCTTGCCAGCCACTCACAAAGGCAACATCCTCTTTCCAGCCGGGTCCCCATTCGAAAGTCTCCGCCTCGACCCACAGCAAACCTTCTTTTTCTTGCTCGCATGCCACCCGCAGCGATGATACTAATCCCCCATTTAGGGCCCAATTCAATTCTCGCTGGTCGATATCTTCATCATCATGATCGACACGCAGCCGAACTGGAATGCATTTAGGTTCCGAAAGCGATGCTCGATCGATCCGATATCGGTCAAAGAAATGGCCTTCTGCGAGCCGGCCCCCTGGGAAACATTTGAATAAAGCCGCCCGCATGGCATCCCACTGCTCTCGCTGGGATGATGTTTCGCGGTCTAGCAGAATATCCACTCGTTCCAGATCATCAGCACGTTCAGCCAGATGGGGCAACATGTCATCAATGGTGATGCGGTCATAGGCGCCGGCAATTTGGTCGGCGTTCAAGTGCTGACGAATGTACAACTCAGCGATCTGCCACTCGACGAACAGAGGATCATTGGCGTTTGGCCAATAGGGTAAATAGAGATGTGCCCCATCTTCGACAGCACTCAGGGCATACTCACCAATCTCACGTCGGATTTGACGATCGGCGGGTTCGCCGACTGCGTTGAAGTACAGATAAAGGTTATAAAGCGGCAACCAAGCCAAAACGGCGACCCCGATGATCCATCCCAGAGGGACCAGGTTCGGCCGCAGCAATCGGGCGACCTCCCTGGCCAGGATATATCCTGCCAGAGCAATCAACATATACGCTGCTGGAACACCGGGGTAATAAACCCTCCCAAACGGAGAGGCCGTCAAGACAGGAACGGGGATCAATACCAACAGCGCCCATAGGATGGCCCAGCGCGAGACCCGGCGCCGCATGGTCATCAAGGCCAACACCAGCCCTAACGCAAGCAATGGAAGCAAAAGGGAATTGATGAACGGGCCCTGCCGGTTATAGATGAAATCGAAGCGCGTATCGACAAACCAGGATTGCGCGACCTGGCCAAGATTGTCAGCCAACGTAGACCACCATTCGGTATCCCAACCCTTCTCGTCGATTTCATAATAGTTCAGACGGCCGACAAAATAGGGGATCAACAGCGGCATGGTCATCAGGGGCGGGAACAGAAACGCAGCCACATTCTTGATACTTGACTTTAGATCGACTCGCAACGCCACCAGTTCGACGATAAAAAGGATGAACATCACCACCAAAACCGGTAATACGGTGTCGTAGGTCACTAAACCCAGGGCCAGAATCCACCCAGTGATGCCATATACTTGCCAGCGCCGCTGACCGAGGCTAAATGCCAATAACGCCAGGGCCAAAATCGGCCAGAATTTCACATGACTCTCAACGTTCGCCAGGCGGCTGGCGCTGATATCCATCACAGAGATACTCAGCAAGAATGTCCCCAAAGCTGCTAAGGGAATCGATGAGATTTGGCGCAGCAGCCAATAGAATGCCAGCGTACCCAACAGGCTATAGAAGATCACGCCCAAACGGGCTGAGAAAATACCAATCCCTACCCAGTGTTGAAAAGGCGCCTGCATATAGAAGCTACCGGGTAGGGCATCACGATGATATTCGGCGCTCGAGTCGTAATCACCATCGACCATGATCTCGACCACTTCGAAGATCCACTTCGATTCATCTCCCTCGATCCCATAAGGTACGCTCTGCAAGGCATACAAGCGAGCGAATGTAGCCAGCAGGAAGATGCCTATCACCAACACCCATTCAGTTTGTGGCGAAACGTTTGTTCGTGTTTCTAAATCCCCTCGCAAGCGCTCTCTGGCCATCAAGCCCCAAGAGATGAAACAAATAGCCGCAAAGCCATAGAGCCCTGCGCCCATAGAGAAAGTACCAAATTTGAGCACCCACTGCCCTAACCCTGCGACGGTGAGGCCTGCCAGCAACACGGCCACTTCCCCGCCAAAACGTTTCTTTTGCCATTGCCCCCAGGCCAGCGCCAGTAAACTGGCACTGCTCCCGGCCAAAGAAATTCCCATGCCAATCTGCTCGTCGTATTTATCGATATAGTCGCGCTGCCAATGAAAGTTGAAGAACGGCCTGCCTGGTTGATTGGGCATGATGGGGATCTCACCCCCCAGGCGCGGCGGAGCAAACACAAGCATGTAACCTACGCCAGCAAGGATCAAGAGCAATAGACCAAGGTTCCATTTTTGCTCCCAGAGGGATACATACCAATGGGATGATTTTACGTCCTCATCAGGGTTGCTCGAACGAGGTTCGAGGGGTTCCTGTTGCTCTACGCCCTTTTCATACCCTTTGAAGCGTGCCCACAACAACCAGATCCAACAAAGAAATGCCACCACAAAAGGCAGCAAAAGCATCCAGAGTGAGAGTTTTTCCATAGTGACCCATCCCCCGTTGATGCAGGATCAGCGCAATCCTGTTTCCATGCGCGAGATCACTAAGCGCTGGATCTCGCTGGTGCCCTCGTAGATCTCGGTGATCTTGGCATCGCGGAAATAGCGTTCGACCGGGTATTCCTTGGAATAGCCCATGCCACCGTGGATCTGAACCGCATGGTGCGCGCAGAACATGGCTGTCTCCGAGGCAAACAATTTGGCCATGGCGGCTTCCAGAGTATAGCGTTTGCCGGATGCCTTGTTTTCTTCTTTCGCCAATGCAGCCTGGTAGATCAGCAAGCGCGCCGCTTCGATGCGTGTTTTCATATCTGCCAACTTGAAAGACGTGCCCTGGAACTGACCGATCTTCTTCCCAAAAGCTTCTCGTTCGCGCACATATTCAAGGCTGGCAGTATAGGACGCTTCGGCTATACCCAAACCTTGCGATGCAATGCCAATACGGCCTGCATCCAGCACTGTCATGGCGATCTTGAACCCCTGACCCTCTTCGCCAAGACGATCTTCAACTGGGCAGCGATAATCTTCGAAAAGGATCTCGCTGGTGCCAGAAGCGCGGATGCCCAGCTTCGGCTCTTTCTTGCCCCGTGAGAAACCGGCCTTCTCAGCATCGATCAAGAATGCGGTGATACCCCGATGCCCCTGCTCGGGATCCGTCATCGAAAACACTACAATAAATCCCGCCACCGGGCCGCTGGTCACCCAGGATTTGCGCCCATTGATGACGTATGCATCGCCATCGCGCACCGCTCGGCTACGCATAGTGGCCGCATCCGATCCCGACATCGGCTCTGTCAAGGAGTAGGCACCGATCTTTTCTCCTGTTGCCACCGGCGTGATGAATTTTTGCTTCTGTTCCTCGGTGCCAAACTTGAGGATACCGTAATTGAATAAAGAATTATTCACGGACATGATCGTACCGTGGGAAGCGTCAACCTTGCAAATTTCCTCCAAAGCGAGCACATAGGCCAGTGTGTCCATACCTGCCCCGCCATACTCTTCCGGCACCTCGATCCCCATAAAACCCATCTCACCCATTTTCTTGATCGTTTCAATGGGAAAATCACCCGTTTCATCAAACTCAGCCGCGATGGGCGCGATCTCATTTTGAGCAAAATCGCGCGCTGCCATTCGGATCATTTCATGTTCTTCAGAAAGCGTGAAATTTGGGCCTACAGATGTCATTGTGTCCTCCGTTTTGTCTTCCGTGATGCAGTATAATCGCTGAATTGCACGCATGAAATGCAATCGTGATTATAGCATGGGTTATTCTCCAGAATTGACGCCTTACACGCTTCGAGCTGCGACCACAAATGACCTTTCTCGTATCCGATCCCTGGTGATTGCCGGCCATATCAACCCCTCTGGCCTGGATTGGAAACGCTTCATCGTAGCTGTCGATATGGAAACGCGAGCAGAAGTGATCGGATGCGGTCAAATCAAACCCCATCGCGACGGTTCCCATGAATTAGCCTCCATTGTTGTGGACCCAGCCTGGCGGGGCCGAGGTGTGGCGCGTGACATCATCGAACATTTGATTGCATCCGTAGATGCATCCGAAGCGGTTTCGCTCTACCTGATGTGTCTTTCAGCCCTGGGGCCATTATATGAGAAATTCGGATTCCGCGTCCTGGAATACGACGAAATGCCCAAATACTTTCAGCGCGTTTCCAAGCTTACGAGCATCATCGAAATACTGCGCAAAGAGGGGGAAACTTTGTTGGTGATGGGACGTTAGCAAGTTGCGTGTTAATACGTCTAAACGCTTATCCTAATAATGCTTTTCTGGGATCTGGCTCATGGCATACTCTGCCAACGCAGTGATGGTCAAGCTGGGATTCACCCCAGGGTTGGCTGGCATCATCGAGCCATCGACCACATACAGACATGGGTAGTTGTGCACCTGACAATCCAGACCGATCACCCCTTCCTGAGCATCTTGCCCAAAGGGAACTCCGCCCATAAAGTGCGCCGTAGTAGGGAAATTGAACAGGCTATCCGTGAAAGCAGCCTGGGCGATACCATTAGCTTTCTCTGCCAGGGAGCGTGTCACCTGGTTACCAATGGGAAGCTGACGTGGGATCGGTTTGTCCTTATCTTCCTGGAGAACCACTCCTTTTTTGAACAATGTGAACGGGTTCCGCCCCAGGCGTACGTGGGTTAGATTTTCTTCAACCTGCATCACCAGCAGGATGGTGGTGTATTTTGCCCAGCGGGCGAAGAACTTGGCATACAAAAAGTCGAAAGGGTGTCGAACGATCTCCCAGAAAGTTCTCAAAAATCGTCCCAAAATATTCGATTCACCGTCTAGCAACGGCGCAGTTAAGGTACGGATGAAGGATGATCCATCGGAATATCGCACGGGCTCAACACGAGTGACATCATCGGCCTGAAAAATGGATGTGATGGCGATCCCTTCAGAGTGATCAATGTGCTTGTCTCGGGTCGTCACCCCCAAGATGTTCTCACTATTTGTGCGTACTTGATCACCTAAGGTGTTCGATATATTCGGTAGCGATTTGGATTCATCTCGACAGCGTAAGAGCAATTCTAGCGTGCCTAACGAGCCCGCGGAGACAACTACATTGCGGGCGAGCACCCTATGCGTCGGTTTCAAGGGCCAGGCCGTTGAGCTTTTATAAAACAGCTCAAAGCGCGGTGGAGCGGCGGATGACCGAGGACCGAGGACAGAGGCCCCGCTTCCCGTTCCCTGTCCTTCATCACTATCCATCGGCCGAATATCTACTACTTTTACTTCTGGAACGATCTCCGCACCCCATTTCTCAGCAAAATACAGGTAATTCTTTAAGAGCGTATTCTTGGCATTATCGCGACAGCCCACCATACAACCCCCACAATGAGTACACCCTGCCCGGTCTGGTCCTTCACCGCCAAAATAGGGATCCGGGACAGTTTGACCTTCCATATCAGGCTCCGAGAAGTAGACTCCCACATCGGTTGGCATAAAGGTATCCCCCATACCCAATTCTTCGGCGATTTCTCTCATTTTCTCATCGGCGAACCATAGCTTTGGATTGGTGGCTACACCAAGCATGTGGCGAGCCATCTTATAGTGAGGAGCCAGGAGGGTCCGCCAATCAGCCAGATGATGCCAGCCTTGCGCTTGGAACAAGCGATCATCGGGTTCCATGAGTACATTGGCGTAGGTCAGGCTGCCGCCGCCCACACCACTACCATGCAAAGCCAGTAGGCCATTCAAAAAGGTCATCTCGAAGAATCCAAAGCAGCGCAGTGCTGGAAGCCATAGAAATTTGAAGATATTCCAGTTCGTGGTTGGTAAATCATCATCTTCATAACGCTTGCCGCGCTCCATTACCAGCACTGAATAGCCTTTTTCTGCCAATCGCATGGCCGATACGCTGCCCCCAAAACCCGAACCGATGACTATGTAATCATAGACTGTTTCCATCCTGCCTCCATAGCAACCGCTGATAAACAGAGCTGAACGGAGAATGGATTTTTCTGCGTGTTTCTCCATTCATCTCTGGTTTACATCATCTTCAACCTTTTCACTCGCCCGCGAGCTGCTGCGACATCATCACCAATTCGACACGTTGGGAATAACCAACTTTCTCCCAAAAATCAATGGCACCCTGGTTATCGCCAAAGACAAACAGGTGACATTTTCCAATCCCCACGCGCATCAACGCATACATACATCGTCCCACCAGAGAACGCCCAATCCCCTGGTGCCGGTGAGATTTAGCTGTCGAGAGGTGGTGAATATACCCTCTGCGGCCATCATGCCCACATAGCGCGGCCCCTACGATTTCCCCTTCATCCACAGCCACAAAACTAAACCCTGGATTGCGATCCATAAACCGCTTAATCCCTTCCTTGGAGTCAGCATCACTCAGACCAATGCCCTCGCTCTCCTTCCACAACGAGTAAACGAATTCATAATCCACGATCGTCATTTCGCGTATCTCAACACCCATACCAACCTCCTAAAAAATCACCGCCAAGACGCTAAGGTCGCGAAATGAAAAAAACTGCAATATAAATCTTCGCGTTCTTCGCGCCTTAGCGGAAATAACATCAGTCGATTTCTACAGCCAATGCCACAGCTTCTGCACCACCTAAGCACAACGAGGCCAGGCCACGTTTGAGACCGCGATCCCTGAGGGCATGGATCAATGTTACCAAAACACGCGCCCCACTGGCCCCAATGGGATGGCCTAAGGCAATGGCTCCACCATTCACGTTGACTTTATCCCAGTCCCAGCCCTGATCCTCCAGGGCGTATCCATCTGCCAGCACCTGTGCTGCGAAGGCCTCATTGAGTTCGATCAGATCGATATCTTCGAAAGTCCAGCCAATTTTCTCTAACACCAATGGCATGGCTTTGGCGGGTGCATAGAACAAATACTTGGGTTCGACAGCTGCCTGACCATACCCTACAATACGCGCCACAGGCACACTGCCCATTTCTTCAGCCTTCGCCCTGGAAGAAACAACCAAAGCTGCCGCGCCATCATTAAGACCGGGCGCATTTCCAGCTGTCACTTTGCCATCCTTTACAAAGGCTGGTCGCAGCTTGCCTAGCGCTTCGAGGGTAGTATCACGTCGAGGTGCTTCGTCTGTGTCGAAAATTGTCACCGCACCTTTGCGTCCTTTGACTTCAACGGGTACGATCTCCGCTTTGAATTTGCCACCATCCATGGCTATCACGGCTTTTTGGTGGCTGCGATATGCAAATTCGTCCATTGCTTCCCGAGAGACATCGTATTCTTCGGCAATAAACTCAGCCGCATTTCCCATACCCCAATCTTCCAGCGCGCACCACAAGCCATCATGCAGCAAAGCGTCTGTGAATTGAACATGCCCAAAGCGTAACTCACCGGAACGCCCGCGCACAAAGTATGGAGTGCGGCTCATACTTTCGAATCCGCCGGCCACAAAGAGTTCCCCCTCTCCAGCGCGAATTGCCTGGGCCGAAAGCATTACGGCTTTCAATCCAGAGCCGCAAACCTTGTTTAGGGTCGTTGCACCAACTTCAACGGGCAGCTCCCCCAAAATAGCCGCCTGTCGGGCAGGGTTTTGACCCAAACCAGCAGACACTACATTGCCCATATACACTTCATCAATATCTTTTGGCTCAGGGATGCCGGCACGTTTGACTGCTTCTTCCACAACGATGGCACCCAATTGAGGGGCAGTAAACCCACCCAAACTTCCCTGGAACCTCCCAGAGGGAGTCCGCACAGCGCTCAGAATGACAGCTTCAGTGTGCTTTTCGGACATGAAAGAACCTCCTAAATACGCAATTTCGATTTTCTTTTGACTGATCAACCACCGAACAAACACAGCCCTTTTCGGGGGATTCCCCTTAAATTTGAGAAGAAATAATCTAGAAACTTATTGTAGCAGAGATTCTTTCTAGACAAGAATGTCAAACGATAAGAAAACGGGGGGATTTCTGGCACAAAAGTCCCGATTACCCCTTGACATTCTAGAACAATTGTTCTATAGTTAACCGCAGAACACATGTTCTAAAACTACTCAAATAGGCCTGAATCATTCCCTCTCGGCGGGCTTGCGACCAGACCACTCTTAGTGAGTTTTGGGTAGGGTTATATTTTATCGGATGACAGTTTACCTTATATCCCTGGAGGAGGTTTACCATGTTATCACAGATGACTCTTTTCCAAAGACGGTTGCAACTGCGCCGCGGCCTGCTGTTTGGCCTGCTCATCATCACTGCCCTGATGGCCTTCGAGGTCTTCAACTACTCCACAACTGATTTTGCCCTAACAGATGTGCTTGGCGATCTGAAGTTTTTGGGGATCCGGTGGGCAACAATTCTCTCGATCGCCTTTTGTGGCATCGACTTCGCAGGCATTGCCCGGCTGTTCACACCGGAACAGGGGCGCGATGAACCTGCTGAAGTATGGTACCTCTTCGGAGCCTGGATGTTGGCAGCTCTGATGAATGCCATGCTGACCTGGTGGGGCGTTTCCATCGCTATACTCAACCACGAGACTCTTGGCAATGCTGTTGTTGCCAGAGCGACCATGCTCAAAGTAGTGCCAATTTTCGTGGCCATAATGGTGTGGCTAATCCGGGTGCTGATCATTGGCACAATCTCTGTAGCCGGAGATCGTATTTTCAGCCAGGCTAACCTATCTAGAGCGAGCCGCTCAAATCGTAGAAAGAACGCCAGCCACAGCACTTCGAGGACAGGTTCAAACAATCGCATTCGTTCAAATAATAACCAGCGGCGCAATGTTCCTGTTGGACGGTCAGCACGGGCAAGTTCTGCATTCAGTCCAGCGCCAAAGCCAACATATGTTGACAACGACTATAGTTCTCAAGAGCCCACATATCACCCCGTACCCCGTAACAACGGTAATCGGGAGGGCCGCAGACCACAATTCTAAGAAACTCAAGCGCGTTACCTTACATCAATGGCTCTCACCGACACTCAGCATCAATCCATTTATGCCGACCAGGCGGCCCTCGTTGACCACTCTTCCGAGGGCTGCCTGCCTTTTTTTGCCGTTCCACCATTGGCGGTGATCATGATTGGCTTACTCATGGCTCTGTTACTAAGTCGGATCGATACCACAACGTCGTTCGCCAGTGATAGCTATGACCAAAATTCTTTTATCGCCCCCTATGAAGATTACACAATTACACAAGGATTACATGGATATTCGTATGGTCATATGGCCATCGATCTCTCAGCAGGCAAAGGAGAAGTAATCCGATCACCCATAAGTGGGACGGTATCAAATAAATATACAGACGCATGGGGAAACCCAACATTGGTCATTGAAAACAGCAAATATCAGGTAATGCTACTTCACGGGGTATACTCCGTCTCAAAAGGGGATAGCCTAGTCATTGGTCAGGTTATAGGCAAAGAGAGCAATTTAGGGTTAACGACAGATCTACAAGGTAGATCGTGTCAGGGTCGTGATTGTGGTTACCATACCCACCTTAACGTATTCGACAAAAATCTTGGAACGAACGTAAATCCACTCGACATCATCAACCAATAGTAGATTTTCTAGCTTCCAATTCGTGATATAACTTTCTGGACATCAATGGCGCGCATCGATACTGAACATCATTATGACGAGGGCAAACTCCCATTTTTAGCCCTTCCCCCACTGGCTGTTCTCGTGGTGGGTTTGATTATGGCACTATTGCTTACGCGAGTCGAGTGGAATGACTCAAATACTCACACTGCTGAACTAGCAAACGTTGTTCCAGGAGAAAAGGGCGTATTTGGGGGTTCACGCATTGCTCCTCTTTTTACACCTCAAATCCAGTATTGGGGTACGGATATCACCAACTGGAGTGAGAGTTGGGGGCTGGACCCAAACCTGGTAGCAACTGTGATGCAAATCGAGTCTTGCGGCGACCCGGACGCGGTATCCTACGCAGGGGCCATGGGCTTGTTCCAGGTAATGCCGTTTCATTTTGTCTCCGGTGAGGATCCCTACAAACCGGGCACTAATGCCATGCGAGGGTTATCCTTTCTCAAAAACGCGTTGGAAGCCCGGGGAGGGGATATCAAGCTAGGTTTAGCCGGATATAACGGAGGGATTACTGGTGCGAAACGACCTGAAAGCGCTTGGTCGAACGAGATGATCCGCTATGTTTATTGGGGTACCGGAATATATGCCGATGCACAAAAAGGCAGGGAATACAGCGAGCGCCTGGAGGAATGGCTTGCTTACGGTGGATCTGGTTTGTGCACACAAGCGGGCAATCGCTTGGGGATTTCACAGTAATTTATTGAGACATCTTTGGATGCAATCTTATGCTTCGGGCAGGCAGTCACCTGCCCCCTCAGCTAAGGGCAGCCAAACACAAAACGTGGTCCCTTCTCCCATTTCAGACTGCACATCGATCCGTCCCTCATGATGACGAACAATCCAATAGGCAATCGATAACCCCAAACCGAAACCCTTTCCATCTTTCGAACGGGTGCGAGATTTCTCAGCCCGGTAGAAACGCTCGAAAATATGCGGCAGATCCTCGGGGGGGATCCCTGGACCCGTGTCAGAGATATGAATGTGCGCCTGATCTTCCGACTTCCCTAAATCGAGCACAACTTCGCCACCTTCAGGGGTGTATTTGATGGCGTTCTCAACCAGATTCAACAAGACCTGCTTCAAACGATCGCGATCTCCGCATACCAGTACCTGATCGATATCTCCCAGCCGTACTTGGAGACGGTTTTGTGCCAATACTTGGGTTTGCTGGAGCACCTCGAGAACCAGGGTATCCATCTCAACAATCTGGTTATCCAGGGGCAGTTTGCCCGACTCAACCTGCGCCAATAGGAGTAGGTCGCCGATCATGCGTGTGAGTCGATCTACCTCGCTATCGATGCTTTCTAAGGACTCTTCATCGCCACATCCCAGACGTCGCATCAGGTTAACATTGCCTTTAATTACGGTCAGGGGGGTGCGTAACTCGTGACCCACATCGGCTACAAAGCGCCGCTGGGCATTAAAGAGGTTTTCCAAACGGCCTAGGGTCTGGTTGAAAGCCTGTATCAATTGTCCGATCTCATCTTCAGGCGGTCCCTGATAGGGGATACGCCGCGAAAGGTCGTCCGCACGCGTGATCTGTAACGCCACGTTGGTCACGCGCTCCAATGACGCCAACGCCTGATATGTAGTCAAGGAAACGGCTAATGCTGCCAGTCCCATGGAGGCCAAAGTGCCGATCACCAGCACGGTGAGCAGTGTCCTTTGAGTGGCCTCGACGATGGCCAGGCTTGCCCCTACCTGCAAAGTCGCCACCAGGCGATTACCTAAAGAGAGTGGCACACTTAGCACGCGCAAATCGGTTTCGGCAACCTTCGTAGTTCGGTATACCGGCTCAGCAGGGAGTTGGTCAAGCGGGTCTAATGGCGCTCGTAGATGACTGATGCTCGCCGAAGTAAACCGCAAGCCGCTATTGCGATCCCAAAGCTGTACATAGACATTGGTAGCCAGCTCCAGATCGGGAGCTAATTCCATATCTAATTCCCCCACTGCATTCAAGCGCATATTTGCAACCAGATCGCTGGCTGTGCGAGCCAGGAGATCATCAATTTGATTGACTAGATTAATACTGACTAATTGATAGACTACTATCCCAAATAGTAATAAGATCCCCCCCACCAGGGAGGTATAGAGCAGAGTCAGCCTAACGCGTAGGGACATTAAGAAGATTGGCGCAGCACGTAGCCCACACCGCGCACTGTATGGAGCAAGCGCTCTTCATCTCCATGCTCGAGTTTCTGACGCAGGTAGCGTACGTACACTTCGATGATATTGCTCTCTCCCCCGAAATCATAACCCCATACCGAATCATAGATCACGTCCCTGGTAAGCACTTGCCGTGGATGGCGCAAGAACAACTCCAACAACTCATATTCTTTCGCTGTGAGAGTGATTAAACGTTCCCCGCGTTTGGCTTGACGTGTGCCTGTATCCAGGATCAGATCAGCAAATTGGAACACCTTCGGACGGTTGGTAGGTTGAGTTCGCCGCAATAAGGCACGGATACGTGCCAGCACTTCATCGAGATCGAAGGGTTTGACCATATAGTCATCTGCGCCCATATCCAGACCGATGACGCGGTCAGTGACGCCGTCTTTGGCCGTGAGGATCAAAATAGGCACATCTCCGCCCGCTCGTAAACGTCGACAAACCTCTAACCCATCGATCCCCGGTAGCATTAGATCAAGAACGACCAAATCTGGGGGGTTATCCCTGGCAACGTCAAGGCCAGAACGCCCATCGGTAGCCACATCGACCTCGTAGCCCTCATAGGCCAAACCGCGGCGCAGAAATGTTAGAATTCCTTCATCATCTTCGATTACTAAAATTCGAGCACTCATAACAACCTCCGAATATTAAAAAATATACCACAGGCTAAGCAAAAGTAAAGTAACTTACACTCGGCTCTCTGAGAAGCGTCGTGGGATTTTCAGAAATAGCAACCCACTTAAGAAGCTCTGCCAATCTCGAAGCCAGACCTTAGACGCGATTTGGTGTGCAGAATTTACGACTTCCCAAGGAATGGAGGATGCTGAACGCAACCAGTACTCTGATGCTTGGGCATCAGTGTGCAACCAAGAGCGAAAGAAAACGTTCTTGGATGCAAAAAAGGATGCATACAGGTGCAAAGCACCGCGTGCATCCTTTTCTTCTTTACTCGGAATCTATGTTCAGAAATTAGGCAAGCTCGACAACACCACCGGCCTCTTCGAGTTTGGCCTTGGCATCCTCAGCAGCTTCTTTTCCAACAGCTTCCATGATCTTGGAACCAGCAGTCTCAGCCAACTCTTTGGAGTCGGCCAGGCCCAGGCTAGTGAGCTGACGGATAACTTTGATGACCTGGATCTTCTTGGCGCCAGCATCTTTGAGAATGACATCGAACTCGGTCTTCTCTTCGGCAGGTGCACCAGCATCTGCGGCAACTGCGCCAGGAGCAGCAGCCACGGCAACCGGAGCAGCCGCGGAAACGCCCCATTCTTCTTCCAGCATCTTGACTAACTCAGCAGCCTCAAGTACAGAAAGCTCGCTCAGTTGTTCCATAATTTTCTTCAGATCAGCCATTTTTATTACTCCTTCATATATCGTTGAACGCGTATTGTTTTCATTTCGCATTCGATAAGTTTAAGTTTTAATATTGTTTGCACTCGATGAGAGCAATTTTTCATGCAGCTTCAGGAGCTGCATCTTTATCCGAATATGCCTTGAGCACGCCAGCAATCTGGCGTCCAGGCTCAGCCAAAATTTGCGACAACTTGGTCGCGGGGGCCAACAATGTACTCATCAATTGGGCGCGTACTGCTGGGAGCGGCGGCACCTTAGACAAGGCAACGATCTCAGCAGAGCTAACTAGTTTTTCTCCAAGGTAGCCAGCTTTGATATCGAGGAAATCCGACTCGTCGGCGAAATCGACGATGGCCTTTGCTAAGCCAGGTGCATCTTCGAATGCAAATCCGATGGCCGTATCGCCCAAGAAATGCTCAGTCTCGATTTCTCTGCCAGCATCTTTCAGAGCAATTTTTGCCAATGTATTTTTGACAATGTGGAACTCACCTCCGGCTTCGCGGATGTCGGCTCGCAATTGCTGCAGCTCGGGCACTGAGAGACCAATATATTTAGCCAAAACAATTGCATCACTCGCTTCAATCCATTCGCCGTATTGTTTGACGAGATCTTTTTTTTGTTCTTTTGAAATAGCCAAGGAAACGTCCTCCTTTCTTCGAGAGTTTCTGACACATATAGTTATTCTAGTCTTACCCCGATGCCCTTGCATCGGAGTGGTGTAAGGCCTCTATGGAAATCGGCCTTACACGCAAAAAGTCTTTACCTCGCCAGGAGGTAAAGACTCAATTTTCCATCAGGAATTGCCCATTACTGAGCATCAAGCCTCACCTCGGCAGGAAATTAAGCCTTATGCCAAGCTTGCTTGGCCAGCACCTGCTGTCTTTGGCGAAGTTAGAACGGCGGAATTATACTACTGATTCACTTCCATTGCACGGGCTTTGCTGACATCAATGCGGATGCCAGGACCCATGGTCGAGCTCAAGGTAATGCGACGGATATAAGCGCCTTTTGCAGCCGCAGGACGGGCCTTCTTAACAGCACCCATCAATGCGGCCATATTGTCATACAATTTATCGCCTTCGAACGAGATCTTACCAATTGGTACGTGAAGATTTGCGGTCTTATCAACGCGGAATTCAACACGGCCTGCTTTGGTCTCATTGATAGCATTGGCGAGATCATCACCCTGGGTAACAGTCCCAGCTTTGGGGTTGGGCATCAAGCCGCGCGGGCCAAGAACGCGCCCCAAACGACCAACTTTGCCCATCATGCTCGGGGTTGAGATGGCCACATCGAACTCGGTCCAGCCATCTTGGATCTTTTGGATCATCTCGTCGTCGTCAGCCACATAGTCCGCGCCAGCATCGCGCGCTTTCATGGCATCTTCCCCTTGGGCAAAAACCAACACCCGGACTGTTTTTCCTAATCCGTGGGGTAGAACAACCACATCGCGGACCTGTTGATCGGCGTGACGAGGGTCTACGCCCAGGCGGACATGCAGTTCAACGGTTTCATCGAATTTGGCGAAGGACAATTCCTTTGCCAAAGCGATGGCCTCTTCGGGATCGTAATTATTATATCGGTCAATTTTTTCGAAAGCTTCTGTAAATTTCTTTCCGTGCTTAGCCATTATTTACTCCTTGGTGGTGTGCGAACTACGATGCCATTCGCTTGGCGGGCATTCTTGCCCTCCCACGAGAGTTAGTCTTCTACCAGGAAACCCATATTTCGGGCTGTGCCCTCGATCTGGCGCATAGCACCTTCAACATCGATAGCATTCAGGTCTTTCATTTTAATCTCAGCGATCTCACGCAGCTGTGCCCGGGTGACCGTAGCAACTTTCTCCCGGTTGGGAACAGCCGAACCCTTGTCCACACCCGCGGCTTTCTTGAGCAGTGCAGAGGCAGGCGGACTCTTCAGGACAAATTTAAATGAGCCATCGGTAAAGATGCTGATCTCAGCCGGGATGATATCTCCCATGCGGCTCTGGGTGCGGGCATTGTATTCTTTGCAGAACTGCATCAGGTTGATACCATGAGCAGCCA
Organism: uncultured Anaerolineales bacterium; assembly: GCA_964438295.1. Classification (GTDB taxonomy): domain Bacteria; phylum Chloroflexota; class Anaerolineae; order Anaerolineales; family UBA11858; genus NIOZ-UU35. The sequence continues at coordinate 28,761 of CAYTKR010000059.1, forward strand.
ATGCAGGCCCAATGGGGGGTGCGGGATTGGCTTTTCCGGCCTCAATTTGAAGTTTTACAATTGCTTTTAGTTTTTTAGCCATTTTTTCTCCTTTGTGGTAGGCGAATGTTGTTTTCATTCGCTTGGCGGATGTTTACATCCTCCCACGAGGTTTATATTTTTCCAATTACATTTTTTCTACTTGTAAGAAATCCAATTCAACCGGGGTTTCCCGGCCGAAGAAATTCACCAT
>CAYTKR010000060.1:0-28790 GCA_964438295.1 uncultured Anaerolineales bacterium
TGGGATATGAACTATCTTCTCAAGGTGATTTCTGTCTAAATGCGATTGCCCTGGGTAGGATCCCAGTATCACTTTTCGGTTACAAAAAATGCTGCTATACTATATAAACCGCACCATAATAATCCACAAAAGCAGGAGCTGATCATGGCTGACAACTTTAGTTCATCCGGTTCAACCAATGAAGAAACCCCTCAAGAAATTTATGAGCGGCTAACTTATGAGTGGTCTTCGCTTTCAGATCGCGTCATGCTAAGTAGTGTCTCCGATGAGCTTGCCGATTTGAATCGAGATGTTGGGGAATTGGTAGACTTTATTTCTGAAATTCGCACGATGGGCTATGTATTCGGCGGCGAGTGGGAGGGCAAAGCTAAATCAGTTCGGAGCCGTTGGCCTAAAGAGCAAAGAGCTGCAGAGCGTGAACTCGATCAGCAAGCGCAGATTGTGCGAGATTCTGCCAGGGAAGTTGAGCAACTGCTGAACCGTGCTGAAAGAAGCCACAATCTTCTAGATGATCTGGAACGTAAACTGCAATCATTCGAAAACGAGATTAGTGCCGCGGAACAAAGTGTACGGCGATCTTTTGAGCGAACTTCCGACGAAATCGGGGGAATATATGAAGAGATCGAATGGGTAAAGTTCATGCTGGAAAATATTCGAGATGCTTCATTCAAGTTGAATCCCAACGAAAATGGTGTTGCTGCTTGTAAAGCGAAATGGATGAGCAAAAAGGGCGAGCCTGAAGGTGTCTTATACTTGACCGATCAAAGGGTGATCTACGAACAAATCGAAGAGGTGGCTACGAAAAAAGTGCTTTTCATTGCCACTGAAAAAGAGACTGTCCGGGAATTGGGTTGGGAGGCTCCAGTTGGCGCCATAGATAAATTTGACGCTGAGGATAAAGGGGGCGTGTTAGGATTTGGTGTAAAGGAACTGCTGACCATAAATTTCAATCGAGATGCGCAAGATGTCCCCGATGAAGTCACAATGCGTTTTCTCGATTATGCTGATAATGAACTCTGGGAAAATCTGATCGAACAAGTGAAGACCGGGCGAATTGAAAAATCGAAATATTCTGGTGCTGTATCCGATGGCGAACCCACAGTTGAACCCCAGGAAGAAACCAAATCTTATCCCACCATATGCCCAAGTTGTGGGGGGAAATTGCCCAAAGCATTTAAAGGCATGCAACAATTAGAATGTGAATTCTGTGGAAATGTAGTTTCTCTCTAGGGAAGAAAACCTTTAAGCCATTTCAAAATAGTTCCTCCCGCAAATACGAAAATTTGGTACTTTGGCCGGTCTCCTGACCTTGCCATGTGACAAGGTCAGGAGACCGGCCACAGAATCATTACAAGAGGTTTAGCAAGAGTCCCACTTACTGCTTATGGGGAAATAACAGGGCTTTCTTCATGCCCTTCATCTGTCACGCTGAGGCCGTAGGTCGAAGCATCTGGCGAAGCGTTAAAACTTACTATCGGCAAAATTCACTCTGCACTAGACCCTTTTGCTTCGCCTCAGGGTGACTGAATTTGATTTTTCACTATGCCCACAACGACAATTAGAAAGCCGTGCGGGGAATTTCCAACAGAAATTGCCTTTTGAATGGAATTGTTCTATACTTTGGCGATGCTTGAGTATATTCTTATTGGAGGCGGATTCGCATTGGCGGCTGCAATCCAGCCAGGGCCGCTGCAAGCTTATTTGCTCTCCAGCGTACTTCAAAAAGGGTGGCAGCGCACCTTGCCGGCTGCTTTTGCCCCTGTGGTCAGCGATGGGCCAATTGCCTTACTGACTCTGTTCGTAATTACTCGTCTCCCCAATTGGATGAGTATCTTCCTTCAAGGCGCGGGTGGTCTCTTCTTGATTTACCTGGCCTGGCGCAGTTTTGTACAGTGGCGCTCAGCAGTTGAGTTCGATTCAGCTAGTGGAGATTCACTTCCGCGTACGCTCTTGCAGGCTGCGATGGTAAATGTCCTTAATCCCAATCCCTATCTGGGCTGGAGTTTAGTTTTAGGACCGGCTTTTTTAGATGCCTGGGGACAGAGTCCAACCAACGCCGCCGCATTGATCATTGCTTTTTACGCAACTATTGTGATCGCTACGGGAGGGGTGATATTCTTGTTTGGTGCAACACGCATCCTTGGACCAGATGGCCGTCGAGCATTGATCCTTGTATCGGCATTAATCCTCGGGGCGCTGGGTGTCTATCAACTTGGAGCCAGTGTTTTGAAAATTATCTCGATTTAAGAATTTTTACTTTTGTATATTCAACTACTTGGCTTGACTGCTGACAAATTTCTTGGCTGCCTCGGCGAATTCTACCCAGGTAGATGCCCTTGCAACTGGAATTTGCACCCACTCCTTGAAGGGTTTGCCTTTGCCGCGCGGGTCGAAAAGTTTTGCGCCTTCAACATCCAAGGCATTTGCATGATCATCGCCTGTCAACTTAAATGCCAGATCGCGGCCAAACTTAACTACGAAAGCTTTGCCACTCACATTGATGCAGGGCTTACCAAACCATTTGGCCTGGACCACTTCAGGGTCACTTGTGAGTTCTTCAACTAAAGATTCAAAATCCATGGTTGTCTCCTTTGATTTTATGGTTATGAAAGTTGCCTGATAAATAAGGAACGCGGTTCCTGCTGGGAACCGCGTTCCTAGCAAATCTTTTACCGTAGTTTATTTTTTGGTTTCGGGATTCATTATAGATAGAATGAGAGCAGAGGGCAAGAAACAAAATTGAAAAACAGGGTTCCTGCATCGCTGAAACCCTGTTTTTGCGAACATTACACTACATTTCTACCGCTTAGGCTGCCACGTGTTCGGCCTTTGATAGGACGCGTAGGGCAAACTCTTTGACGTTTTGAAAGTCTACTTTATTCGGATGCTGACTGACTTCTGCGATGTATTCTTTCCACTCATTGTCGTCGGTTATGATGACGCGCTGGATGAAGTCAGCGATACCTTCGTTGGGCGCGCCTTGGCAGTGAAAATAGCCTAGGAAATCAATGCCTTTTTGTTGAGAAATCAGTTCGAATGAACCAGGGCATTTTCCAGCCCATTGTTCATACAGTTCACGATTGCGATCACTACCATCATCCATTGTTGTAGAGTGGGTGACGAATCCGGCTAATTTGAACGTTGGATTGGGAGGAATTTCTTCCAGAAAAAGTTTAACGGGTTCGGCGATATCAGCATCATGACACGCCGATCCGATAAAAACTAAGTCATAGTCGCTCAAGGTTTCTGGGGAGATATCTAAAATTCTCTCCATGCGTACCTGCTGACCTTGGGAGATCATTGCTTCACAAATTCCCGCAGCTATTCTGGCGGTATTGTTGGTTTGTGAGAAGTATGTAATTAGAGTTTTCATAATCTATATGCCCTTTGCCCCAATAAGTTTTTTGCGGTTTGTGGCTTGAAATAATACTGACCGGTCTCCCGACCGAGTCACTCCAGCACGGTCTGGAGACTGGCCATAGCTCAAAAAGCAAAAATTGCGGATACTTAGAAAACAGTGTACTTAACACCCCAATGGCGTTATATAGTTCTTCCTTCTCTAACAAGGATATCTTTATTTTGAGGCTTTTTCACCCAGCCTAGCACAATTAGCAAGATGCCACCAGCGACTAACATCGCTGGACCAATGTAACGGAATGCCCACCAGCCGGTAAAGGTTAGGACGATCATGCCGACGAAGGCTACCAGTGCGAAGCCACAGAATGAAGCACCAACGACGAAGGTAGCCTTATTGTGATATTTCAGGCTGAACATGACCAGCACCAACCCAATGGCCAGTGGCTCGATGGCCCATAAAAATGACCATGCGCTCCAATATCCGGTTATGGCACAAAATTGCAGTACCAAACCATTGAGACCGATGATAATGGCTGGAACGGCCAAGCCGATCAGCTGTGTTGTGACCGCCGCAAATGTGAAGCCCAAGGCCAGCGCTAACACTTCCATCGGCCACAGGAAGGACCAGATCGCCCAGTTGTTCAGCGTGCTGGCGAGGAACAAGATCCCGCCAGTCACCAAGATAGGCAGGCCAGGGATGTAAAGCGCACCTAAACCGCGCTTTTCACGCCAAAGTAATGGTGCTGCGGTTAACATCAATCCCAGCATGATCACAAAGACTGGCCAGAAACGCCATACTTTGAACCATTGAATGCGAAATCCGGTAGTGGCTGCCAGAAGGTTGCCTCCCAAGACAAGAGCACCGAACAAGATGAGCAAAATGCCAATCAGGGTAGAAGATTTTAATTTCATTTCGAACCTCCAAATACTTGCGTCATTCTGTGCTCAGCGAGGCGCAGATTCTCCACGTAGAAAGTGAGAGAATTATCGCTCCTCCCTGACTTCCCCAACGAGAATAAGTCGTAGCCCAGAGTGACTATGTCTAATGATTACCTGATTGGAATCGCGGAGACCGCGATGGTGATGACCAGCACGACAAAGGCAAGTTGGGTCATCCATTTTCCCGCCTGAGTGGCGAGTTGGTGTCTTTGATCCTTCAGACTCGCCATCCACAAAGCATAAAGCACACTGCCAATGATCAGCAATGGTTCCAGTGGCCAAAGGACCCCCCACAGATTCCACCATCCGGTCAGGGCATAGAAAGCAAGCAACACGCCGTTTCCGAGCAGTATGCCCCCAGGGATCATCATCCATGAAGCGCCCCCATAGAGCATCATCAGGCAGAACCCAAGGCTGATGAGGAGAACTTCCGCGGGCCACCCAACCCCGTAGATGCGCCAATTCCCCGAAACCAGGCCGTAGAAAACCGCCATTAGGTTGAACCCGACCAGCGCCACGCTGGCGGTCAACCAAGCTCTTGCAGCAGCTTTGCCCAAATCCCAGGATCCTTCTGGAGCATCAGGGATGCTGGGTGACGTGGAATCATCCTTGGCTTGCGCGGTGAGTTGCTCGCCCAAGGTGATATCGGTATCATCGTTGGCAAAGCCTGATTCGGTGATGTGGTCGCGGTCAGCGCCGGAGATCACCGCGACTTCGTCTGTTCCCTGTGTCATGGGAGTGTCCCATGTTTTCGACGAAATACGCTCGGGAATGGTTAGCCCGCTCATCTGAGCCACTTCCTTAATCGCATTGGCCATCTCGGCGGCATTTTCATAGCGATCGTCAGGGTCTTTCGCCAGCGCTTTAAGCGCCACTCGCTCGAATGTTTCGGGAATATCTGGGTCGATGCTGCGAGGCAGGGGCAGTGGATCATTAACGTGCTTCATCAAGACTGCCAGGGGGGTATCCGCATCGAAGGGTGGCTGACCTGTGAGCATCTCATAGAACACCACCCCGAGCGAGTATAGATCACTGTGGATGCCCGTACGACCTTCCAAGCCCTGCTCAGGGGCCATATAGCTGAGGGTACCCATCAGTGCCCCAGAAACTGTGAACTGGGTGTTGCCAATGATTTGGGCGATGCCGAAATCTGTGATCACAGCTTGACCTCGTTTGGTCAGCAAGATGTTAGCGGGCTTGATATCACGGTGAATGACGCCTTCAGCATGGGCGTACGTTAGACCAGCGAGGATGTCCAAGGTAATTCGCATCATATCACCCCATGGAAGATCCTCTTCATGCCTGCGAAGCTGGTTCAACTGAGCTTTGAGAGTGTCGCCCTCGAGCAGTTCCATGACCATGAAGTAGACCTCGTCTTGAACGTCAAAGTCGTGAATCTGCACGATATTTGGGTGACGTAAATTTGCGACGGCTTGCGCTTCGCGCCGAAAGCGGGTCAAGAATTCCTCGTCTTCGACCAGGTCGGAGCGCAGAACCTTGATGGCAACATAGCGGTCGAGTTGAGGGTGGTAAGCGCGGTAGACCTGGGCCATACCGCCGCGTCCCAAGGGTTTCAGAATGCGATATTTGCCAAGGGTTTGCCCTTGCAGTGAAACCAGCATGGATTGGTTCTCCAAGGCTGGCTCAGCTATTCTAGATTGAGGTAGATCACTTGCCATTTGTCGTGTCTCCAATCTGCAAGGAGTGTAGCAGGAGTACGACTTTTCTACCTATCCGATAGCTAACAGCCAGCTATTAAGGCCCGATAAGTTTTCGCCCGAGAAATAGGGGTGTGAATACGAAGCATTCACACCCCTATTTCTCGAGTGATTCAGGCTGATCATAATCGGGTAATTAATTTATACCCTAACCCGCGGATGGTGAGGATGATTTGGGGATTGGCCGGATCTGGTTCGAGTTTTGTGCGCAATCGCCTGACAAGGTTTTCAATCTGATAATCGTATACTTCACCCAGGTATTCTGGCCACACTGCTGCGCTGATATCGTCTTTTGAGCAGACTTCACCAAGGTGTTCGTGCAGAAAGATAATCAGTGTGAATTCTTTCGGAGACAGTTCGACCTTCTGTCGGTCGACCCGCACAACCCCCGCGGAAAAATCCACCTCTAGTTCTGGAAAAAGGTCGTCACGAATGGTGGCTTCTGGGTCATGGAAGATGAAGTCAACATCACCGATAGTAACCTTATCTCCATCACGCAAAACCACTGGGGCAAGCACCCTCTCATCGTTGAGGAAAGTGCCATTGGAGCTGCCCAGATCATCTAGCATCCAGGATCGTCCAGCGGGGCTTATGATGGCATGGTCTCGGGAAACGCGTTTACTCGTAATGACAATGTGACACTCAACCGAGCGTCCAAGATGGTTATCCCCTCGGATCAATTGGTGTTGTTGTCCAGAGATATCGGTAAGATAAGGTGTCGATTCAGAAAGCATCATTTGAGGTATCTGATGAATAGTTTACCTCAAGAAGCGGATCATCCGCAATAGGCTCCAGGCCTGCCTTTTGAAGTTGGGTGCGCAACTTTTTGATAACTTTCTTCAATTCTGCCATACGTACCTCCCTGCCCGCCATGGCGTTCACCATGATATTCAAATCGTGGGTTCGTTTTGCGACACGATCTTCGAGCTCCACATTCAAGGTTTCCAACGCTTGCTGCGCTTGGACTTGTTTGGTGATGTTGACGACGTTAGCCTGAACCCCGGTGATGTTCTGATTGGCATCACGTATGGGGATCAGGTGGTACCTCAGATGATTGCTTATTCCCCAGTTGGAGGTATATGGCCTGGAAGCCTCGATCATGATTCCTTCTTCAAGGCATGCTTTGATGTCTGCGGAAATGCCAGCCTCGATCAGAGGTTTATATTCGAAGAAGTTGATCTTTCTGGTTTCTTTTGCGGATGGCGACCCTAGAATTTCGAGAAGAGTGGGGTTGACATCTTGAATATTGCCATGCAGGTCAACGGTTAGTATCCCTGTGGGTGCATTCTCAACCAAATTTCGGTAGCGTTCTTCACTTTCCTTGAGTTGGTCCAATGCCCTTTGGCGATCGACTTTGAGGCGATGCGCTTCCACAGCGCGTTGGGCTACGACTGGCAGACGCGCCAAGTAATCCATATCTTTGACTACATAATCTTACGCGCCTGCTTTTATTGCCGCAGTGGCTACCTTTTCATCTCCTTGGCCAGTTATCATCACTACAGGAGGGCAGTCTAAACCGGTGCCCATTTCTTGAAGGACATTCAGTCCATTCGTATTTCCGGGCAAGCTATAGTCTAAGAGAACCAGGTCGCAGGTATTTCCAACGCCGGTCAACCACTCTCCAGCCTCTTCTCCCGATGCCACGCTGGCAACTTCTATGCTTGCACGCGCCCCTTTCAAGGCTCCTTCAATCAGTTCACGGTGATCGGGATTGTCTTCAACAAGTAGGATTTGCATTTTGCCTTTCTGGAATTCCGAGCTTCTCAATCGGGTAAACAGTTCGTGATCAACCAATAAATTTTTAATTGTTTGAGAGTTTTCTCAAATTGTTCATATTCTAGCGGTTTAATGACATAGCTGTTCGCTCCATAGCCATAACTTTCGACGATATCTCTGTCATCGGCAGAGGTGGTGAGCATCACAACTGGGATGGATTTTAAATGTTGATCCCCTTTGATCGCTCCAAGGAGTTCGATTCCATTCATGCCAGGCAGCTTGATATCGAGTAGGATCAACCCTGGACGCGGCGCATCTGGGTAGTCTCCACGCTGATAGAGGAAATCCAGTGCCGCCTCTGCTGTGCTAACGTCATGGACTTCATTGTTCACCAGGTTTTCATTCAACACCATTAAGATTAATTCCTTGTGATCGGGATTGTCCTCAACGAGAAGGATGTCGATGATTTCATCAGGCATATTGTGTTCTCATCTAAGATTGCTCGAAGTTCACCAGGGGAATTTCCAGAGAGCCCTCATCTAATCATTATCTTTATCAAGTTTATAAGGTATTGTAAACCAAAAAGTCGAACCCTCACCAAATTGGGACTCAACCCATACTCTACCACCATGATGTTCGATTATTTTCTTGACCAGGGTTAGTCCCATCCCAACACCAGCAGCTGCTGGGTTCAATTGCTGAAATGGTTCGAAAATCCTATCTATGTGCTTTTCTGGGATGCCGATCCCATTATCCTTCACCCAATAGCGTTGAAAACCCTCCTCTCGAGAGCCTCCAATCTGAATTTTAAGCGGCCTCTCTTGACTCTTGAACTTGATAGCATTGCCAATGAGATTGGCGAATACCTGGCGCAGGCGGACGCGGTCAGCAAAAGTGGATGGAAGAGGTTCTTGAACCCGGAGAATTGACCCTGGCAAATCGAGATCGAAATCTAGATAGACATCCTCAAGTAGAGCCGTTACATCCACTTCGAGGCGCTCTCCAACGACACGCCCGATCCGGGAAAGTTCCAACAGTTCAGTTATCAGGGTGCTCATTTGGGCGGTATTTGCTCGAATGCGCTCCAGATAATGTTCCCCGCGATCACTCAAGTGATTCTCATTCATCAGCGCAGCTGAAAAACCATCCAGAGATATTAGTGGTGCTTTCAAATCATGGGAGATGGTATATACGAAGGACTCCATCTCCTGGTTCTTGAGTTCTAATTCTTTAAATAGTTGCTCCTGCTTTCTTTCAGCGACTTTCCGTTCAGAGATCTCATGGCGCAGGTCTTCTGTGAGATTGAGGATTGCTGACTGACGTGCTAATGCTTGTTCGTAGGCCTCTAATTGTGCAGTCTGAGCCTCTACCCTGTCAGTGACCTCAGTAATATATCCTTCCAGGAATTTAACTTGTCCAGCTTCATCAACGATACCCGATCCTTGTTCCCACACCCATTTCTCGTCTCCACTTGCGGACATAATCCGATATTCCAATTGAAAGTTTTCTTTCTTGGCAAGAGATGCTTGGATGGTTTCCCAAACCATGTCACGATCGTCAGGATTGATGATCCGGCCATAAGAAATGATTGAGTTCGATATCAATTCATCAGGCGCATATCCCGTCAATTCTAGACAACCATCGCTTAGAAATGTCATGGTCCAATCAAGGTCATTTTTGCAACGATAGGCGAATCCAGGCAGGGAATCGAGCAAAGAGGCCATAGCCCGTTGGCTTTCGGCCAGATCCGATTCTGCCAGTTCTTTCTTGATCATGGTTTGACGGAAGAATGCCAAGGCTCTCGCCATCTCACCCATTTCGTCTTTTCGAGAAGCGTCTTCGATCTCCCTCTCCAATTCGCCTCCGGCAAGGCGCGTCATTTCTTGGGTCAATTTTTGGACCGGCTGTGTAATTTGAAGATCGCTGATGAGTATCGTCGCCAGAATCACGGCGAAAGTTAAAATGAGGGCTGCAAATGTGTCTGTTGTATTGATCCGGTCTGCGTTTCGGCGCGCGTTTTCTCCGGCCTGGACAACCAGGGTTTCTTCATACTCCCGGAATTCAGCTAAAAGTGATTGAAGCTCCTCGAAAGGCTGAGAGGAAGAACGCACCATCACCACACCAAACGCAGGATTTTGGACGACAATGTCAGCAGCTTGTGTCGTTTGCTTTCGAAATTCCTGTAAGGGGGATTGAATCTGATCTAAAAGATCCTTTTCTTGCGCGTCCAGATCCCACTTCTCTTTGATTTCGCCATAAACGACATTTAGATCATTTAATTGTCTCTCGAGCCTGGAGCGAACAGGCAAAATTATCTCATCAGAAACACCCATGTTTGTCAGCACCGAGAGATAAAATACATTCGATTGAACTTGTTCTGTTAAGATGACGATCTCATCGATTAGCGAAACTCGCTCGGTGATTTCCGTACTAATCGTATCGATCGTAGTGGTCAACTGACTCAACACCGATTTAGTGAATATGCCCATCAAACTCATCCCTAATGCCAAGATCAATGGAGGGATGAGCACCTTGATGCGAATGGAGTAATCACGAAAAGGTTTCATGGTTCCTATGTATCTCCATCTGTGGGCCAGCCTAATGAGCAGATGATATCCTCGGATGTTAACTGTCCACACCAAACTGAAACCGATTCTAAGGTTTGCCGTATTGGGTGCGGCCACACGCCATCCAGATGCAATATGTCTATTGAAAACGTTTGGGCGAATTCGAGCAATTTGGGGAGCACCAACTCGCCATTCATGTCCATTAGGGTGCTGATGTCCATGCCTGTTTTAAGTTGGCCAGAGTTATCGAGAAAGACGGAACCCTCCATGTTTACCCCAATTACATGCAGTCCGCTTTCTTCGAGATCCAAGAAGCCTTGCTCAGGATCACTTAATTGTTGTTGGGCAGTATAAAAATCAGTTTCCTGGAGAAGCTGGATGGCTTGTATCCCTTTTGAGATCACCGTCTCTTGGCCGGATTCTGCTCCTATTGCTGGCGGCTGAATGAATTCGATTTGTGGTGGTTCGCGCCAATACACCTCATCCAAAGGGGAATGGACACCCCAAATCGTAAGTGGAGGATTTCCCAACCCTTCATGATAGATCGTGTGGTTGGGCAGTTCGTTTATCCATAATACTGGCAATTCAACAGCAACGATGCGTTGAAATTCGGTGTAAAGAGATTTGCGCTTTTCAAAATCCATTTCGACCGCTGCTTGGGCAAGAATTTCATCCACTTGGGGATTGCTGTAATTTTGGGTGTTCGACCAAACAACTCCCTGACGAATATTCTCGGTTATATATGTGCGATGCACGCCAATCACAGGATCGCCCCAATTGAATACCGCATCCATGGTCATATCGAAATCCCATTCACCAATGCGCTGAGCCCATTCAGCGAATGACTCAGAATCCCGAACCTGGACTGCGATGCCAACATCTTTCAATTGGTGCTGGATAAAATAAGCCACATCATGTTGTTGTGTCGGAAGTACGGGTAGATAATCCAAGGTGAGCGAAAAGCGCACTCCATCTTCTGATAGAGCATAACCAGCTTGATCTAGAAGATCAGCAGCTCTCTGTGGATCGTAAGCATATGTGGGGAGGTCATATTCAAAGAAGGGGTTTGAAGGAATAATTGGGCTGGAAGCGCGTTTTGAAAGATCCTGGTGTAGATATTGGGTAATGAATTCTAAATCAATTGCATAAGCAATCGCTTGCCGAACTCGCACATCATTTAGAGGCTCACGCAAATGATTGAAGGCTAACCAATTTATTGCTCCGATTCCTTCATACCCCTGTTGTGTGAGTTCATAGTAATCCAATTCACGTAATTTTTCTAATCCATCCAGGTTGAGAAAAGGCGAAGTGATTTGGGCATTTTGACGAACCAGGGTTACTACTTGAGATGCAGGATTCTGGTCGATCCAAAACTCGATGCGGTCTAGATACGGCCGATCTGGAATGAAATATCCATCAAATCGTTCCAAAACGATGCGCTTGCCAGATTCAAAAGAAACAAATTTGAACGGACCCGATCCAATTGGCGCCAGGTTGGCTGGATGAGTGGCAATATCTTGACCATCCCCATAGATATGTTCTGGAAGAATGGGCAGGAAGGCTGGTGACATGGCCATCAATATCGCAGGGTGAGGTTTTGAGAGGCGGATGATGGCGGTGTTGGGATTTGGGGTTTCAACATCCACGACAGGGGCAAACATCGTTTTGAAGGGGTGATTATCCCTGACTGTCCTTACCGAAAAAGCCACATCAGAGGATGTGATTGGTTTGCCATCGTGAAAGGTGGCATCTTCCACGATGTGCAAGGTTACAGACAAACCATCATCCGAAACCTGCCAGCTTTCAGCCAGATAAGGAACCGGATTCCAATTTTCGTCGAATCGTAAGGGGCTGGCAAAAATTTGTGCGCCTGGGATGACGGTTGCTGAACCAGAGAGCAATGCTGGGTTAAAATGTCGAGGATTCCCAGCGCCAAACGAGAAAACTAGTGTCCCACCAGGATCCCTGGGGAGTTCAACATCGACCTTGGATTCGATTGATAATGATGGATCTGGAGTGATTTGCAGCGCGTCCAAAGACTCCGGATAGCACGCCGATAATAGAAAAAACCCCACGAGTATGGTTATTACGGCTACTCTCTTCAAGATTAACCTCGCTACAGCAATCTGTTCTTTAAAGGTAATCTATGGCTCAGGAATAACAAAACGGAAATGCCAATTTTATAGGATATGATGTGTGGCTTTCGTCTTTACTTTCCAATACATGAAAAATTCCATAGTGAAATCCTGAAAAAAGATTCCTGCAATTGACATGAGAAATGCGGATCTGAACGAATAGACGAAATAGTGTTATCCAATAATTTTCTTAGTATAGCGTAATTCCTTTAACTCGTGCCTTACTATTTTGTTCGTTCTCTGCTGCACGATATGCTTCACTTCGTTCATTATGACAAATACGAAGTACTTCGAGAAATCAGTGGTTGCTTCTCTCCAGATTTAGCAGTTGACCCCCAAATTTGAAATGGCCGATGAGTCTCTCAATCATCCTATTTGATTGAGGCCAAAAATTATAAAGAAAGAGCGATGTGTTTTTTCACACACCGCTCTCGATAGATTAGATTTTGGTGAATTTGCTTAGGGATTACCCATTATTACCGCCAGGGATCCCTTGCCCACCTTGACCTGGTCCACCTTGACCAGGACCACCTTGACCAGGACCACCCTGGTTTCCGGGTCCCTGACCACCGGGGCCATCTTGACCACCTGGACCGCGTCCGCCTTTGCCACCATCACGGGGACCACCGCGTCCGCCGAAGCCACCTTCCTGGAATTGGTCAGCCTGCTCTTGGGTGATGACACCATCTGCTACAGCCTGAGCGAATGCAGTCTCTTGGCTTGCCTGAACATTGGCCTGGAAGGTTTCCTGATCGATGCCCAGCTCTTCTAGCAAGTCAGGCATGCGTTGCCCAGCTTCTTGAGCGGCCTGTAACTCGGCTACCGTGAGTCCCAGTGCATCGGCGACCATTTCATCGCGATCCAGATATTCCTGGACAGCCTGGCGGGCCACGATCTGATCATACTGTTCTTGCGTGATATCGCCATCGGCTAGCGATTGAGCTAGCGCCGCATCCTGTGCGCTTTCCAGCGCAGCCAAGCTGATGCCTAATGCTGCGGCTAAAGCATCTTCGAATTCAGCATCTGGGCCAGCATTGGAGCGGGCTTCTTCGAAAGCAGACTGAAGTTCTTCTGAGGTAATACCGAGGGCTTCAGCTAAGTTTTCATTGTTGCGAGAACCTCCGCCACGTCCGCCTCGACCACCAGGGCCAAATCCTTCGCCAGGATCCGCAATGGGGGAGGGGGCGATTGCCATGGCGCCCAGTGACAGAACCAAAACCAGTAAACTAACTACAATGAGGGGGAACTTGTTATTCTTGTTCATCTTTTTGTCTCCTTATGACATACATGTGTTTGTGTGTTTTTTGTCTTGCGACATGTCTTTCTTTTTTTGGATCCGCCCAAAGGATAGCAAAAAGATGTTCAGAAATTATTTAGAGAGTGTGAATGATCTGTGCGCGCTAGATGAGTGATTGCTTAGCAATACGATTGCCTGGGATAGAGGGTGAAGCAACTCCCCACCCCTTATCTCAGGCAGACTACGTTTCAGGTGATAAACTCCTCCAAACCTTCTTAGGTTGTCAGGTGGCTGGTGTCGTTCAAATAGACCATTACTGTCCGATTAGATGTAATCCTCATTTCAGAAATGGATCCGTTGTACATGTAGAAGGTCCAATCATTTCTGTAGGGGAGATTCAGCAGTGAATACACCATCACTTGCAAGATGACTCCATGACTGACGATCAAGATCGTTTTTCCCAGGTGCTTCTCTTTAAGATCGGCATTAAATGCTTGCACGCGATCGATAATCGCTTGAGGGCTTTCGCCAGAGGGTGGTGAAAGCCCTGAGTTCTCCTTCCAGCGCTCAAATGCTCCGGGCGATTCGGCTTCGACTTGACGGACAGTCAACCCCTCCCAGAGTCCAAAATCCAGTTCCCGTAGCCGCGCATCATACACCACGGAATGTCCACTAGGTTCTGCGATGATTTCTGCCGTCTCTGCAGCTCGTTTCAAGTTGCTGGAGAGGATTGCGTCAATGGATTCGTTCGATAGCCTGTTCGCCAGTTGTGTGGCCTGCTCTACGCCATTGGCGGACAGGGGCAGGTCGGACCTTCCGATAATGCGATTTTCATCATTCCAGTTCGTTGCTCCGTGTCTGACGAGCAGTATACGGGTTGTGTGTTTTTTTACCATAAATGTGTTGGTACTTGACTTTTGTGAATTATTTGTCTATACTGCAAGTATACATGAACAAATGTGAATGCACAAGTGTGCGTATATGGATGATCCCATTTTATCTCGAATTGTAGAAGTAGCGCGGGCATATTACCTGGAAAATCGTACTCAGTCTGAGATATCAAGCAGCTTGGGTATTTCGCGTAGCCAAGTATCTAGATATCTGACCAAAGCGCGCGAAATGGGCATCGTACAGATTCGAATAATCGCCCCCGATGAACAAGTTTCAGATTTGGGCGAGAGCCTCATAGAGCGCTATCCTCAATTGAGAAGCGTGGTTGTGGCTCCGGTTTTCGATAGTGACCCCGATGCTGTGCGAAGTATTATTGGGCGTTATGGTGCCAATTATTTGAGTGAGCTCGTTCAGTCCGGGCAAAAACTGGCTCTGGGGTGTGGGCGTACCTTACACGCCCTGGTCAAAGCCCTGCCAGAACGTGTAATCCCTGATGTGGTTGTCGTTCAGGCTATGGGCAACTTGGGTCACGAGGCTCACCGCATCGATTACAACGAAATCGCCCGGGAAGCTGCTGAAACGTTTGGCGGGCGTCCCATCTACATGAGTGCGCCGGCAATCTTGGGACCAGGTTCAGGATCGTCGGAGGATTTCATCTCCACGAATCCCATGTTGCTAGAAGCGCTAGAACAGGCGCGTGGCGCAGAGATCTTCGTCGTAGGTCTGGGTTCGATAGAAAGTGACCTGGTGTATACCCGATTTGGGCTGCTAAACAAAGAAGAATTCGATGACCTGCATGGACAGGTAGTTGGGGACATCTGTGGACGATTCTTTGATATCAATGGCTTTGAAAAACCAACTGCATTTAATGACCGAATTGTTGGAATTGATCTTGCTGACATTAAAGAAGCGACGCTCTCGATTGGCGTTGCCGGTGGGCCGGATAAAGTAGCTCCGTTACTTGGAGCAATTCGGGGAAGTTTAATCAATGTATTGATTAGTGACGAGCAAACTGTTCATAGCATCTTGGCGCTTGATGATGCTTATCCAGCGATCAACGAATCTTAATGCTCGGAAGCGATCAAATCACTCAAGTAAATGCCGGAAAGAATCCCAAAATAAATTGTGAGAAAATACCGGCATTTACACAGGTTTTGCGGTGAAACCGGTCAGTATTATTTCAAGCCACAAACCGCAAAACACTTAAGGAGGTGAACTGATAACAATTTTTTTCAATCGCGTGTACCACACGAAAATGAGGTGGAAATGTGGTGCAACAACAATAGCAATTTGTACGATGATAAGGAGTAGGAAGGATGAAAAAAAGATTTATTCTACTTGGATTGCTCTTGGTTTTTGCCCTCTTGGTGACCGCATGTGGGAGCCCCCAAGAAGATGCGCCTGCTGCTGAACCCGTTCAAGAAGCAGAGGTTGTGGAAGAAGAACCCGCTGAAGAAGTGGAAGAGCCCGAACCTGCATATGGCGAACCAACCCTGATTTCTGAAGGTCTGGGAACTGCCGATGATTTGGAACCAAGTGAGGGTGAGATCGCCGGGGCGAAAGCACACCTGGCGGACGACGAATCGTTCATTGGTATCGTGGCATGTACATACTCTACGGACTATCACTCTGCTGTCCCTGATGCGGCCGTCGCTTATGCTGAAGAGGTTGGTTTAGGGGTCGAAACCTTCGACTCAGAGATCGACGTCGAGAAGCAGATCAGCGGCATCGAGAACTTCGTCTCTGGCGGTGCGGATGTGATCGTGGTTTGCGTGTTCGATCCACCGAGTGTCCAATCGGCGCTTGAAGAGGCCGCGGCTGCTGGAGTGTTTATCGTCCAATATGCCGGCCGAAACGCTGCCGAGTATGGAGGAGTCACCATCAGTATTGAGGATGAAGATCTGGGTGCGGCAGCGGGTCAATACGCAGCTCAATTGATTGGCGATGAATTGGATGGCGCGGCCAATGTGGCAATCCTCGATTACCCCGATGTGCCCAACGTCGTCATTCGAGCCGATGCCATTGCAGCTGCCCTGGCAGAAGGCGCGCCTGACGCGGTGATCGTTGGCAACTATTTGGGTGGGACCACCGAGTTTGGTCTGAATTCAATGGAGACAGCTCTGCAAGAGCACCCTGAAATCAACGTGGTGGTCAGCATCAACGATGCAGGCGCATATGGGGCCATGCAAGCCCTTGAAGCCGCTGGCAAGACTGCTGAAGACACCATCATTGTAGGCATCGATGCCGAACCACAGGCGTTGGAATATATCAACTCGGGCACGATGTACAGGGGCACAGTGGATACTGCGCCAGCTGAGACCGGCCGGATGACCATCAAGGCCGCCGTCAAATTATTAGCGGGTAGCACAATTCCGCAGAACATCCGGGTGCCTGTCAACTTGATGACGGCTGAATAGCGTATGGGATAAGGGATTCCTGGCAAAGGGACCGGGTTCCTCGTAAGCATCACGGCAATACCGTGCTAAACACAGTTTAGATAGTTTTTTCGGCAAAAACAATGTACCAGGAACCCGGCCCTTGAATTATATCCTGGAAGATCCTTATCGAAGCAAATGAGGGGAGGGTGCTTTCGATCCCTCCTCTCACCTTCTCACTTGATTAGGGAACAACATGCCAAACAACAAACCAGACAAAACACCAGAGCAAGGGGTCGGCAATCTTAGCAACCGCGTCATCAAATTTCTGGGGGAACAAGGCTTTATTGTCATTTTTATTCTTTGGGGGTTGTTTCTGAGCTTTTCCACAGATTCGTTTGCTACCCCCAACAATATTTTCACGATATTGCGCCAGGCGACCATCATCGGAATTCTTGCCATTGGTGAGCACTTGATCGTATTGCTCGGTACGATGGACATCTCTCTGGCTTCCATTCTTACACTGACTGGCGTCGCTATGGCCGCGGCGCTGGTCAATTTTGGCTTGCCTCCATATCTCGCAGCTCTTGTAGTTTTAGCGATTGGGGCGCTGATTGGCTTGGTCAATGGGTTGATCGTCACACGCTTGAAAATCAATCCTATCATCACCACACTGGGGATGATGAGTATTTTAGAAGGGTTGGCCTTTGTGTACACCCAAGGCAAGACGATTTTTGGGGATGAGATCGACCCCATCGAATTCTTGTCGCGTGGACGTATACTCGAAGTTATCCCTGTTCCCGTGATCGTGCTATTCGTATTGTACTTTCTGGCCTTTTTGTTGCTTCGGCATACGGTCTTTGGGGCGCGCATATTTGCAGTAGGAAATAATGAGAAGGCCACCTGGTTGGCAGGCATCAATACCGATAATGTCAAGCTGGCAGCCTTCACCCTGGCGGGTATGCTAGCTGGTGTGGGTGGGATCATGCAGGTCGCCCGCCAGGGTACTGCAACCGGGGGGATGGGGTCGGACTTTCTTTTCCCAGTGTTGACTGCCGTTGTTTTAGGTGGGGCTAGCCTTTCGGGAGGGCGCGGCAAAATCTTGAACACCCTGGTCGCGGCCATCTTCTTGACCACCATCACAAACGGCATGATCCTGCTGGGTGTCAGCATCTACGCACAGCGCATCGTCTCCGGAGCCATTTTGGTTACCGCATTATCTCTCGACCGACTGCGAACGGTGAGGATGTAGTCCGATGAATGAAACCCCCTTTCTGGAAATTCAGGAAACGAGCAAGACCTACCCTGGTGTGGAGGCCTTGCGGGAAGTCTCTTTTGAGATTTTCTCGGGACATGTACACGCGTTGGTAGGGGAGAACGGGGCAGGGAAATCAACACTCATCAAGATCATATCAGGGGCGGAACAACCCGATCCTGGGGGCGTCGTCCGTATGAATGGTTTGCCGTATGCTCCCCAAAATCCCAAAGATGCCCTTGATAAGAATGTGGCCACCATTTACCAGATCATGAACCTGCTTCCGGATCGTACGATCATGTACAACGTCCTCTTGGGCAATGAGCCAGCCCGTGGGGGCTTGATCGATCAGCAGACCCTGCGACAAAGAACTGAGACGGTGCTCGCCTCTCTCAATGCACATCATCTCTCTCCCCAAATGCTGGTTGGTGAGCTCAAGGTTGGCGAGAAGCAGGTTGTGGAGATCGCCAAAGCCCTGGTTAACCAGAGCAAGTTGTTGATCATGGATGAGCCGACCGCGGCATTGAATCAGGCTGAGGCGCAAGCGCTCTTCGAAAATATCCGCAAATTGCGCGCGGGTGGCGTTACGATCATCTATGTCTCTCATCGACTGGATGAGATCTTTGATTTGGCAGATTCGGTCACCGTCTTGCGAGATGGCGAACATATTCTTACCAGGCCCATTGACGAGGTCAGTCGTGATTCACTGATCGAAGCCATGATTGGCCGAAAGCTGGAGAATGTTTTCCCGGAGCGCGCCTGCACCAAGGGAGGTGAAGTGTTGCGGGTGGAGAATCTATCCTCTGGGAAAATTCTCAACGAAATCGATTTTTCACTTGCCCAAGGAGAGGTGTTGGCAATCGCCGGACTCTCCGGAAGCGGCAAGGCCGATCTGGGTAAGGCACTCTTTGGTGCCATTCCCATCGATAACGGGCGACTTTATGTCCGTGGAAAACCATACAGGCCCAGCCCAAAGCGAGCCATAAAGAGCGGGATCACGTATTTGCCCGAAGATCGCAAGGTGGACGGCTTGTTGCAGGAATTGAACATCCGCCGAAATATTTCGTTATCTGTTTTGGAAAGCAGGGCTTCGAGCAGGATGGGTGTCATCAACCGGCAGCAAGAGCAAGAAGTCGCCCGGGAGCAGATTAGCGCTTTGGATATCAAGACCCCCACCATGGAACAGTATGTCTACAACCTCAGCGGGGGCAACCAGCAAAAGGTTGTCCTGGGTCGTTGTCTTGCAGTCGATCCCGAAATCTTCATATTGATGGAGCCGACTCAGGGCATTGATGTGGGTGTCAAGTTCGAGATCTACCAGTTGATCTCAGAACAGGCTGCGGCTGGAAAATCCATCCTCTTAATCTCTTCGGAGTTGGCTGAAGTGCTCGGCCTGGCGCACCGCATCTTGGTGATGCACGATGGCCGCATCGTCGCGGATCTGAAGAGCGAAGAAACTAATCAAGAAGAGATCTTACGGTATGCGTTGGGTGAGGCGAACGCATAGATTCTTGGCGACTCTCTGTGAACATTGGGAATCGTCCCCAAATTGCATGTCACCAAAGGAAAATTATTCTTAGTGAAGGAGATCGAACGAATGTCGAACGATTACAAACGAGAAACCGGAAAACGTATCAAACAATGGGGTATCGAAGGGGATATCGACCGCCATATCGAGGGCACGGCTGAGCATCCCATTATGTATCGGGCTTTGGGTACCGAACCCCAAACAGGACATCCATTTAATCTTTACGGGGATATCAAGAGCCAGGGAGCCGCACTGAGGGATACCTTCGAAAACAACCAGCAAGTCGTTCCAGCCATTGCGCAAAGACTGGTCGAGAAAGGCTTTATCGGTATGGTTGGTCATGGGCTGGGCACCTCGCAATTCGTCGCCCAAACGGCTGCAGGCGCGTTTTGGGATTTCGCGCGTTGGGATGCCCGAGATTTGGACTCCTTAGAGTATGTTGTGTACGGACATCCGATCGATTTTTCGAAATATGTATTCTTCTCTTATTCTGGCAGCGGCAGTACCGTAGACAGCAATCGCGCTGCAGCCAAGGCCAAGGAATTAGGCGCATATCAAGTGGCCTTTACCAGCATTGACGGGAGTCCGATTACGCAGAAATGTGATGAAGTCATCGTGTGCTCGGGGGGCTTCGATACGGGTGGTTCGGATACATTCCACTATACGACCAGACTGGCTGTTTCGGTTTGGCTGGCTATTGAGATTGGGGCTTTGACGCGACCTGAGGAGCGGGATTGGGATGACCTGAGGGGGAGGTTAATTTCGACGGCGGATAAATTCGATGAGATGTTTGAATGGGTCAGTAAACGTGCCGAGCTGCTTTCGCATCGCTACCGGGATGTGCGCTGTATCTTGGCTGTTGGCAGCGGTGCGAATGAAGGTACCGCTGAGGAGATTGCACTCAAGTACGACGAGATGGGCCATATTCCCACAAAAGGCATGTGCGCTGGACGACATATCCACGGAGCCTTAGGGTTGACCCAGCACGACATTCTGACCATTGTCGTGGCGCCATTGGATGATCCCAACTACGAGGCGCTGCGCGACGTTGCCCAGGCGTCATATATGCTCAAATCGCCATCTATCGCCCTGATCAGCGAGCAAGATGAGCGTGTTGCAGAACAGGTCGATGATGTCTTCAGGCTGGATGAGACAGACCCCAATATCTTCTCTGTGCTGGCCATCTTGCCTGGTCAATTGCTGCCCTATTGGAGCGCGGTGGCGCAGGGTGGCATCAATCCCGATTGCCAGCGCGCGGATATCGCCCGTCATGCCAAGGTTTGGAATTGGCTTTTCCCGAAGGATACCCACTAGGAATGCTGTTATGCCGAGAGATATATCTGTGATTGGGCCCTTGAATGTCGATCTATTGATCGTGGGCGAGGGCCCTGAAGATTGGTCTACGCTGCCAACCTGGGATGGGCCTGCAGATATGCAAATGACTGCCGCGGGTTCTGTGGGTTACAACGTCAGCGACCTGGCCAAAATGGGATTGGATGTGATGGTCAGCGCGTGCATTCCCGACGACCCTTTGGGTGCCTTCATTTTTGATTCCTTGCGGCGCGATGGAGTAGATGTCCATGCCATTCAAATGGTGCCTGATACGTTGGCTGGGATTGGTGTTTATATGTTGCTGTTCGGCAGCCGCAAGCGACCTCTGACATACCGCTTGCCAACGCATGAACCCTGGCCCCAATCGTATTCTCCAGACGCCATGGACGAACTCCTCGATGCACGTATCCTGCATAGTGGTGGTTATCTCCATTTCAGGGACGTTTGGCATGGTGTAACCGTCGAAATCTTCCAAGAAGCGAAAACGCGCCAACTGTTGACCACCATGGACCCTCAATTCCCTTTGTTTGCCATGCCGGCTCCCTGGATGTTGGCTATCGAGGATGCCCTGGAATTTGTCGATATCCTTTTTTGTGATGAGACCGAGGCTTGCATGCTGACGGCGGAGCAAGATCTCGCTGCATGCGCCAGGGTTTTGCTAGATGCTGGTCCTGAATTTGTGATTATTAAACAAGGGGCGAAAGGAGCGACAATTTTCAGGCAGGGTTGGCAACATCATCAAAGTGCGATCATGGTAGGGGATTTGGTTGATAGCATTGGGGCAGGTGATGCTTTCGATGCAGGGTTTCTATATGCTACGCTGCTAGATTGGCCTTTAGAAAAACGCATGTTATTTGCCAGTTTAGCAGCGGGATTTACGGTAACAGGCGTTGGTGGCACGAATACCTTCCCTAAACTTGATGATTTACTGCATACATTGAATGAATACCAATGAATCTGTGAATCCTCCAACACTTCTTGACCGAACCTGGGGTGTGTGGCAGAGACCGGGATGTGGGGTATCGCATCTCAGAGGCTGTGCCGGATCTGGCTACATCCTTTGCAATTCCTAGTGAACCTGAACGAGTTCAAGTGTTATCAGAAAATTGGGGCTATAATTGAAGCAAGTAGTTCGAACTTGCTTTGATAACCAGGAGGGAGTATCTTTAATGATCAATGCAAGTCCGTGTATTAGAGCCGGATCTATGATGAGCAAGATAACGGAGATTTATTCCTCTACTCTAAATACACCGCTGCGCTTGGGCTTGGTTTCACTAGTCTTATCTGAAATCTTGACCCTTGGGGCAATCTTTGCGCTGGGTGAAACAGAATCAGTCTTGCTTGGGGCTATCATCGCAGGAGTTTGCGGTTTTTTTATTGCCTATGGAGCTAGCCATATATTCTTGAAATACCAGGAGGATATCGAAACAAAAAATATCCAATTGGAAATGTACCAAAGGGAGTTGAGATTAGCGAAAGAAAATCTTGAAAAAAGGGTGAAGGAGCGCACGAGAGATTTACTAGATGCCAATCAGCAAATCACAAATTCCCTGCGCGAAAAAGAGGTGTTGCTCAAAGAAATCCATCATAGGGTCAAGAATAATCTTCAAATCGTTTCCAGCCTTCTTTATTTGCAATCGAGAAGGATCGCCGATGTAGACACAGTATCGCTCTTCGAAGATAGCAAACAGCGGATTTTTGCGATGGCTCTAGTTCATGAAACGCTGTATTCCTCGAATGACCTTTCTAGAATTGATTTTTTCGGATATGTAAAGATGTTGGTTGCGGAGTTAGAAGGGGTTTATCAACAGATCGATCTAAGCATTACCTGTCTTGTAGAAATTGAAAAGGGTATAACCCTTGATATTGATTGTGCCATTCCATGTGGTCTAATTGTGAATGAGCTTGTTTCAAACGCCTTCAAGCATGCTTTCCGAAATTCTCCCGAAGGAACAATTCTCGTGCGAATGACGAAGGACGATCAAGAAAAAATTATACTGAGCGTAATCGATGATGGCGTTGGACTGCCAACAGATTTCGATGTATCTGATTCGAGCAATATGGGACTTGAAATCGTATCTTTATTAGTGACACAACTCGGTGGAGAAATGGATATTGTGTCCGATCAGGGGACTCGCATCGAGATCGATTTCGAAGAAAACGCTTGTGAGTAGGAATTCGTCATTATTTGAGAGGGGATACACTCGCACCCTGGTTGCTGGGTGCAAGATGGAACGCTCTTGCAGACACTCCTGCATCTGAGAAGGCGTTGATCATCTCCTTAGAGATCGCCTGACGGTTCTCGCCCGGGAAAACGAAAATTCCCGGTCCTGCACCTGATAATGTCACAGCGAGAGCACCAGCCTGACGACCTCTTTCCAATGCCTCGCGCGAACCTGGGATTAACGGGAAGCGATAGGGTTGGTGTAGTCGATCGCGTGTAGCTTCGGCTAACAAACTCACGTTCCCTGATCTCAACGCTTCGATGACGAAGGGCGTGCGGCTATGATTAAAAATTGCATCTGCACGGGGGATGAATTCGGGCAGAATGGCGCGTGACTCTTCCGTAAGCAACGCCACGTCTGGGAGTATGATCAGGATGGGCATGATGGAAATAGGGATCTGATGCAGGAGCACGCTACCATCGTCCTTGATTGCGCCCATTGCCAAACCGCCGAAGAGCGCCGGAGAAACGTTGTCAGGGTGGCCCTCCATTGACGTGGCCAGGTTGAGCAGGTCGAATTTGTCTAATGGTGATCCCAATAGCTCGTTTGCTCCCAAGAGTCCTGATAGCAAGGCTGCTGTGCTCGAACCCATCCCTGATGCAAAGGGGATGCGATTGATGCAGCGCAAGCTAACGCCGCGCGGGATTTCTTCTCCAAGGTAGCGATAGAGATCCAAAAAAGATTGCAAGATGTAATTACCCTCATCCTTAGGAACTTCTGCGGCGTTTTCTCCATCGGCTTGAACATGGTATCCATCATCAGTTAGCATGAAGGAGGCCTGATTCCATAAGTCGAGGGCTAACCCGATTGAGTCGAACCCTGGGCCTAAATTCGCGGTGGAGGCTGGCACCTGGACAGTGACTTTGGTGTAGTGATGGATCATGATTTTCTCTCAGGAAAAAAGAATTTCTTCTAAGGCCTCGAGCTCGGGAGGCAATGTTCGTGGTTTTTGCATGGCAGTAGTGACGATATCGGGATCTTTTAGGCCGTGACCGGTACAAATTGCGACGACGCGTTTGCCGCGCAAATCAATTTGATTCTCATTAATCTGTTTGGCCAAACCCGCTACTCCCGCCGCGGAAGCTGGCTCGACCCACACGCCTTCTTTGGCGAGATCTTTTTGCATGGACAGGATTTCTTCGTCGCTGGCAGCGATGATGCGTCCCTGGGATTCTTCAGCAGCCTGAAGGGCTTGCTCTCCTCTGGCTGGACGGCCGATGCGAATGGCGGTCGCCACGGTCTCCGGCTGATCGACTGCGTGGCCCAGCACTAATGGAGCAGATCCCTGGGCTTGCACACCTAAAATACGCGGTAATCCGGTGCCCTTGCTTTGGTCGTAGGCCTTGAACCCGGCCCAATACGAGGTAATGTTTCCCGCATTACCCACAGGCAAACATAACCAATCGGGGGCTTGCTTGAGTGAATCGCAAATCTCAAATGCGGCGGTCTTTTGTCCCTCGATGCGATAGGGGTTGATGGAATTGACCAAAGCGATGGGGTGTTTACTTGAAATCTCTACCACCATGGCTAGTGCATCATCGAAGGACCCGCCGATTTGCAAGACTTGCGCGCCATATGCCACAGCACCAGCGAGTTTTCCTGTGGCGACCTTCCCCTGTGGAATCAGAACCACGGCTTTTAAGCCAGCCCGGGCGGCATAAGCCGCCGCCGAGGCTGCGGTATTGCCCGTCGAGGCGCAGATCACGGTTTTTGCCCCTCGGCCAACTGCCTCACTAATGGCTGCGGTCATGCCACGGTCCTTAAAAGAGCCGGTGGGATTAAGGCCTTCGAATTTAATGAACAATGAAAATCCACCCCCAAGCTTTTTAGCCAGCCTGGGGACGGGGATCAGACGCGTGTCTCCCTCCAGCAGGCTGACCGTCTGCGTGTGGTCGGGCAAATCGAGTAGATGTCCATAGCGATGCAATACGCCAGAGTACTTCATACGATGAATCCTTCGCGCGATATTAAGATGCCGGATTATAACGATGTGGGGAGTAGAAAGCTAGGTTTGGACGAAAGTTTATGCAGTGGGTGTTGTTACGATGCAATTGTCCGCGCCAAAACCACTGGGAGCGTATCCGTCAGCATGCCATTCATTACACCAGAATTCGCTGTCCAGTAAATAGCGGAAGTGAAATTCGCAACCGGGTTCTAGATCCAGGGTGACCTTGAAAGTGCCGTTCTTGAGTTTTTTCATCGGGGTGGCTGCCGGGTCCCAATCGTTGAAATCACCTACGAGGTGGACCGTCTGGACGTCCACCCACTCGGGGAGTTCCTCCTGCGGGATTTCAAAGGTGATCTTACTGACTTGTCGAGATTTTACATATTGTTTTTTGATCATCCATACCTCCAACGGATATCAATGATTTTTTATACCCTCCTAATCTAATCATTGTTCAGCGATTTCGTCGAGATTTGATCAAGAAGTACTAAGGTACTTATTATTTTTTATCGATTATATGCTACTATATTTTATAGAGTTTTCCGATTGTGCTTGTACTAGCAAAGGAGGATGCTATGAGTAAAACGATTTGTATCGTTCTTAGTTTGGTCATGTTCCTGATAACCGCAGCTCCAATGCCGCTCGGGACACCAATCTATTCAGAGGAAACCCCAGAGGTTGAATTATCGAACTTGCCAGCAGATCCCGAGATGGTGGAGTTCCAAGCGGAAGATGGCAAGAACCTGGTGGGATATTATTATGCCTCGAAATATGCCGACGCTCCGGTGATCGTTCTGATGCATTGGGCTGGTGGCGATCAGCGGGATTGGTGCAGAATTGCGCCTTGGTTGCAGAACCGCCTCGATGAGGAACCTGAAGAGATGCCTGGATGCCCTGAGCCCCCGGGAACTTACCCTCATTGGGATCCATCCTGGTTCCCGCCTGTGGATGAAGAGATTTCATATTCAGTCTTCACCTTTGATTTCAGAGATTTTGGTGAAAGTCAGGCTGGATTAGGCACTCCGCTAAATTGGGGCTTGGATGGCGTTGCGGCTTACAAAACCGCTTCTGAGATGCCCCGAACTGCCGCAGCATTAGGGGCTGGCAAGGTGGCAAAAAATGCCCAGATTGTTGGTTCTCTGCCATTGATGATTGGCATTGGGTCAAGCATTGGGGCCGATGTTGTCGCTTGGGCATGCGATGCATTCAATAGCTTGGGTGAGGCTTTATGTGTTGGGGCAATTTCTCTTTCCCCAGGGAGCTACATCGATAACAACTATACAGAAGATGCCCAGAAGATGTTTGAAGCTGATCCCACAATTCCATTGAGTTGTCTTGCAGGAAAGGGAGATTATTCAGCCAGTACGTGTGAAAAGGCAGTGGATTATCTCTACGAATTGATTATCTATGAAGGTACGGGAGCACATGGCACATTGATGATCGACCCTGATGAGCTTTATGATCCAAATGTGTTGGATTACATTCTCGGGTTTGCTGAGATGATATTTAATCCCCCGTCAGAAGAATAGGGTTTGACCTGTATACAAAAAGACCGGCCTCTGATCTAATCAAGGGCCGGTCTTTTTGTTTAAAGTTGAAGTTGGTTATCCGAGTTCCAAGGGTCCGCCAGAGGAATCATTATCGAACCACTTGATTTCCACCTCCAGGCTGTGTTGGATACCTTTGCGTTTCTTGTCTTCATCTTCAACCTGGATTTCCAAGATCAGGTTGTGTGGCATAGTAAGGTTGATTTCTTCTTTACCCTGACGTAGGACGACCTGGCCATCGTTGACCTTGTCTGCCAACAGATGTAGGAATTCACTTACTTCACCACGGTTCTTGCGTTCTTCACTCTTGAATAATTTGGTCTCTTTGCCCATAGCGGTTCTCCTTTCTAAGAATCTTTCTGATGCACTCATTATAAACGATAGTGACTGCCCATCAGGAGAATTTACCCCTGAATAATATCAGGGTTTTGAAGATTCACTCTGGTTCTTTAGGATTAGAGTGAAAGTTGATAGAAATGGTGGTATGGGGGCGTGCGGAGCACGCCCCCATACCACCATTTCTGGAGTTCACCGAGGTCGAAATGCGATCAGGGGAATCTGTTCCTTGAAGAAGGCCAGCATATCATTTTCATCCTCTGGGATTTGGTAGCCAATCAGTTTGGCGAGTCCACGCAGGGCCTTGGGATGACGGAGGTGGTAATTCCTGAAAATTTCTTCCGCCTCAGTGATTGTCAGGCGCTCTGCGACCACGGGGAATTGTTTTCCCGCGGCCTGAATGGTTACTCGGGGGTGCTTGCGGATGTTTTTGAACCAATCGGCCTGTTCCCCAAACCCTGAAGCCACATAATAGCTATTCGTTGACTTGTCGTAATGGACTACTTCCAGCATCGCCTGGCGAGGTTTACCACTGACCCGGCCGATATGAGTCAACAGTAAGGCGCGGTGTCCGAACATCCAACCCAGCTTCAAGCGATATAACCAGATCGGTAGCCTCCAGAGAATGGCCTTAAACCCGCGTGGTGGATCGGGGAGATGTGTGTGTTTATTCTCAGTCATCTTAACGTTTGCGGTACTTTTTGCCAGGCAATTTATATTTTTCGGGCCCGGAAGAGAGGAATGGCAATTTGATGATTTCGTAGCGGACCAGCAGCCAGATCAGGCCGATAAGGCCCATTAGCGCATAGACTAGTCGCGACCAGCTCAAATCAGTGCCAGGGATGCGAGGTTGGTCGGGGCGGAAGGCTTCGATTATCACTCTGCCTACTCCTGCCAGTAAGAGCCAACTGGCGAAGGCTGTTCCTGGTTTGATCTTCTCTTCGTAGCGGCGCGCAATCCACAGAATAAGGCCAGCAGTCATGAAGTTCCAGATCATTTCGTAGGCGAACGTCGGGTGGAAGCGCGTGGTCTCTGCCGGGTAGAGGGCTAGGTTATGCCAGGGAGCGATGCGGTGAAAGCCATCGATGGGAATGCCCCAGGGAAGATCTGTCGGAGGGCCGTAGAGTTCCTGATTTATGAAATTGGCTGGTCGCGCGAGTGCTTGTCCAATGAGCAGCGATGGGGCCACAGAATCCAGGATCAAGAGGATATCAACTTTGTGGCGTCGGGCATACAGGTATGCAGCTCCGAGTCCGAAAAGGACGGCGCCAAAAATATGCAGTCCGCCCTCGGTGATGCGGATAATACGCCCTGGATTGTCTAGAAAGGTTCGCCCTCCGCCGAATATGTCATTGAGCACATACCACACCCTGGCTCCGATGATTCCCGCAGGCAGCACCCATATCATCGCATCCCAGACGAAATCAGATTTTCCACCACGGCGCACAATCTCTTTTTCGGTGATCCAGGCGCTGACCATCACGCCGATGGCGATCAGCAGCCCATACCAGCGGAAGGCGAGTTCTATTTTCCCTAAGTTGATTGTAAAGATGACTGGATCGATCATTTTTGCTCCTAAACCTCGAGAAATAATCTTATAACTTGCGCAGTTCGGTGAGGAAATTGCTGGGAATAGGGGGTGGGGGCGAAGCCCCCACCCCGTATTCCCAGCAAACCACACTTCAAG
>CAYTKR010000061.1:0-8817 GCA_964438295.1 uncultured Anaerolineales bacterium
ATCAAGAACCTGCGACAACCTTCTTCCTTATTTGTTAAAGTGATAGGTAGCTAGTAGCTAATTTACTAATCAACTCTGTAGTTCTTCACGCTGATAAAGCAATCGTTTCAGGAAATATCCCTATTTCAAATATCGACGCTTTGACTACATCAAACCATGCTGCGTCTCTACTGTTGAATTCACTAAATGAAAAAACTCGACGCCAGGTTGGTCTATTGGATCTCTCTCTTCTGCGAAGGGTTGATCTTCTCGATCGTGTTTGCTGCCAATCAGTTGTACCGCGTGCAAACAGTGGGCCTGAATCCATTGCAGTTGGTCTTGGTGGGCACCACCCTAGAGGTGACAACCTTCATCTTAGAAATTCCCACCGGGGTCGTGGCTGATGTTTATTCGCGGCGCTTATCGGTGATCATTGGAACGTTCATGTTTGGGATTGGTTTCCTGGTGGAAGCAACCTTACCCTTATTTGGGATCGTGTTGCTGGCCCAAGTAATCTGGGGCACCGCCTGGACCTTCATCAGCGGCGCGCACTCAGCCTGGATAGCCGACGAAGTCGGTGTAGACAATGTTGGTCCTGTGTACCTGCGCGCTTCCCAATTCCGCCGCGTTGGTAGCCTTATCGGTATTCCCTTTTTTGTGCTGTTGGGAAATATCAGTTATCGCTTGCCTATCATTGTTGGTGGCGTGATCTTCCTTTTCCTGGGAGTATTTCGTCTTGCGACAATGCCAGAAAACGGCTTTCAGCCTATTCCCAAGAAAAAACGGAATACGTGGAACGAAATGATTACTACCTTCAAAGGCGGTATTCAGCTCGCGCGTGCCAAACCGGTTTTGATGACCTTTGCTGTCATCGCTGTCTTTGTCGGTTTGTACAGCGAAGGATACGACCGATTGACTGAAGCTCACTTCATTACGCAGTTTTCATTTCCCATGCCGCCATGGGGAGGCGACCCCATCGTCGCGTGGTTTGCCTTGATGAGAGTTTTGGGATTGTTCTTGGGTTTGGGTCTCACCGAAGCAGTCAGAAGGCGGCTGGATACAAAAGATCATGTCAAAGTCGCCCGCTTGCTGAGCGGCATCTATGGGCTGATTTCGTTAGGCTTGCTGGCCTTTGCCTGGTCTAGGAATTTCTATCTGGCGATCTTGGCCACTTTGCTCATCGATAGCGCCCGCGGACTAACTGGGCCTCTTATCGACACCTGGATCAACAAACACATCGAGTCCAAAGTCCGCGCCACAATGCTCTCTATGACGGCGCAACTCGATGCCTTCGGACAGATGATCGGGGGTCCAATCGTCGGCGCGCTAGGCAATCTGCGCACGATACGCGCAGCCCTGACCGCTTCAGCAATGTTGATCCTGCCTGTAGTTCCACTTTACGGGCGCACGATCCGACAAACGAGGGAGAAGCACCCATGACGAACTGACCTTTCACATAAATTTTCAGAGTTAGAATATAGAAACAATTACCTATGGTTTATAGTGCGAAGATGAACTATAAAGGGAGCGCAGGACGAAATGAAAAAAATAAGAAGTTCTTAGCTCTCTTAGCGTCTCCGCAGTGTTAGTGCTGCAAACCAGGGTAAACTTGTGTGAAAGGAATATATCATGCATACGATACGTGCATTTCAAAAATCCGAGTCCGAATATAAGATTTTAGCTTCACTTTTGAGCGAGGATCAAGAAAATCAAACCCTAATTGCCGATGCCATTAGGCACTGCGATGCCATCCACAATCCGGATACCCATCAACGCTTGGTTGCAGAAATCGATGACCAGCTTGTGGCCTATGCTACCTACGGGCAATCGATCTGGTATCCAGCCACAGGGGTCTTCGAAATCTGGATCGAAGTCGATCCAGATTTCCGGGGCCATGGGATTGGCTCGGATCTTTATCAGCGACTGATCGAGGATCTTGAATTTCTTAGTCCTAAGACGCTCAAATCTCGGGCGCGTGAAAGCGAACCTGATCCAATCCAATTTCTGGAGAAGCGCGGCTTTATTTGTAAATCGCAAGAGCCGCAGTTCGCGTTAGATTTATTGACTTTCGATGATTCATCTTACGACTCGATCGCCAGCGAAATGAAATCAATAGGAATCTCCATCATTTCTCTGGTAGAACTACGCCAAAGCGATCCTGACTGGCTGCCTAAGTGGTGGGATCTAGAATGGGATATCTTGCAGGATATGCCCTCGGATGAGCCACCAGTGCGGAGGTATTTAGAGCAATTTGAGTCCGATATTCAGCATCCTGCGATCATTCCCGAGGCCTTCTTCTTTGCAGTCGATGGCAACCAGTTAGTGGGCATTAGCGGTCTCACTCGCCAAGACGAGAAAACCTTACAAGCAGACCTCACCTGGGTGATCCCCAGTCACCAGTGCAAAAATATCGAATTAGCTCTCAAACTTAGGACAATCGATTATGCGCTTCTCAACGGCGCTACATACATCCTGGATGATGCTTTCGAGGGCGACCCAGGCTATACTCTCAACCTTGAATTGGGGTTCCAGCACCTCCCTCCCTGGCTGGTGTTTGAAAAGGTTTTAAAGTAAATATTTAGCAAAAAAGAAAAAAATATGGTGCTAGCTACTCTGGCACCATATTTTTTGCTAAGTCCGCCCTTCCTGGGAAGGGGGTTGGGACGAATAAACCTACTCAATATACAAATGGATTACGATCTCGTTTTCGTTCTGCCAGTCATCACTGGAACCATTGCTCGGCTCATCGATATTGATTGACTCGATCAACTCCACGGCTTCGGGAACTGAGATCTTGCCATCTTCGACCAGATCGAGAACAAGCAACCTGTCTTTCAACACTGTTCACTCTCCAATATAACTAATGTTCCAAATAGCTTACTAAAGCGTCTGCGGTATCGTGTATGCGATCATAGTTGATGCTGTAATGTTTGACGCCCTCCAGCCGCCGTTGGTGCAATAAACCTGTGGCAAAAAGTTGTGTGAGATGTCTTGAAGTAGCAGACTGGGTCAATTCTAAATCATTTTGAATATCAGAAGCATTTCGTTCACCTTTACTATTTAATAATTCTAAGATTCGTAGGCGGGTATCGTTCGATAGTGCGGACAAGCGCATTAGCAGCTCAGAGCGGGTTAGTGTGGGTGAAGAGATTCCTGCTCCCTCAGGGATACGTGCCCTCACCACCAACCAGACTGTGCTCTCTGTTTTGTCCATGGTCATCAAAAATGGCCCGATGTGCGCAGAAGGAATGATGACCACTTCTTCAGCTGTAGCGATCCAATGTTCCCATATTTGGGGCATCTGGTCCCTACCGGTAATTCTCAAGAGGGCTTCTTCTGTGGACAGGTCTGAAAAATCCAGAGTTTGGAAGGCTTTGATCGAGTCTTCTAGCATGGGCTGGATGCGCTCCCATTCGTCTTCTAGGTGTTCACTCCACACCCGGCGCAGATAGGTGATGATCTTGCCTTTCGCCACGACAGGATCTGAGAGAAGGTGATACTCCTTCTGGTGGTAGTCACGATCAAAATCGTAGCCTTTCCTCTCGTAAACCTTTTGGTATGTGGCCAGATAAAACTCATCATCAGCCATGATCTCTGCTGGGGAAGGGAGTTCCTCTGAAGGTACACCCATGATTTCTGCAGAGATTTTCAAGAAATCCTCAATCAACCAATCCTGCATTTCCTGCGGGTCGCGAGCCTCCATCGCGTCCAGCCAGGCTGGAAAGCTTTCCCAGTTACGACCTTCGAGAAACCGGGAGGCAATTCCTGTGAGCATTTTGTTCTCTTTGAGTTGATCATGCGATAGCCCTTCGATCATTTTGTTTACCCAATCTGAAAACTCGTCTTTTTCGTCGTTGAGCAAGAACAGGCTGCACAACAGATTGTGCACGGGGGCTTTAGAAAACCTGAATGTGGCGATTTTCTGGGGGGCGATCAACTCAAGATTGGCCATAATTTGCTCCTGCTTCATTCGATATACCCGCTAAACCGGGTGGACTGACTATATGATAGCAGATTTTGGAATGCTTGTCAAGCCTTTTATGCGATTTAGCGGGTAAAGAGGGTGGCAATTTGTGGTTTCCGGTACTTCATTATCACCCTATGACCAAGTTTGTAAAAAAACTAGTTACCCGACAGGGTCTGTTTTGTACACGGATTTCACGGAAAAACGCGGATATATTTTTTAAAAATATATTTCCAAAAAATCCGTGAAAATCAGTGTCAATCCGTGTCCAATTCATGTTTTACCAAAAAGTGTCAGGTGGCTAGTAAAAAAGGCAAATTCTATTGAAGAATCTGCCATATTTTTATTCGAATTTCTTGGAAATCGATAGTTTCTAATTCGCCGGAGAGTTAATGGACGTGTTTTTATTCCCTTTGATACGTTTGAAACTGTTGACTTCGTTTTTGTCGTATCCCAAAGCGCGCGCAATGCCGTCTGAAATGTCGATTCCAATTGGTAGGTTCCCGGCTTTCACAGCTTTTTCATAGGTCTCGCCCTTTGCCCAATTGTACATCTGCAAGGGGAAGTCGAATGCACCATTGGCCGCCACGCCGATCGCTCCACTGGCAACTCGGAAGCCGGCTTTGATGAAATCGGCGCTGTGCGTGTTTCCATAACACGCGCCAGAATAAAGCAGTCGGAGTTTGTTTTTCAGGTTTTCGGCTCGAAGCCTTTCGCTAATTTCTTTGGTTGGAATTCGCTCTTTGCCAAAACACAATTTTCCATTCAAACCATGCAGGCTGAGAATTACGTCAACTGCTTCATGAGAAGGAGCATTTGCTAGGTTGATCAGTCGCTCGAGGAAAAACCTGCTGGTAACATGGTCTTTCAGGGGCACGATTTCCCGATAATGATCACCGAGGACCATATTAGCGAGCGAGATACAATTTTTGTCGAACCATTCATACAACCCATAAAGCTTTGATCCTTCTTCAGACGATAAGTTGACGACAATCAGAAGAACTCTATTGTTTTTTTCAACGTTACTCATCAATTTCACCTTTCGTTATGTCATTCAATTTACGAAGTATCAATCTTCTTGGAACATCACAGTGATCGGAGATTGATAAGGTAATTCAGTAGGATAATCAGGATTTTGATTTGCGATCACTTTCGTTAGTTCTACATTGGAAGGAATTGGCAATAAGATAAATTGGCCCCCGACCAATTTTTGGGCCTCTGCGAGTGTTTTTCCTGTTAAATTGGGAACCTCAGTCTTCTTGTGTTTTAATCCGAGGGTGATTTCAGTGTCTTTTTGTTTGCGATAGCCTTCGGAATGGGCAGGGAATTGATGGGTGACCTCCCAATGCTCCTCAGTATCTGGGGGGACCTCTCCGATCAAGTCGAGTTTGAGGTTGAATTTTCCTTTTACGAGTTCAATTACTTTTTCAAGTGTCTTAGCCGCGAGATCGGGCACGGGCAGCAAGGATTTCTCCTCGCTCCATTCTCCATCGCGATTGATTTTGACCCTGATTTCATCCTCATCTTTGAAGAGAGCAGGGATTTTCACTTGGATATTGAAGTCTGACCAGGAGAGTATTTCGTTACCGGCTTCTCTTACGACCGTGTCATTCAGTCTTACATATCCTGCGCCTTGTTCCTGTCCGAAATTTTCCCCTTCAAGCGTGAGAGAATTGCCGTCGATGCTTTGTGATACTTCAATTAATTTGGGCGTCTTGCCAATATCTTTGCTTACAAGCTTGTTCCCAATATAAGCACCTTGGGAAGCGCCCATGAGGACAAGTAAAGCACCTTCCACATCAGGCATCACATATCGAAAATGATTGATGTTATCAACAACAGTGATTAGATAGATCCCTGCAGCGACAACCGTCCACACCAGCATTTGAGTTTTAACGAGATCTGGTTCGTCCTTTGAATTTGTGGTTAGCCCCCCTCCATCTTTCCCGATAATCCCTTGCGTTTTATAAGAGATAGTCACGCCTTTGGAGCCAGCAGCCGTAGCTACACTCAGACCCATCAATACCAACAGGTTCAAAGGTATATCAGGCAATTGCATTTCAGAAACGGGGCTCGATGACGATGCGCTGAGCAAGCGCGTGCCAAAAATGCTCGCATAGGTAAACAATGTGATCATTGTCCATATCAGGGCTTGAAGCTTCGATGCGCTCAGTTTTTTCCCTTCCCCTTCTTTTGGTGGGTTTTCAGAATACGCCAGAGCGATGGGATTGGCCTCTTGTGTAATAATGAAGCTGAATATCCAAAACACAATCAGGGTACCGAATCCGAATAGGTATCCTCCAGACATTATGACCTCCTTGAAATAGAAACATTAGAAAAAAATGATCTTATCCGTGAGATGGATCAACATTTCTCTTAGGGGATTTCCAATCTACTTGAATAATACCTTCTTCCTCTGTTAAACTAAGTTTTGATGGCAATTTCCTTGGGTTTAGCTGCTGATCCATTACTTCGTCTAGCGCATTTGATATCTTGATATCGCGCCATTTCTACAATTTCATAGTAAATAAATGCCACGCAAGGCAAGCAGTTTCGATGAAGTTTAATTGAGAAGCACGCTACCAACCAGCGTGAGTACGTTTGAACCCCGATTATTTTAAAGAACCCCTTATAAAACCGTTGCAAATGTATTCTTATTATAGAGAATTTTTATCCGAAAATCAATAGTACGTAAATGCCGGAAAGAATCCCAAAATAAAATGTGAGAAAATACCGGCATTTACACAGGTTTTGCGGTGAAACCGGTCAACATTATTTCAAGCCACAAACCGCAAAACACTTTCACACAAGTATTTTTAAAAAAGGTTCTTAAGAACAAACTGCAATAAAGTGACGAATAGCACTATTGAGGTCAAATTGTTTTTTTGATATACTGGTTTATGCCTATTAATACGATTAATGTGATCTCATAAATTAATTCGTTGAGATCGATATAGTACTACCGAGGAGGATCCATGTCTTATTGGAGACAACCTCTCGACCGGGAACGCATTCAAGTTACTCACGGTATCGTTCACATCATCGATGACCGTTGTAAAGGATGCGGTTTTTGCATTGAGTTCTGTCCCCAAAACTATCTTGTCATTTCCAAAAGGTCAAATTCGAAAGGGTATCACCCTCCCGAAGTCTTGGATGATGAGCAATGCGTCAATTGTGGTTTGTGTGCCTTGTTGTGCCCAGATTTCGCCATCTACATTGAAGATGGAGGTACGCGTACCCCAGAAAAAGTGGTCCCCATTCAGAAAGGAGATGCAGACTGATGAAAAATGGCAAAGGTCAGTTGACGGGTGAGCATTTCCTTCTGGGAGATCATGCTTGTGCTGAGGGCGCCATTTTAGCTGGCTGTCGTTTCTTCGCTGGATACCCAATCACACCGGCAACTGAAATTGCTGAGCGAATGTCTGTGAGATTGCCGCAATCAGGGGGAGTCTACGTCCAGATGGAAGATGAGCTGGCTTCGATGAACGCCATATTGGGTGGGTCATGGGCAGGTATTAAATCGATGACCGCCACCAGTGGGCCAGGATTTTCGTTGATGATGGAAAACCTGGGCCTCGGGGTGATGCTCGAGACCCCGTGCGTGCTGGTCAACGTTCAGCGGGGTGGACCGTCAACGGGATTGCCTACCATGGTGGGACAACAAGATATGATGCAAGCCCGATGGGGGTCCCACGGGGATTATGAAATCATCGCCCTAAGCCCCACCTCGCCGCAAGATCTTTTTGATTTGACCATCCGAGCTTTTAACCTCTCAGAAAAATACCGCATTCCAGTATTGGTGATGACCGATGCAGAAGTCGGTCACATGACCGAGAAAGTTGTCATCCCCCCGGTTGAGGAAATCGAACTCATTGAGCGTCCTCAAGTTTATCGCGGAGATGTCGAACCCGAACATTTTCGCGTCTACCGGGATAGTGCTAATGGCGGGAATGGATACATCTCACCCATGGTATCTGCTGGTGAGGGCTACCGCATTCACGTTACTGGTCTGACCCATGATGAGCGCGGCTATCCTGCCATGAGCCCCGAGGCCAATGAGTGGAATGTCAGGCGTATCATAGACAAAATTCAAACGCATAAGGATGACATCATCGAGGTAGAAGAGCAGAATTTGAAAGATGCAGAAGTGCTGGTTATTTCGTACGGGATATCTGCTCGCACCTCGCTATGGCCAATCGAAATGGCCCGCCAAGAGGGCATTCGGGTAGGCTTTCTGAGGTTGATAACAGTATGGCCCTTCCCAGAAGAACGCGTCCACGCGCTGGCCAAAAAAGTAAAAGGCATTGTCGTGCCTGAACTAAACATGGGACAAATGGCCCGCGAAGTAGAACGTTGTGTTGCGGGACAAACTCCTGTATACGGCGTTCACCGAGCGGG
Organism: uncultured Anaerolineales bacterium; assembly: GCA_964438295.1. GTDB lineage: Bacteria > Chloroflexota > Anaerolineae > Anaerolineales > UBA11858 > NIOZ-UU35. The sequence goes on from CAYTKR010000061.1 coordinate 8,342, forward strand.
AGGGGATGTATTGGAGCCCGAACACGTGCTTGAAACGATTCGCAAAGCTGCCGGGAAAACAAAACGTTCAAAGAAGAAGGCAAGGAGTAAGCCATGACCAAACAGCCTGAAGAAGTCATGCATCGCAGCGAACGATCCAGATTATTGGGATATGAACCTTCCGATGAAGGCGATTGGGAAACCGGCTTGCACCCTATGGACGATTTGCTGCGCGGGGAGCGGCTGCCTCATATTTGGTGCCAGGGCTGCGGTTTGGGAACCGCGATGACGACATTTATCGGCGCACTCAAGTGGTTGGAGAAAAACGAGGCTTGGGATCTCGATAAGGTTTCGACTGTTTCTGGTATTGGCTGCACAGGGCGTATTCCTGGGTATCTCCGGCTGGATTCGTTCCACACCACGCATGGACGTGCAATTCCCTTTGCGACTGGCCTTAAACTCGCCAATCCGGATCTAAAGGTCATAGTCCTCTCTGG
>CAYTKR010000061.1:8917-27324 GCA_964438295.1 uncultured Anaerolineales bacterium
TGGGGATGGGGATATCGCCGGCATCGGCGGCAACCACTTCATCCACGCCGCGCGCCGAAACCTGGATATAACGGTGGTGTGTGTCAACAACTTCAATTATGGCATGACCGGCGGACAGGTGGGTCCGACAACGCCCTTCGAGGCCAGAGCGGTGACTGCCCAGTATGGGAATTTCGAGTATCCCTTTAATTTACCTTATCTGGCAGCTGCCAGCGGTGCCTCCTTCGTTGCCCGTTGGACTACCTTGCATGCCCGACAACTTGAATGGACGTTGCGGAGGGCGTTGGCGCATCCAGGATTCAGCTTTGTAGAAGTGATTGCACCTTGTTCGACCGCCTATGCTCGGTGGAACAAAGAAGGCCGCGGCCTGGATGAGCAAAAGTTAGGCCGCCGCGGCCTGGAGACCATGAAGTATTACCAACAGGTTGGTCGAATTATGACCGATGTCCACCCCAAAGATGTGGATATCAAATTCAATGAGATTGGTGAGATCACAGAAATCATCGAAGGTGAATTCCTCGATGAGGTCAGGCCAGATTTAAAAGCCGCCATGGATCAACGAGATGCCATCGCAGAGAAAACCTGGTTGGCAGAAAAAGAGGCTGTCGACAACCGCCCCGATGTCCCGGCCAGGAAAGATCACATCGAGCGCGCTGAAGTCCAATTAGGCGGTTTTGGTGGCCAGGGAATCATCAGTGCTGGAAAGATTATTGGTATTGCGGCAGCAATCTACGATAAAGTGGAAGCTTGTTTCACCCAAAGTTATGGGCCTGAAGCCCGTGGCGGTGCTGCTGGATCGCAGGTGGTTATCTCCAGCGATCCAATCCATCACCCCCACCTGGTCGAACCAGGCAGCATGATCATTCTGTCACAGGGGGCTTACGCGAAATATGTTCCCACATTGGCTTCTGGGGGCACATTGGTAATTGATGACAGCCTCGTAGAACTACCCGATGACCACCGCACAGATATCGTTACTTATGGCATTCCCGCGACAATGATTGCTGAAGAAGCTGGTACCAGTAGGGCTGCCAATACAGTCATGCTGGGATTTTGGGCGGCTATTGTCGGTGCCGTCAGCAAAGAAGCGATGCATGAGGCGGTAGCTGAATCGGTTCCGCCAAAAACACTGGAACTTAATCTCAAAGTCTTTGATATTGGATTTGAAGCAGGAGAGAAAGCCAAGGAGAAATCTTAAACCCTCGGCTTAGGCCGGTCTTCGCGAAGCATGCCCTTGGGGTATCAGACCATGCCGGTGTGACTTGGTCGGGAGACCGGTCAGAGCGATAAAATTTTCGAAGGAGAATTCGTGAGTAAAGGTGCGCTAATCATCGGTGGAAGTACGGCTGGGCTCCAGGCTGCCCTCGATCTTGCTGATTCGGGGAATCCTGTACATCTGGTAGCGTCGACGCCATTCATTGGAAATAGTTCCTCGGAAAACATCGCTCCACACCTGATGAATGCTCGCGCTTTGGAAGTTCTTCGTCACCCTCTAATCACTGTCTGGACGAATACCACAATCGAAAATGCAACAACCGAAGGCGGGGGCATACGCGTAGATTTGCAGCAGAGGCCCCGCTATGTGGATGCTTCTCTGTGCACAGCTTGCGAGAGTTGCATTGAGGTCTGTCCGGTGAGCGTGATTGGGGAAGACCGCACGGCTATATACCTCGATGGGCAGCCAGGTGTTGCGGCTATTGATCGACCAGGAAAGCCGCCCTGTTCTGCTACCTGTCCGGGAGGCATAAATGTGCAGGGGTATGTGGCGCTGATTGCCCAACAGCGTCATCAGGAAGCTATCGATCTGATTCGAGAGGCTATTCCATTCCCTTCAGTTTGCGGACGAGTGTGCAACCATTATTGTGAGGCCAACTGCACGCGCGGAAAAGTTGATGAGGCGCTGAATATCATGGCACTGAAGCGCTTTGTCGCCGACTGGGAGTACGAACACCGCAATGATAAGCCGGTTGTACCCGAAGGTTATCTCGAAACCGGCGCCGGGCTTCGAGAGCCTCAGCCCTCAGTTGGATTTAAGATTGCCATTATTGGGGCTGGTCCCTCAGGGCTGACCGCGGCCCGCGATTTGGTCCGCTTGGGTTATGAGGTTACCGTTTTCGATGCTTTATCTGTTCCCGGCGGCATGATGCGGGTGGGCATTCCTCCACACCGTCTACCCACAGAACTCCTTGATTGGGAAATCCAGCGTATCCTCGATGAGGGCGTCAATTTAAAGCTCGATTCCTGGATTGATGATATTCCAGGTTTGTTAGAAAAAGGCTTTGATGCCGCCCTGATCGCCACCGGCGCTCACCGAGCCAAGAAAATCCCCATCCGCAACTCAAACCACCCCGATAACTGGCTCAGTCTGGATCTCTTGCGCAGAACCTGCCTGGGTGAGAAGGTTGATCTGAGCGGTAAAAAGGTTGTAGTGCTTGGGGGCGGCAATGTGGCTCTAGACACCGTGCGTTCGGCAATTCGCTTAGGAGCCGATGAAGTCCGCATGGCTTGTCTGGAAACGCGTGGCGAAATGCCTGGGTTCGATTGGGAAATTGGTGTTGCTGAAGATGAAGGGGTAGAGATTTGCCCTGGACGAACCTTCAAAGAGATTGTCGTCAAATACAACAAAATCGTCGGGGTCCGCTGTGCGGAGGTGGATTTCCGCGGATTCAAGGGCGGACGCCCTGACTTTGACGAAATTCCTGATTCGGAGCACATATTACCTGCCAATATCGTCATTTGGGCCATTGGCCAAGAACCGAATTTCTCCTTCCTACCCCATGATGGCAGCATAGACACCCGCTTTCCCTTCGGCATTCGCAGCAACGAAAATATGATGACCACGCTGCCCGGTGTGTTTGTGTCTGGAGATGTACACCGGGGGCAGACGTTTTTCGTCATCGACGCCATCGGAGAGGGGCACAAGGCGGCTCGCAGTATCGACCGTTATTTGCGAGGCGAAAAAGGAGTCCAAGAACCTGTCGCACAAAGAATGGTCGAATTTAGTGAGGCAGAAAGCATAGCTCGATTTGAGGATAGCAATGCTTCAAAACGGCTTCGGGCAGAGATCCCTGCAATCCCCTTAGACGAGAGAGTGGGAAGCTTTGCAGAGGTTGATCTACCTTTGACTGAAGAACAGGCCCTCACTGAGGCAAACCGATGTCTGATCTGTGGAACGTGCAGTGAATGTCTGGCCTGTGTGGCGGTCTGCGAAACTGGCGCTATCGATCACAACCAAGCGGAGCTTCACAGCAGCATCCACATCAGCAATATCATTTATGCGGATCACGCAGACGCTCCGCAGTCCTTAGATAGTTTTGATGGGCAGGGGCTTTATCGCATTTCCCCCGATGATGTTCTTTTGGGATCATCCATCGCGGCCCAAGCGATGGGGAAATTTCTCGGCGATCGCCAACAAGTTCCGATTTCTGCAACTTCCCAGTCAAATGGTGGATCAGATCGCATTGGGGTATTCATCTGCCAGTGTGGAGATGAAGTCGAGAGTGGCAAAATTTCATCCATTATTGATACACAGGATGTTCACGATCACACCTCAACACTGCCTGATGTACATCATACGCAGGTATTGCCTTTCTCGTGCTCGCCTGAGGCAGCCAAGACGATCAATACAGCTATCGAAGCGCATGCCCTGAATCGGGTGGTTTTGGCGGCTTGTTCCTGCTGCAATATCGACCAGGTGTGTTACAGCTGTACCTATCAACGGGTGCGCGCCAAAGATCATTTGGGGCTCTTTAACCCCATCGAAAATATGCTGCCTGTTCCCGGAGCTGCCAAAGGATTGGCAAGATTTGAACTGGTCAATATCCGAGAGCAGTGCGCTTGGGTTCATGCCGATGAGCCCCAAATTGCCACTGAAAAAACTAAATCCTTGGTCGAGGCGACAATTGCCCGGGTCAAGGCGGCACCCGGAAAACTAGCCGGAGCAAGATCCATCGAAAAATCGGCACTCCTGCTGGGGAGTGGCCCTGCTGGATCTTGGGTTGAGGAAACGCTTGGAAGGTTAGGGATCTCGACCCACAGAGTTGAAGAAATTCCTGAAATAATCCAACGCTCTAGCGGATTATTCTCAGTGACCGTCAATGAGCAATCCTGGAGTGCCTCGGCCTTAATCCTGATCCCTAATAATTTGGAAGAACACAGGAAACAATTTCTCGCCTTCGGACGGGAGCGCCGCCGCCCTCAGATTCATGCAACCTGGGGCGGTCTCGAAACCCATCGGCCAGGCGTTTTTTACATCGACCCAGAGCTGGATCCCGCCATATCGGGATCAGCCGCGGCGGCGCGTGTGGCAGCCTGGATTGGCCGCACAGAGAGTCGTCCCCCAACAGCTGCGATTGTCGATCCAGAGCGTTGTAGGGCGTGCAAAACTTGTATTGATACCTGCGAATATTGCGCTCCCGAATTGGTAGAAACCAACGGACGCTATGCATCCTGGATCGATCCAGCCATCTGCGTCAGCTGCGGCACGTGTGCGGCCCACTGCCCTTCAGGAGCAATCTCTGCTGGATGCTCAACCGACGATCAACTTGAAGCGATGCTGGATGCAATTCTTGTGAAATGAACAAAGAGGCAAACCAAATTGACTAAAGAAGCACTCATCGTTGGCAGCAACATTGCTGGCCTGCAAACCACCCTGGATTTGGCAGATTCAGGAATAGGTGTTCACCTGATTGAGGCCAATCCCTTCTTGAATGCAAATGGTGGATCGTCTCATCGCTCCCCGAAGTTGAACACGCGCATGTTGGAAATTGCACGCCATCCAAATGTTACCGTGTGGACTAATACAAAGATAAATAAGCTCGACAAAAGTGAAAAAGTTTTCCAGGTGGAATTGCGCCAGCAGCCACGCTATGTAGATTTGGCCCTTTGCACAGCTTGTGGTGAGTGTGTCGAGGTTTGCCCTGTGACAGTGCCAGGTTCAGATCACAAAGCTATCTATTTGGATGGTCAGCCGGGTTGCATGGCGATCGATAAACTGGGGGTACCCCCTTGCTCGAACACCTGCCCAGGTGGGGTTCATGTGCAGGGTTACGTTGCCTTAATCGCCCAAGGTCGCTTCCAAGAAGCCATCGATTTAATTCGTGAAGCAATTCCCTTTCCCAGTATCTGCGGGCGGGTTTGCACTCATCCCTGTGAAATCAACTGCCGTCGCACTGAGATTGACTCATCAGTCAGTGTCCGGTTGCTCAAGCGTTTCGTCGCTGATTGGGAGGTTGAGCAGGGCAGTAAGGGAGCAGGGCAGCTAAGGAACAAGAATGAGAATTCAATAACAGAAGACTCGAAAAAAGTAGCAGTCGTTGGGGCTGGGCCTGGGGGGATGACCGTTGCGGATCGTTTGGCACGCAAAGGCTATCAGGTCACTGTATTCGAAAAGCTGCCTGTGCTGGGGGGAATGATGGCCATTGGTATTCCCGGATACCGGTTACCCAGAGAAATCATTGCCCGGGAATACCAGCAAATCCAAGATTTAGGGGTTGAAATAAAGCTCAACACTGCTATCGGCCCTGAAGGCGATCACAGCTTGGATGACCTGTTCGAGATGGGCTATGATGCTGTATGCCTGGCAGTTGGGGCGCACAAAAGCCAATCTTTGGGAATCCCTGGCGAAGAACTACCTGGCGTAGAACATGGCATTGATGTGCTAAAAACTATCAGCCTGATCCATCAACAGAATGACCTGCATAATGAAGTAAATCTGCTTCAGGTGCTCCGAAAAGGTATCAAAACCCGCATCGCAGTCTTAGGTGGTGGGAATACTGCTATTGATGTTGCCCGTTCTTTCAAGCGCTACAATGTCGAGGATGTCAACATCTTATACCGGCGCACGCGGGCTGAAATGCCGGCCATGCCAGAAGAAATCGAAGATGCAGAAGAAGAGGGCATTAGGCTTGATTTGCTGGTTTCTCCAGTGCGAGTTCTCGGCGATGAGACCAATGGTGTTACGGGGTTAGAGTGCATCCGCATGGAGTTGGGGGAACCTGATTCCAGTGGTCGGCGCCGACCGGTGCCAATCGATGGCAGCGAGTTCGTTGTCGATCTAGATTTAGTCGTATTGGCCATCGGACAAAAACCTGATTTGGACTTCTTGGATAAAAGCGATGGGATCGATGTCACTCCCTGGGACCAAATCCAGGTTGATAGCCCTCAATTCATGACCAGTCGTGAGGGTGTCTTCGCGGTTGGTGATGTGGTCACAGATGCCAATATGGTGGTCATCGAAGCGATTGGGATGGGGAACAAAGCTGCCGAGGCCATCGATGCTTACCTATCCGGAGAGCATCTGCCCGAAATTTCTCATGCAAATAGAGAAGTGAAAATCGCGGATAGAGACCTTTCTGATGCTGAACAGACACACAAGCCACGCACCCGCGTTGCAACGATCCCGATCGAGCAGCGCATGTGCAGTTATGCAGAAGTGGAATTGGGTTATACGGCTGAACAAGCCATGGCTGAAGCCAGTCGTTGCCTGGCTTGCGGTCCATGCAGTGAGTGTCAGGCTTGCGTCCAGGTGTGTAAACCCGGCGCAATCATTCATAATCAACGGGATTCTTATCCTGAACTAAATGTCGGCGCTGTCATTTGGGCAGACGATTCGGAAGGAAATGACGAATGGACAGGGGAGGGATTTTTCACCTTAGCCCCAGAAGACCCCTTATTAGGTTCGGCAGTCGCAAATCAGGTTTATGAATATCTGAATGGTTCTGAAAACCAAAAAGGCAATGTTGGGTTGATTGACACTGTCAACCACGCAGTGGGAAAAAGTCCCTGGGCAACGGATCAAAAACCGGGTTTTGCTACTCAGCCAGACCGAACAGGGGTATTTATCTGCCAATGCGGTACTGACAGTCAGGGTGAGATTTCTAAAGTAATCGATACCCAGTCAATTCGCGCCCGAGCTGCTACCTGGCCTGGCGTTATTCACGCAGAAGTGCTGCCTTTTTCCTGCTCGTTAGAAGGTGCTCATCAGATTGATGTAGCGGTTAAATCATATAGCCTGAATCGGATCGTGGTGGCAGGTTGCACATGCTGCTCCATCGATCAGGTGTGCGACAGCTGCACTTATCAGCGCATTCGCTGCAAGGATAATTTACAGTTGTTTACCAAGCCCGAAAGATCCAGCGCCCTTGGAACCATCGATCAGGCCACAAAATTTGTTTTCGTCAACATTCGTGAGCAGTGCGCCTGGGTGCATCAAGATGATCCCGAAGCAGCCACAACCAAGGCTAAGGCACTGATTGCGGGATCTGTGGCGCGAGCGATGGCAACCCCCACAAAACTGAATGAGGTGGAGAAAGTGCAAAAATCGGTGCTTATTTTGGGAAATAGCGATTCTGCAAATAATTGCCATTCTGCTATGAAAGATCGTGGGATCTCAGTACGGCGAATTGAGAGCTTACCGGATAGCGTCGATCATGCTGGTGGTCAATATATCGTCGCCCAAAATGGTCACTCTTGGCATGCTTCAGCATTAGTATTAGCGCCAAAGAATAAGCCCGAACTGAACCGTTTATTCAAAGCATTTGAAAGCCATAAGCCTCTTCCCCAGGGGCAGATTACGGGGATTGGAATTGAAACTCCCAGGCCTGGCGTATACCTGATTGAACCGAAACTAGACCCAGCTACTGCTGGTGCTGCTGCAACCGGCCGGTTGGCTGCTTGGTTGAACCGAGTTGAAAATCAGCACCCCATAGCTTCGACGGTCAATCCAGCCCGCTGCCGGGCTTGTGGAACTTGCGGTGAAATCTGTGATTTTGGAGCCCCTGAGTTGATTGAAGAAAATGGGCATCACACGTCATGGATCGACCCGACCATTTGCAGTGGCTGTGGTACCTGTGTTGCTCATTGCCCTTCGGGTGCAATTACCGCTGGGTATTCCACAGATGCTCAGATAGAGGCTATGCTCAGTGCAATTCTTACGCGTCCAATTTAATTGTGAGGGATTTACATATGGTGTCAATTCATCCAGACAAAATTGAGGAAAGCACTACCCAATCAAGACCTAAGGTGATCGTGTTTACCTGCAATTGGAATGCCTATAGTGGATTAGAAACCGCTGGCGTCGAACACTTGACCTACTCACCTTCTGTACATCCGCTAAAAGTGATGTGCCTGGGGCAAATCAGCCCTGGAATTGTGCTTAAGGCATTCGAGAAAGGAGCCGATGGCGTCTTGCTCCTAGGTTGTCCGCCGGGAGAATGTCATTTCGAGTTTGGCAACCGGCGCGCAGAAGAGATATTCGAAGAGGTCAAAGGCTTGGTAGCCTTGCTGGGATATGGAGAAGAGCAGCTAAAGCTGGAATGGATTGGCGCCGGAGAAGGTGAAACATTCGTAGAGGTTGTTCAGGATTTCGTGAACGGTCTGAATGGAAGTGCATCCGATGTTGCCTGAGATGAAAGAGATCATCGATCAAAACCGGGCCTGGTTCTGCTTGGATTGTGGAAAATGCGGCGCGGTGTGTCCCATCAGTAAGTGGGAAGAGCGTGAATTCACCAGTCCGCGCTTATTGATCGAGAAGGCGCTTCAGGGTCGCACCGAAGAGGTCATGGATGACCCGCTGTTTTGGTCGTGCTTAATCTGCAAGCGCTGTACGGAGCTATGCCCTTCGGATGTGCATTTCACCGAATTTCTAAGGGATGCCCGCAGCCTGGCGCGCGGCATGGACCGCGAGGGTGACTGCACCCACAGTGAGATGATCCAAACCTGGGGCAGAATGATGTCAAACCGCGATCAACGCCAAAACCGCCTAAGCTGGCTGACGGATGACCTAAAAACTTCTGATGATTCGGATACGGTGTATTTTGTCGGCTGCCTGCCCTATTATGATCCACTCTTCAAGAAGATGGATGTCGAAGGGGTCAAGGTCGCTCAGGCGGCAGTCAGGATTATGAACCATTTAGGGATCGAACCCCAGGTATTGGCGGAAGAGCGCTGCTGTGGACATGATCAGCTTTGGGAAGGCGACCAGGAAACATTCAGGACCCTTGGGACGATTAATATTGACATTCTGAAGGAAAGCGGGGCGAAAAGGATTGTCACTACCTGTCCAGAATGCGCCCGCACCTTGAAGATTGACTACCCTCAATTCATTGGGGATCATGGGTTGGAAGTGGTGCACCTGGTCGAATTTCTCGCCACGCAGGAGCTTGAAGGTGCAGCAAAAAATGGTTCGACGATCACGTACCAAGATGCCTGCAACCTGGGTCGACATCTGGGTGTCTATGATGCCCCCCGTGAGATCATCGATGATTTAGGCTTTGAGCTAATCGAGATGAGCCGATCGCGCGGCGCGGCTCTGTGTTGTGGAACAAGCTGTTGGCGAGCCTGTGGGCAAACCAGCAAGAGCATCCAGGTTGAGCGTTTGAAAGAAGCCAAAGCCACCGGCGCCGACACCCTAGTGACATCGTGTATCAAATGCCAGATCCACTTCAAATGTGCTCAGAACGACCCCATTTTGGGCGATGAGATTGATATTGAAATTCGAGATTTAACAACGCTAATCGCGGAAGGTTTAATGGAAAACGGATGACGCAGATGCTGCTACGCTGACCGCGTTCTATCCCCCTCAATTAGGAGGTTGAATTTTGACAGTAGAAAACTTACGTATCGGAGTATTCGTCTGTGATTGCGGTTCGAACATCGCCGGGACGGTAGATACTGAAGAGCTGCTGGAATATGCAGAATCTTTGCCCGGTGTGGTAGCCACGATCGGTAATAAATATACCTGTGCTGATCCTGGCCAGCAGGAAATTCAAGTGGCCATCCGAGAGCACAATCTCAATCGGGTCGTCGTGGCCTCATGCTCTCCGACTTCTTATGAGGTGATCTTCAGGCAATGTGTTGAGGGGGCTGGGTTGAATCCCTATCTCCTTGAAATGGCCAATATTCGTGAACATTGTTCGTGGGTCACTCCTGGAGATCGCGCTCTAGCCACCCAAAAAGCCAAGGGAATCGTCAAGGTAGCCGTTGCCCGCGCACATTGGCTTTACCCCCAGGACGAAGAGCAGGTCCCCGTGACCGATAGGGCCTTGGTAATTGGCGGCGGTGTAGCCGGCATTCAGGCTGCCCTGGACCTGGCAGATGCCGGTCATCCCGTTACTTTGGTAGAAAAGAGGCCCTCTATCGGTGGGGTCATGGCCCAACTGGACAAGGTCTATCCCGATATCGAATGTAGCATATGAATTCTCGGACCTAAAATGATGGATGTCGGTCGACATCCCAACATCACATTACTGGCCTACTCCGAGGTCGAAGATATATCTGGTTATGTAGGGAATTTCAAGGTGCGCATACGCAAGAAGGCTCGCTACGTTGATGAGAACGAATGCACTTCTTGTGGTGATTGCGTCGTAAATTGCCCCGTCGTCGTTCCCGATGAATTCGAGATGGGTTTGGGCAGCCGAAGAGCTGTCTACATCCCATTCCCCCAGGCCGTTCCTTCTTCCTATATAGTTAACGCGCATGAATGCCTGGGACAAAACCCAATTGCCTGCGGAAAGTGCATCGAAGCTTGCGAGAAGGAATGCATTGATTTCGGAATGCAGGATGAGATCATCGATATCGATGTGGGTTCTATCATTGTCGCTACCGGCATGGATGTTTACGATCCCACTGCGTTAGATGAATACGGTTACACACGATATGACAATGTAGTCACCAGCATGGAATTCGAGCGTCTGATCAGCACGGGCGGCCCCCTCGAGGGTCATTTAGGTCGCCCCGGCGACTTGAAAAAGCCGCAAAAGATCGGGTTCATCCAATGTGTGGGTTCGCGCACGAATGATCCTGACAGGGGGAATCCATACTGTTCCAATGTTTGCTGCATGAACACCATCAAGGCCACCCAGTATCTCAAGGATAATTACCCTGAGATCGATTCCACTGTGTTCTACATGGATCTGCGCGCTTTTGGCAAAGGCTTTGAAGAGTTGCTCATGCGTAGCAAGGGCAATGGCGTGCATTACATTCGCGGGTTGCCAGGAGATGTCTTCGAGGATCCTGAGACGGGGAATTTACGCTTCACGATCGAAAATACGACGGCCAACCGGCTGGAAGATCACGAATTCGATATGCTGGTCTTGGCGGTGGGAGCAACTCCGGCGACGGAAACCGAAGTCATTCGCCAGATGGTCAGCCTTTCGAAATCACCCAGCGGATTCTTGAAAGAAGCCCACCCCAAACTGAGGCCTGTCGATACCCCCACGAAGGGCGTATTCATCGCTGGCGCGGCCGAAAGCCCTAAAGATGTGCGCGAGAGCGTTACGCAGGCCAGTGCAGCCGCCTCTCGGGCAGGGATCATGCTGAACAAAAGCAAATTGGCTGTGGAGGCCATCACAGCTGTGGTTGATGAAGACCTGTGCAAAAAATGCGGTTTGTGTGCGCCGGTATGTCCCTTTAGTGCGGTCCTTTGGGAGAAGAAACAAGTTGCCAAGATCACCAGCGCGGCCTGTAATGGTTGCGGAACCTGCGCGGCGGAATGCAAATTTGGCGCCATCGAGATGCGACACTTCTCCGATCAGGCCATTTATGCTCAGATCGATGCCATGCTGGAAGATGATCCCATGAACACGGTGGTCACCTTTGCCTGCAACTGGTGTTCCTATGCTGGCGCTGATACCGCTGGTGTGGGCCGGATGGCCTACCCGCCCAACGCCCGCATCATCCGCACCATGTGCTCGGGCAGGGTCAGCACCGAGCATGTTTGGTACGCCTTTCGAAAGGGAGCACCTATGGTGCTGGTATCTGGCTGCCACTATGTGGATTGCCATTACATCGATGCTAACCGCTCCACAATGCGCAGATTGGATGGTTTGTGGGATGCGCTGGAGAAAGCCGGCACTCGTCCTGAACGTCTGCAGTTGGAGTGGTGTTCAGCAGCCGAAGGCGGCCGCTGGCAGACCATCATGGAAGAAGCCGAACGTATTCGTCAGGATGTAACTCTGGAAGAAGTGGAAGCCACCCGTCAGGATCTGACCGAACTCAAAATTCCCGGCCCGCGCAACCCCAGGCCCAAAGACGAAAACCAGCCTGCCGATTACCACTGCTTGCGCTGTGATCATCAATGGCTTGGCATCTACAATTCCAACACAGAGAGAATTTGTCCCCAATGTCGCTCTAACAGCATCCGCTGGTTGAAGCGTAAGCCAGTGAAAGTTGCCTAACGACTACGATTGATAAAACCAAAAATTATGAAGAGTGCGCCCAAACATAGGCGCACTTATTCTTTAATATGTGATTGACACATCCAAAGTGCCTATCGCTTTGTTTGAATAATTATTTTGCCACACCTTAATTCAAGTATTCCTTAGCATATCTGGAGTTGACCTGCGGGCAGCCTCGATTCCCTGGCCGTTTGTTAAAGCCCATGTTCTCTGGTTGATCGAGATGATCGCGTTCGCAAAGCCAGCACCAGCGTGCAGCCTCGGCGTGCCAATCTTCCCGATTTGCCAGACGTATAAGAGCGCATAATTCGACTGCTGTTTCAGTGGGGATTGCAGGTCGGGTAGTTGATTTTTGCATTGATGGTGCCTCCTTTGGAATATTGAGAACAGCTATTATTGATATACCTCGGGTTTGAGCTCTGCCACAAAGGGCAACGTGCGGTGGGTGTCGGCATAATCCAGGCCGTAACCAACCACCCAAACATCGGGGATAGTGAAACCTAAATAATCTACGGGCACTTCAAGGCTCTCGCGCGTTTTCTCCAGCAATGTACAGGTACGCAGCGAAGCTGGTTCGCGGCCCTGAAGGGCATGGTACAGATAATCCATGGTGTTGCCGCTATCAACAATGTCTTCGACAATGATGACATGTTCGTTGATGATTGGGTCGCGCAAGTCCAACATCAGGCGCACCGCCCCGCTGACCGAACCGGATTTGCCGTAACTCGATAGGGACATGAAGTCTACGATGTGGGGGATGGTCAAGTGGCGGCACAGGTCGGCCAGGAAGATAAACGCCCCTTTGAGAATTCCTATGAGGTAGAGCCGTTCAACATCTGCATAATCGGAAGAGATTTCGGCGGCCAACTCTCTGACTTTTTTCTGGATCTCCTCTTCAGATAGAACGATGCGGGCTAGATCGGGATGCAGGTTTTTCATTCACGTCTCCTCAATATTCGGTAATCTTGGGTAGTCTCTTGGCGTACTCAATAGAAAATCTAGCTTCGGCAGGTAGTGTTGGGGTGCCATCAAAGCCTGTGCATTCGACAAATTCTACAATGTACTCCTGGAATTTGACTGGATCCCATTGGGCCATCTTCTCGACAGTGTCGATACCGGCATCGACGTATAAGCGCGCCCGAATCCCTTTGATACCAGGGATGCGCGCCAAGTCCGAGAGCTTGGTCAACTCCATTATGCCTTCTTCGGGAATTCCGGTTTGAGCGGCCAGGCTGGCGCGATCTGTAGCTGTTGTAGTTGAAGAGAGCATCTGGTTGACATTGCGAATGCCAGCGCTGTCAAGTTTCTCGATGTGAGCCTGGTTAACCCCGCGAAAACCTTTTAGAAGAAATGGTTTGCGTTTTATGCGTTGCTGGCGCATCAAGGACGCATATGTGCTCATGTCATCATTCTTGATGAAATCGTAATAATACGTGAGCCCCCACAGGTGCAGTTTTGCTGAACTTTTGGGCTGAGATTCTATTTCTGCTACAAAGCGCTGGAGATCATCCGGTTGGGCCGTATCCAGGCTATCTCTATTTAATTCAAGTAGAAACGTCTCGAAATCGGCGGCATATTCGAGACACCTGCTCACCGCGTTAGGCGATCTGCCCCCCTTTTTGAGATAATCTTCAAATCCTTGAGTATCCATAATCTCTATCGGACCCACAATCTAGTTTGAATCTAGTCATTGAGCGTGGGCGGTTTCATGTTCAAAACAGTGATGTTCTCCCGATATCTAACGCAAGGTGTCCAATTCCCTAATGGACGTTTACAGCTTCGGCAGGTGTTCAATCCTTGCCGTTGCAGACAGTAACTATTGACCACATATTCGAAAATGCGCGCATTGTGAATGGCGAAGGCAATCTCTTCAGCGATCATCATCAATGATAGACGCTCATTTTCAGTGAAGTCAGCGCCCTCTGATTTGTTGAGCACTTCCAGCACGCCGACTTTTTCTTCACCCGCAGTCAGGGGGATGGCGATCATATTTCGTGTTTGGAACTCAGATTTGGAGTCAAAATTTTTATAGAAACGAGGGTCGTTTTGCACGTCATTGATAATCTCAGCTTCTTGACTTTCCAGAACCGCTCCGGCAATGCCCTCTCCAATTGGAAAGGTCGCTGCTTCGAGCACCGGCTTGGCTGGGCCCTCCACCTGATAAAAATGGAAGTTTTCTTTGTTCTCTCCCAGGAGCAACACCGATGAAGCCTGAGCGGAGGTGGTCTCCATGCAGCAATACAGGGCCGCCTCGAGCATGTCGTGCAAACCCAGCGGTTGCACTAACATTGAGCTGACAGTGACGTAATTATTGAGACGTCCAACTTGCTTCTGGAGCTCTAACCTCTCAGAAAGCCCGCCAGCAAGCCGACCCAATCGCTCCATCAATCCATGCCATTGATCATCTGCAACAGGGAGTTTTTCCTCTTTTTGGAGCAGTCCAACCACCCCAACGCAAGAGCCATTTTTTTTCAAGGGGTGCAACACCAGTTTTGACTTAGGTTTCCAATAATCAGATGGTGGCACAATCGTTTCTTGGAAGGTAGTTTGGTTTTCTATTTGATCGAGATGTATGGGAAGCAGCGCATTAAGTTTATCAGTATCCCCTTCGGGGATTCCCAACGTTTCGAGATGTTCGTCGGGGTGCAGGTACAGCAGCGCTTCATCCACCTCAGCAATATTGGCGACTTCAGGCAGAACGCCTTTAGCGAATTGCGTGAGATCCTCTGCCCGAATTGCCTTATCATGGATGGAGATCATGACCTCAGGAGTGGTTCTATTATCAGTAGACATATGACCTCCTCAGAGAATTATCAAATATGGGAGTTACGCACTTGGAGCGGATTAGGCTGGGGTATAGAGGGTGGGGGCGTAGCCCCCACCCTTTATTCCCAGCCGTTTTTTCGCTGGACTGCACTAATCCTCAAATAATCAATAATACTCATGCAAGAATGGCAGCATGCGTGGGAACATGTTGCGCATAGTCGTCTGAAGCTCTTTCGAAGGATTGCCCCAGCCTCGTAATTCAAAATCGCTGGGATCGTGCGTACCATAAACCAGAGCGGAAAGAGCGTTGATATTCATCTCACATTGAGCCTGTTTGCTGACGCTGATTGACAGTTTTCCATCGGTAGACTCGAAGTGCCAATTACCTTCATTCCAGGGACAGATAGGATCGCTGATCTTTGCTGAGAAGCTCCCCGCCTCAACTTGTAGGCCAGCTATTTTTTCGATATCCAGAACGCGGCCGAGTGGGGGTATCCAGGCCGGCTCTGTTTGCACTTCCATGTCAGCCAGCCAAGTTTCAGGGAGTTCAAAAGGCGGCAGCCAGATCTCAGCTTCATTGGTCTGGTCGATGTGACGCGCGATCCACTCCAGGAGTAAATATCGTCCCAAACTATTCTTATAATAAAATCTAAGGGCGCGGAAATTGAACTTGGTGACTTCTTCTCCCTTAATTGAATACAGCATTAGCCCTATTGGTTCTCCATCGGTGCGCGCAATCGCAACCCAACTCTGATTGGCCTTGGCAGCAGCCTCATTTCCATGCTCGAAGACCCCCATGCCATGAATTCGCGGCTGCATATCATAGAGCCAGTCTCGGTAGGCGTCGTAGCCCTCACTGATCATGACAATTTCAACTACGCCGTCCAAATCTTTCTTGAGTAAGGGTGACAATGTCTTTGGGTCGAATTTGACAGTGCGGGGCTGAGGAAATGTGACATACCCCATCCGCTCGTAGAAAGATTCCCGGAAAGGGTAGAGACAGGTAAACGCCCAGCCCTTGTCCCGCACTATGCTAAGCAAAGCTGTAAGAACTTGCCGGGAATATCCCTTACGGCGATATTCCGGATGGCTGACTACGTTGTAGATACCGCTCATCTGGAATATCGAGCCGCGCACGTTCTGTGTCAATGGGGTGCTGGCTGCCACTGCCGCAGGTGTATCATCTTCAAAGAGCGCCCAGTAATCGATGCCCTTGCGGCCCTTAATGACCTCGAAGCGCTCCTCTTTTTCGGGGAAGGGTGGCGAAGCTCCAAAAGCGTAGCTGGACATCCAGTAAGCAATTTCCGCCATTTCGTCGCCGACAACCGGCCTGGTGGTGACCTTGGGCATATGGTTTTTTCTCTTGTGTTTTCTTGTCTGGTTGAGAACGGTCGTGGAATCTCACCTCGGTATCACTTAAGAACCGATGCTTTCGATATTCAAGATCAATTATACTTCCTTTTGAGACTCTTTGATTTCAGCCTCAATGGGAATCTCTGGGAAGTCGCGTGCTGAACTCTAGATTTGGGGGCATGGTGCGTGCTCCGCACGCACCATGCCCCCAAATCTGTCAACTTTCACTGCGAATCCGGGAGGGTCTTCACTGGGATCTCAAGGAACCGGTGTGAGGGTCTTTAGAATTAGGAGTGAGCGGGCCGCTATTCCCTCCTAATTTTGGGATAGTACATCGGCAGGATATCGGTAGAGAACTTCTTGTGCTAGAATAAATCGTGTCCCTTCTCTTCAATCATCGATGATGGGAGGTCCCCCATGAAGTTCAGAAACTATCTTTTGGTATTCCTGGCCAGTCTGCTTTTCTTGCTGGTACCTGCCAATGCTGTCTTTGCTGAGTCTTTTGGGCAGGATCCCCCCGAGGACCCCGAAGAAATCATTCAGGTCGTGCTGGTGTTGGATGTCTCCGATAGTATGCGGCATCCTATTCTTACCGATGATCTACCCCAAGAATTGCTTGCTCTCTCTGAGCAAATTACCAGCATAGAAAACGACCCTCAATTAGAAGAGTTTAATCAGGCTATAGCTGACGTGCTCAACACGCCAGAATTAATTGCTGCAGACGAGGCCTTCCAATCAAGCCGTGATGCATTGGATACATGGTTTGTTGAGAATGATTTCGGAGACAGCCTGGAGAGTATCCGTGTAGAGATTGGGCGTATGTTAGCGGGTTTGGGCTGCGATCCGAATCCTCAACTCACTTTGAACCTTGCCGTATCCCAAACCTTGGACGAATACGATCATTGGATAAATCAATCATGTGGCAGTGTGTCGATTGGTTTTCAGGATCGTCAAGCTCTGCGAGATTTGGTTCCATACCTTGGGAATCCCGAATATATCCCGCTACGTGCTGATTATGAAGCGACAAATAATGCGCTCATGGGTCAACTGGAATCATTGGGATACTTTGATCTGCGAGTTCAGAGGGAGCAGTTTTACGCAGACGCTCAATACGAATTGATGAAAGAAAATTATAATGCCATCATAGAGGACCAAGGTATCCCTCGCAAAATCGATCTGGCCAAGTTAGCCGCCAGAACCTTGTTGGACCTATCTCGCCTGGATGAGACTGCCGGTCGCAGGGTATCCATGGTAGCTCTGGTGATCTTTTCTACCCAATCAGCGATGATTCAGGAATTAACTAGTAATTTGGATGCTGTGGAAGGGAAGATCATACAACTTGAAACACAGTCACAGACAAATATTTTTGACGCCCTGGATGATGCACTCGAAGAGTTGAATTTACACGGTGATCCTGCGAACCCCATGCTTGTTATTCTACTCAGCGATGGACATGCCAACGTTGGGCCAGGGCCTGACCAGATCCTGGCGGATATTCCGCTGCGCGCCAACGAGATGGATACTACTATTTGTACCGTAGGTATTGGACCTACCGAAGCCCATGTGGATTGGCAATTGCTGCGCGGCCTGGCAGACGAGACAGAAGGTGAATACCTCTTTGCCAAAAAGGGTGAGGAATTGGTCAACTTCTTCGTGGCCTGTCGCCAGGGGATCGTCGGTGAGGTTGAACAGATCGCCGGCTATGTCAGTCCAGATCAGCCTTCGCAACTCGACCCAGTTGCTGTGGCTGATAATGTTTGCGAGATCAGCCTGGCCTTGAACTATGTCGCCGGGAATCCCCAACTCGAAATTGTCGATCCTGAGGGGGTAACCGTAATAATTGGGTACCCAGGGTATACAGTTCAACTGGGGGAAAATATCACCCTTTATACCTTGTTGAATCCCCAGGAGGGAGAGTGGGGGATAACCATGAGCAGTGGAGAAGGGGCAGAGGAGGATATTTTCTACAATATCGTGATCACCTCGAACGAGTGTCAAGTCGAACCGACCCCAGATGTGACTCCTACCCCTGACCCGACGCGCACCCCCATCCCCGAGCCGGGGATTGTCGAGCAGGCCACACCCATTATCCCGCTGGTTGCGCTCGTGGTT